>NZ_JBIWLW010000040.1:0-69756 GCF_044766385.1 Streptomyces sp. NPDC102274 | reverse complement strand
GACGAGGCACGCGGGCCGAGGGATGCCTCCGTTACCAATCACGGACAATTCCGGGAGCGTTCACGGACAACTCTCCGCCAGCAGCGGCCGGAACCCCGTTGGGAGGTCCGGCCGCACCATCTCCCGTCGGACGGGTCAGCCAGCACCGCGCGACAAGGACGGAGACCGACGGTCGCCCGAACCACCGCCGACCTCAGACGTGTTCACTCTCCCCCGGTACCGCTCAACCCGGCAGCCGATCGGCCTCACCATAAGCTCACGGCACATCCCCGAACCTGCCCTCCGACGAGCTCGCCTATATCTGTCGGGAGTGCGTCAACCGGGGCACCGGGCGGTCGCGCGCATCATCCGCGTGTTGCGGCCATCTTCTCGATCTCGCTGAGCACGAGGTCGGGACGGTCGATCGGAATGTTGTGCGAGCTGCCTTCAGCGGTGACGAGCGTTCGGCCAGGGCCGGCCTTGGCGAACATGGCGGCGGCGTCGCGCCAGAGCTGGGCGTCCTCGGGTGACCCGTCGAACGGAGTTTTCTCCGACACCATGACGGTGACGGGAACGCTGTCGGGCCAGGAGACCTGGTGATAGGCCTGGTGCATCGGGACGTAGCTCTCCGCGGTGGCGATCAGCTGACGGTTCTCCTTCGTGGAAGGATCCGCCTTCGCCGCGTCGACCTGCGGCTTGTTCGCGGCTACGACACGAGCGATCTCACTGTCGGTGTAGAACTCCGGCAGGCTCGCGTCGACGAGTACCGCACCGGAGACCAGCCGCGGGTTCGCGCCGGTGAGATAGGTCGCGACCTCGCCCGCCTGGGAGTGTGACACCAGAACTGCATTCCGGGTGACACCGAGTTCGCGCAGACCGGTCTCCAGATCGCTGGCGGCGCTCTTCACATCCCAGGGGCCCGGCACTTCGTCGCTGTCACCGAGCCCGGCCCGGTCGTACGTGATGATCTCGGATCCAGTGGCTGCCGCGAGCTTCGGAACCAGGTCCTTCCAATAGGAGGAGTCCAGGCCCCCGCCCGCATCCAGGACTATGGCAGGAAGATGACCGGGAGTGACGTGGAACGCCAGACGACGACCCTCGTTGTTGATCATGTGCAGCGTCGAGTCGGCCGACGGTTCCGAAGCCGACGAGGTCGGCGCTGCGGAGGTCGATGAGGTCGGAGCTGCGGAGGCCGATGAGGCGGAATTCGCCGGAGTGGGAGCAGCGCCGCCGCAGGCCGTGAGCGTCCCGGCCGTGACCGCCAGCAGGAGCATCGTGGGCAGCACCCGGTGTGTGCGCCGACGAGTCAGGATGTTCTTCATCAGGAGTGGTCCTCAGGGACAGTTGATGCGGTTTTTCCGGACGAGCACCATCCTTGGCGTAGCCGATCCCTCGAACCATCCGGCTACCACGGTGATCACAGGGGTTGTTGTTGACACCGCACATGGTGGGGGCTGCCCCCCTCCGCCCTCTCGTCATGGTGCCTGTTCAGCCAACCGCGTCGACTTCCTGCGTCTGCCCCATCACCCCTGACGACAGCCACCGGGGAACAGAAACAGGTACTCGCCGTGTCGTTCGACGTCCGGCATCGAACGGCACCTTGTGCGGCGGGCTCAACCGCGGCCGCATCGACGTCGAGCGGCCGCATCGACGTCGAGCGACTCCGTCGGGCGGCGGCGGACCTGCCGCTGCCGAGAGCGGCGGACGGGCGCCTGGTCCTGGCTGCGGAGGTCAGCCCGTGGCTGCGGCCGGACGCGAACACCTCACCGGACGGCTCGTTCTGCCATACCCGCGATCCGGCTGGAACCGGGTGCCGCGGTGCGTCGCAAGGCGGAGGGGCGCCCGCCTACTGGATGTATGCGGGCGTTCCGACAACGCGGCGAGGCGCCGTAGCTGTCGTCGCGCACCCGCCGGGGATCACGGGACAGCCCTTGGTTGCGGTGGATGCGGGATTTCGATTGTTCAGTGCGCCAGGGGAATGTAACGTCGCGATCATGGAACCGCTGACTGGAGCCACCACCGACCAGGCGCCGGCAGACCCGGCCGCCACCGACGACATGCTGGCCACTCAGCCCGTCGGCTACTGGAGCGGCCTGGCTCACGCGTCCGTCACCGGGCATCTGCGCGACGCCATGGCCAAGATCGACGTCACGCAGCCGCAGTACTGGGTGCTCAACCGCGTGAACGGCGGGCCCGCGGCGCCGAGCCGCCAGGAGGTCGTCACCCAGCTGACGCACCTTGGCGGCGGGCAGCAGGAGATCGCCCGGGTCGTCGACCAGTTGCTCCACCGCGGATGGCTCCGGATCGACGCCGGGCAGTGCCTGCACCTCACCGATGCGGGGGAGGCCGCCAGAGCGCGGCTGCGTGAGCTGGTGACCGAGCTGCGCGCCGTGGTCCACAAGGGCATCAGCGACGAGGAGTACGTGGCCGCGCTCAAGGTGCTGCGCAAGATGGTGGCCAATGTCGAGGGCGACGGGGACTCCCGCTAATCCGTTCTCATTTGGCGATCTTGTGGCGGACCCGGCTGGGAACGGGTAGGTCCACCGCGTGATCACCAGGGGTTGTGTGGACTCCTGAAGATCGTGCGGCGGCCGCGGGCCAGGAGGTGTCCATACGCGCCCTCCACCTCCTCCACTCCGCCCTGGCCCACGTCAACACCCCGCTGCTCCAGCGGATCCTTCCGGTCAGCAGCATGAGGACGGTGTTGAAGACCCCGAGAGCGGCGACGACGGTCAGTAGCACGGTGAACACCGACGCGAAGCCGACAACGGTCATGGTGGCGGTGTTGTCCGAGCGCCGCGACGCGGGATGCAGGACCGGTCGACCGTCTTGACCGCTTTGATATAGCTCTGGACGTCGGCGCCGCGAGCGAGTCGGACTGTGTACTCGGCGGCCTCTGTCGCGGGGGCGAGTCGCGCCGGCGTCTGCCAATTGGAGTCCAGCGCCTGGGCGTCGCGTTCCATGAGCTCACCCACGATGGTGACGGGTGCCCGCTTGCCGTTCAGCTGGACGGTGACCCGGTCGCCCACCGACAACCCGCGCTGACACCTTGGTGAGCGCGTGGGCGGTCACCTGGTCCGCGTCGGGCAGGGAGCGCAGTTGTTCTTCGTTCTGCCGATCGCTCAGCTTCGGGGCGGTCCGGCCGTTCGCGGGCGAACCGGCCTGTACGTCGATCCGGGCTGCGCCTCCGCTCTTGCCCGCGTTCCCGTAGGCGACCATGGTGCTGGTCAGGCCGGTCGTCAGGGTCACGGTGGTGACCCCGAGGACGATGGCCGCCATGGTCAGCAGGGAGCGGCCCGGCCTGCTGAACGGCCGGCCCAGTCCCAGGCTCACCGCGCGTGGCAGCCGGGTTCCGCCGAGTCGGCGCTGGATGTGCAGTCCGCGTCCGGTCCGCGGCGCGCTGCCTGCTGTGATCGCCTGGGCCGCGGACAGCCTGTGCGCGCGTACGGCGGGGATCAGGGCGGCCAGGACAACGAGGGCGGGCATGCCCACCAGGCAGAGGACGGACGGCCACCAGCCGATGCCGATGGCGCTGCCGGTTTCGATGCCGGAGAACGCCACCCTCAGGAGGGGGCCCGCCACCGCGTTGCCGATCAGAGTGCCGATGACACAGCCGATGACCGCTGGGACGGAGACCATCGCCAGGTAGATCGCCACCACCTGGTTCGGGGTGAAGCCCAGCGACTTGAGCACGCCGATGTGCCGGTGCCCGGAGACGACCGCCCGGCTGACGACGTTCCCGACGATCAGGACGGAGACCAGGAGGCCGAGAACGGTTTCACGGCCGCCCGCGCGGTCCTCCACACGGCGCTCATGTGGTCGGCTCCAGCGTGTTTTCCCGGGCCACTCGTCCATCGGCGACCTCGACCAGGCGGCTGGCGCAGCGGGTGGCCAGGTGCGGGTCGTGCGTGACGATCAGCAAGGTCTGCCCGATCTGGTTGAGGTCGATCAGCAGGTCCATGACCTGCCCGCCAGAGCGGCTGTCCAGCGCGCCGGTCGGCTCGTCGGCCAGGAGCAGGGCCGGGCGGTTCATCAGTGCCCGGGCCACGGCCACTCGTTGACGCTCGCCTCCGCTCAATGCGGCCGGGTAGGTGTCCCTGCGGTCGGCGATGCCCAGTTCGTCGAGGAGTTCCAGCGCGCGGCGGCGGGCCTGCCGGGCGGACGTGCCGGTCAGCTGGGCGGCCAGCGCGACGTTGTCCAGTGCCGGCAGATCGTCGATCAGGTTGAAGAACTGGAAGATCATGCCGATGTGCCGCCGCCGGAACAGCGCCAGCCCGGTCTCGTTCAGCTTCCCCAGGTCCTGGCCGTGGACCCGCACCGTTCCTGACGTCGGGCGGTCCAGGCCGGCGACCATGTTGAGCAGCGTGGACTTGCCGCACCCGGAGGGACCCATCACCGCGACCGCTTCCCCGGCACGGATCTCCAGGCAGACGCCGTCCAGAGCCTTCGCGTCACCGTACTCCTTGTGGAGGTTGTCCAGCCGGACGACGGCCTGTTGGGAGCTGTCCAGATCAGTAGTCATGGCATGAACCTAGAAGCCGCGGGACAGGTACGACGTCCCTCCCCGGATGTAACCGGCCGCGCAGGTCATCCTGGGGATGTAGGAAATGAAGCCGACTCCGGAGGCGTTCGGTCCGCGAGAACGAGGTCTTCGGGCGGCTTGTGAAATACGTCACAATGCTCTGGGTGGACCCTGGCCGCCGTTCGCGGCCTCGTGTCGGCAACGGCCCGCCCCTGGCGGCCGATCCGCGGGTGCGCCTTCGATGGACCGGGTGGTGCGCCGTTCCGGGCCGTCCCCGCGTAACTTAGGTTGCCCTTCCCTGTTGCCGGGGTCGCCTGGTAATGATGGTGGGGTTCCACCAACACTTCGGAAGTCTCGCCATGAACCAGGACAACGCGACCGGACTCATCCCCTTCACGATCGACCTGACCCTTGAGGAAGCCCGTCGACGGGCCGAGGTCATGGCCGCGCTCGGGCCCGACTGGGATCCGGTGGCCGCTCTCCGTGACGAGGACGAGGCGTACGCGCTGCTGTACTCGGGGCTGGACAGCGAGCAGCGGCGCACCTACGACCTGCTGGTGGCGGCCGGCGTTCTGCCGGGAGAGGATCCGGGCCGTGCGGCTGCCCATTGACCCGCAGGCGGACATCGCCCGCCGCGCCTGGGTGGCCTGCCCCGTCTGCGACGACGCCCGCCATTGCGCGACCTGCGCGGACAGCCGCAACTGCGGAGTGCACTGGCGCTTTCTGATCTCCAACAGCGGGCCGGTCGTCCACCTTCAGTGCCCGCGATGCACACACATGTGGTCGCTGGACACGCGGCCGGGTGCCACCCGCCGCGACGACAGCCCCCCGTGCTGACACGGCGAGCCCGGCCCCGGCCGTGATGCCCGTGCGCGGTACGGGTCAGACGGCTGAGCGTCCGCCGTCGACGGGGATGACGGCGCCGGTGATGTAGTCGGCGGCCGGTGAGGCGAGGAACGCGATGACGTCCCCGATTTCCTCCGCCTCCGCCGCGCGGGACAGAAGCGTGGTCTTCCCCAGGGTCGTGAGTCTTTCCCTGGACGCGCCGCCGGTGTAGGCCGGTCCCGGGGCGACGGTGTTGACTCGCACGCCCCGCGGGCTGTACTCGGCGGCCCAGGAGCGGGTCAGCGCGGCGAGCGCGGCCTTGGTGGCGCTGTAGGCCGCGCTGCCTGCCAGGCCGATCTGCCCGACCATGCTGCCCAGGTTGATTACGGTGCCCCGGCCTCGCTCGGCCATCTTCGGCGCGATGGCGGCCGTGAGGTAGTACGCACTGCGTACGTTGGCGTCGAACAACTCGTCGTACCTGTCGGGGGGCAGGTCGGCGCTGGGGCCGAACCAGGAGAACCCGGCGTTGTTGACGAGGACCTCGACGTCCCCGGCCGCGGCCGCCAGCTGTCCGATGGCCGGGACGTCGGTGAGGTCGGCGGCGAGGAACTCGGCGCTGCCGCCGGCGCTCTCGATCTCCTTGACCACCGCGGCTCCGCGCTCGGCGTCGCGGCCGTGAACCATGACCTTGAATCCGTCCCGGGCGAGCTTCAGCGCCGCGGCCCGGCCGATGCCGGAGGTCGCGCCCGTCACCAGGGCTGTGCGTGTCTCCGGCATGGTCGCGCCTCACTTTGATTGGTCAGACCGGTCTGTCGTATTTCCCTGTCCAGCTAAACGGGCCGGTCAGGTCCCGTCGATTCGGCGTAGTCCATCCGGCCCATGGCCGCTGTTCGATACCTAGTGTCTGGAGAGAGGCAGCCGGACGGCCGGCGGAAGCGGCGTCGCGACGGGGTTCGCCTGGAACGACTGGATCATCAGGGCCGCGAAGCGGCGCGACGCGGCCACCCTCATCTCGGGTGACTCGGCGCGGATGCCTTCGTTCGCCATGAGCGCCAGGCTGATGTCCTCCAGCACGAAATCCCCCCGGAGGGGGCCCGATTCCTTCGCGCGCCGCACCAGTTCGAGCAGCAGACGCAGCGTGCGATCGCGGTCCGCGGCGAAGTCGACCGCGTGGGGGAGCTGCGAGGTGAATGCGCGGGCGAAGCCTCGGTCGAGAGCATGCACCTTCATGAGCTTCTCGATCACCAGGCGGAATCCGCTCCACGGGTCGTCCGCCGCCAGACCCTCCTCCACGATCGCCGAGCAAGAGGCCATCTGCTCGGCAAAGGCCTCGGTCAGCAGCGCTTCCTTGGTCTGGAAATGCCTGTAGACGGTTGCGACACCGACCTCGGCGCGCCGGGCGATCTCCCGGATCGGCACATCGAGGCCCTCGGCGGCGAAGGCCGCGCGAGCGACCACGAGGATGCGCCCGCGGTTGTCGCGGGCGTCCGAGCGGAGCTTCTCTACCACTTGTGTCGTCACCGCTCTCACTTTAGTCAAACGGACGGGGTGCTCCGTTACGGTCGGCGCATGAGAACAGTTCAGTTCACTGAATACGGCCCGCCCGGCGTTGTGCACGTCGCCGAAGTGGAGGCGCCGCACGCCGGAGCGGGCGAGATCCGCATCGCCGTACGGACCTCCGGAGTCTCGTCCGGGGACATACGCATCCGCTCCGGGGCGCTGCGTGACGTGGTGCCCACGACGTTCCCTTATCGGACCGGGTTCGACGCCGCGGGCGTCGTGGACGAGGTCGGCGACGGCGTCACGGGCGTGGACATCGGCGACGAGGTGTTCGGCATGACCAGTAGCGCCGCGCGCGGCGCCAATGCCGACTTCGCGGTGCTGGCCGGCTGGGCGCCCAGACCGGCCGCGTGGAGCTGGGAGGAGGCGGGCGGCGCCGCCGGCAGCGTCGAGACGGCCACCCGGGTCCTCGACCGGCTCGCGGTCGGCGCCGGGCACACCGTGCTCGTGCAGGGCGCGGCCGGTGGGGTGGGCACCGTCGCCGTCCAGCTCGCGGTTGCCCGCGGCGCCACCGTCATCGGTACGGCGAGCGAGCGCAACCACGACTTCCTGCGTTCCCTCGGCGCGGAGCCAACGACGTACGGGACGGGGCTCGTCGAACGGATCCGCGCGCTGGCACCGGCCGGAGTGGACGCGGTGTTCGACTGCGCCGGAGGGGCACTGCCGGACCTCATCGCCATCGCCGAGGACACGGCGCGCGTGGTGACGATAGCCGACGTCACCGCGGCGGCCCACGGCGTACACATGTCGCACGGAGCGCCGGCCGACGACACGGGCACGGCCGTGGGTGCCCTCGCTGACCCGATGGCGTTCCATGGCCTCGCGATCGCGGTCGCGCTCGCCGACGGAGGCCAGCTGCGGGTGCCGGTCGCGGCGGTGTTCCCGCTCGCCGAGGCCGCGGCCGCGCACGAACTGGGCGAAAGCCGCCACGCCCGCGGAAAGATTGTGCTGGTGAGCTGACCGGACGCCCGTGGCCGGTCACGAGAACCGGTCACGACAACCGGTCACGGGCCCGATGCCGCTCAGCGGGCCGGGGTCGTCCACTTCAGGTATCCCCGGAGGGCGCGGGGGACCCGTATGGTCCCCCGCCCCCTCCGGGCTCACGGCCGTAGCAGAGGGCCTCGCGGACCGGGGCGTGGCCGTCATGCTGTCGCGGGTCGGACCTACGCGGCGGTGCCCGCCCCGGGCGGGCGCACCATGAAGACGTCGATCGGGTCCTGGGCTTCCGCGACGAATCCGTGGCGTTCGTAGAGTCGACGGGCAGCACTGCCCTGCAAGACGTTCAAACTCATGGGCAGGCCTTGCGCGTCCGTCCGCTCCAGCACCGTCCGCAGGACAGCGGATCCGAGCCCTCGGCCCTGACAGTGCGGAGCAAGATAGAAGTGCTCCAGCCACTGCCCGCTTTCGGAGGGCCGGACCGTGACGCATCCTACGAGTTCGCGGTCGATCATGATGATCGACGTGTGCTGCGAGGAGAAGGAATCCCGCAGCCGTTGCCGCACCCGGTGCTCGTCGTAACGGCCAAGGCGCTCCAAATCCGCACGCATGACCGTGGCCCGCAGCTCCGCGATCACCTCGATGTCCGTTGCCGTGGCGGAACGCAGCATCCAGCTCGCGCCGTGCGCCGACCTGATCCGTGTGGCCACCGGCACGTCCGATCGCGCCCCACTTCCCGTCAATTCGACGTTCATGACCGGAGTATCTCAGTCCGCTCGCTCGGACCAGGCGGATGGGTATCTCAAGCCGGGCTGCCCGATCCCCGCCGCGACCTCAATCGGACAGGGCCTGGCGCACGGTGCCGTCCACAACCGGGACCCGGTCCAGGCCGCCGGGGGCCTCCATCCCGGGCACCGCGGGCATTCGATCCCGACCACCCACGACGACCAGCGGTATGTCGGTCAGTCGCCCTGACCGATGACGGCGGTGACGCGAATCTCGACGCGCATCTTTGGAGCACCGAGGGCCGGAACACCGATCTCGGTCCAGATGGGCGCGCGGTTGCCCATGCGCGTGCGAAACTGGTCCACCATGACGCGGTTGTGGACCTCTCCGATGAAGTCGGCGGAGTCGGGGATGTGGTAGGAGTTCACGGCGATGACGTCGCGCCACGTGGCGCCGGCCGACGCGAGGGTTCGCTCGACGTTCTCGAACGCCTGAATGATCTCGTCCTCCAGGGCGTCAGGAAAGTTCCAGTCGTCGTCCCATCCTCCTTGACCTGAGGTCTCGACACGGTCGCCGACTCGAACTGCCTGGCTGTAGTGCATATTGGCCAGCTGTGTCTCGCCGTACCCGGGAGTGGCGAAGAACTCCAGCTTACTCATGATGCCCCTTTCGTAACTTCACGCGTGAAGTAAACGTACCACGCTTTCGCTTCACGCGTGAAGTAAAAACCGTTCGATAGGGTGTCGTCATGGCCACGCCCGCGAACCCGAACCCCAGCAAGGACGGCTCCGACGACGCGCTGTGGCTTACCGCGGACGAGAAGGAGGCGTGGACCGGGATGGTCTCGCTGGTCCTGCTGCTGCCGGGCCGGCTGGAGTCGCCGCTGCAGCAGGGCCCCGGCCTGACGCTCTTCGAGTACTTGACCCTCAGCCACATCTCGGAGGCCCCGGAGCGCCGTCTACGGATGAGTGACCTGGCCTACCTCGCCAGCGGCTCCCTCTCGCGCCTGTCCAATGTCGTCAAGCGGTTCGAGCACCGGGGCTGGGTGGAGCGCTCGCCCGACCCCGACGACGGCCGGTACACCGTCGCCGCGCTCACTGACGCCGGCTACGACGTGGTCGCCGCCGCAGCGCCCACCCATGTGCGCTCGGTCCGGCAGTTCGTGCTCGACCCGCTCACGGCCGCCGACCAGCAAGCACTCGCCCGCATCGCCGCCAAGCTGCGGGTGCGGCCGGCCGACCTGTCTTAGGTCGCTTTGTCTTCGGCCTTGTCCCGCCTCAAGCGGTCTGGCCCACGTCTCGGATGATCTGGTTCGCCTCCTGTGCCATCTCACCCATGGCTGTCAGTGCCCTCTTCTAGAGTCGTCCGCGTGACTGAACCCTCCTATCTCGCCGCGGTCCGTGAGTCGTACGACACCGTCGCCGCCGACTATGCGGAACTCGTCAAAACCCCGGCGGAGCTGGATCCGTTGTCCCGGGCGATGCTGGCCGCGTTCGCCGAAGTCGTGCGGGCGGCCGGCCGTGGGCCGGTCGCGGATCTGGGATGCGGGCCCGGCAAGGTCACGGCGCATCTGGCGGAGCTGGGGGTGTCCGCGTTCGGCATTGACCTGTCCCCGAAGATGATCGAGCTGGCCCGGCGGGCGTATCCGAGTGTGAACTTCTCGGTGGGGTCCATGACCGCGCTGGCGATCGGGGACGGTGAGCTCGGCGGCGTCCTCGCCTACTACTCCGCCCACCACACACCGCCGGATTCGCTGCCCGTCGTGTTCGCCGAAATCCATCGCACGCTGGCGCCCGGCGGCCATCTGATGCTGGCCGGCTACGTGGGGGACGACGAGCATGTGCGTCCGACGCGGGCGTACGGCGGCCATCCGGTGTCCTACGAGTCCCACCTGCTGCCGCCGGATCGGATCGCCGGGCTGTTGGACCGGGCCGGACTCGCGGTCACCGCGCGGCTCGTGGAGGAACCTGGCGAGGGGGCGAAGAGGACGGTCGCCACCTTTCTCGCTTCGAAGCCCGAACGGCCGTGAGCACCCGCGGAGCGTGGTGTGGGCGGTGCCCACGGCCGTCGCGAACCTGGTCGCTACGGCAGGCCTCACCAGGTGGCTCGCGTTCCGCGGGGAACGGTTTCGTACGCGGACCTTGTTCGTACGCGGACCTGACAGGGCGGGCGACCGTGGCCCCCTCGATGCCGGTGTAGATGCCGTCTGCCCACGAGAACGCCGATCGAGGGCGTCAGTTCGGCGTGTGCAGTGTCGTTTCGGCGATGAAATCGCTGGACCACACGAGTGAGTTCGTGGCCGCGGGGCTGTCGCAAGCGTACGCGGGCTGCCTGAATCGGGGGTGTGATCAAGAACCTCGTGTGGCGCGGCCTTCCCGCGCTCGCCCTCGCAGCCCTGCCCATCCTGGCCGCCGTTCCTGCCGCCGACGCCGCGGACAGCACCCGCACCGTCCAGAGCGCGCAGCCCCAAGAAACCCTGCGGACAGATTCCCGCTTCTACGCGCCCGCCACCCTCGGCAAGAACCAGGCATGGACCTCCGGCAACGGCCGCGCCATCCTGCGCGTCCAGAGCGACGGCAACGTCGTCCTCTACAAGGACAACCGTGCCGCCTGGCAGGCCCCGAACGTCTACCCCAACGCCGACCGCCTCGTCATGCAGGAAGACGGCAACCTCGTGATCTACAACAAGGCCGGCAAGGCCCTCTGGGCCGCCGGAACCTGGCACAAGGGCCGCTACCTCGCCGTCCAGGACGACGGCAACGTCGTCGTCTACAACAACGCCAACCAGCCCGTCTGGGCCACCAACACCGGCGACTGACCGACATTTCCGTCGAGGGCGGGGCCCGGACCCGTTGTCCGGGCCGCGCCCCCGCGGCCGGACAGGACCTCAACGAGTCCGTCAGCGAAGTACGGGGGTTCTACGCTCGTTTCGTGAGCAGTTCCGCAAGACGGTCCGCGAACTCGGTCAGCCAGTCCAGTCGCGGTCCGCTGCGGGCGATGCGGAAGCCGTGCCGACGCCCCCAGAACGCGGCCTGGACGGCATGGAACTGCGCCCAACGCCGGACGCGTGCGCGATCGAGTTCCGCGACCTCGGCGAAGATGTCCAGGGTGCGGTGGGCGGCCTTGCCCAGGTCGTCCGCTGCGAGGAGTGTCAACGCGCGTGACTTGAGCAGCGTGCCGCCATCGTAAGCGGGGTCTCCCGCGTACCCCTTGGGGTCGACGGCCAGCCATGGCTCACGGTCGGCGCGCAAGATGTTCCTGGCGTGCAGATCGCCATGGATGAGGACGTCCGGCTGGATGTTGCCCAGCTCGCGGACGGTCGCCGCGGCGGCGTCCACGACGTAGTGCGGCACTGTGTGTGCCAGCTCCTCGGCGTCCTTGCGCAACTGTTCCTCCCAGGCGTCGGCCTGGTCCCGCAGTCGGGGCAGCCCAGGCGGCGCGGGGACGGCCAGTCGGCGGCTGATCCGCGCCGCGACCGTCACCACCTCGTCGCTGTCTTCGACTTCCGCGAGGGCCGACATGTGGACCCGTTCGAGCAGCATCGCGAAATTCTCGTCGTCGCGCTCGTGCAGCAGGACGGCTCCCTGCCCGCCCCACGCGGCGAAGGCGTCCGGCTCATGGACGTTGCCGGGATGCGGAAACGACACCTTCAGGACAGCGGTCCCTTCGGTCCGCCGTCGTACGGGGACGATGACCCCGACACCCCCATGCGTAACGCTGCCGTCCGGCACGCACTCCCAGCGTCCCAGCAGCTCATCGACGATCCTGGGCAGTTCGGCGATCCACGCTGCTCCAGGCTTTCCTTCGCGCTCGACGGTGCTCTGTGTGAAGGTATCCGGTACCGCGATCATCCGAGCACGTTACCCTCAGCGACGGCTCCGCGGAACGTGAGCCGGAACCGACCCGTGCACAACCGCCTTCACGATTCGGGTTCTGGCGCTGGTTCCGCGGAGCGTGTCACTGCCTGACTGCCTCACTGCCGCCCGCGGCGCTCGGGCTATGGAGACCGCCGCACGGACGCCGGCGGGCGTCGGCTGCGAGTCGTACCATCCGCCGACGACTCCCTCGACATGGTGCGTCGCCTGGCTCGCTCTCCGGTGGCGTACGGCGCGCGGCGATGGCCCGCACGTGACCAACGCCCGCACGGCGGCGTGGGACCTGCCGTGCGGGCGTGGCGGATCACTTCGTACGGTAGGCGTCGATGATCGTCTGGGAGAAGGCGTTGCCGTTCTGGTCCGTGATGTCGGCCCGGAGGGAGACCGAGCCGCCCGCGGCCGGGTTGTCCACCGTCACCGTGCCCTTGTGCACGGCGAGTCGGCGCCATTTCTTGCCGCCGTCGTAGGAGACGGACATTTTGGGCGACGCGAGGTCGCGGCCGGCGGCCGATCCCTGGACGGTGACCGGCACGGACTGCCGGACGCCGGCGGCGGCCGTGGAGTCGAGGCCGAGTTCCGGGGCGTAGCGGACCACGCTCGTCGGGACGGCGACTGCCTTCGTTGTGTGGGACGAGGTGAACTCGGCCTGCCATGTGACGGTCGAGCTGACCGACGAGACGCCGGACGCGGCCCTGCCCACCGTGGTCACCAGGCGGTACCGCGCCTTGCCGGCGGGCAGTTGGAAGTCGGCGGCGTCCAGGACGTCGTTGACGGTCGCGTACTCCCGGCCGTTGCGGTAGAGCGTGGTGGACGCCGATTCCGCGTCGTACACGCTGCCGCCGCTGTGGCCCGCGCCGTCGGCGAAGGGCCTGATCGTGCCGGTCAGTGTGTCGCCGTCCCGGACCAGCCCCTGGCCCTTGGCGAGCGCCGGACCGAACACCCCGGTGTTGACGGTCTCGGTGTAGTGGTCGCCTCCGCGGTACGTTCTGTCCGGGATCCCGTACTCGGCCTGGACCGCGCCGGAGTCGGCCGCGAGTTGCTGGGTGTACTCGCCCCAGCGGTGGCCTCCCTGGAGGTATACCGTCCTCGTGTTCGGCAGGTCGGAGTAGAAACCGACCGCCCCCACCGGGATGTCCGTTGCGGCGGTCCAGTTCAGTCCCGGAGCCCCGGTGACCGACGCGCCCTGCCGTACGGTCAGCTTGGCCAGGTCCGCCGAGGTCACGTGCTGCGTGTGGCCGGTGTAGAAGGCGTCCTTGAGGGTGTCCGCGAGGTGGTATTCGGTGTCGCCGTTGTACCAGTGCGACAGGAAGTACGAGGTCTGTTCGCCGGGTGGCACCGGGTCACCGATCTGGGCGGTGCGGGTGTTGGCCAGGTCCGTGCCCAGCCCGAATGCGCTGGTTGTCTCCGTTCCGTGCGCCTTCACCGTGTTGATCATGAAGGAGGAGTACCCCTTGGCGTTCGGGTCCGGCAACGACACGTCGATCGGCTTCGCCTGCCGGGCGTCGATCTCGATGGTCGTGTCGTGGTCGACCGTCAGCTTCGGCGCGATGAGATAGTCCAGGCCGAATCCGCTGTCGTCGCCCCTCGTGAAGATCTTGCCCATGACCGCGTAGTCGCCGGCGGGCACGCGCACCGTGCTCGTGCCGTCGTCCCCTCTGATCAGCTGGTAGTTGTCGTTGCCGATGCCGGTCAGCGTGGCGGCCCAGTCGAAGTAGTCGGGGGTCGAGCCGTCTCGGCCGATGGCTTTGAAGGTGAGGTCGTAGGACTCCGCCGCGCGGTCGAGCCCCCCGACGCTGCGGACGCTCTGGCCGCCGCCGGTCGCGGTGACCGTGAGGCTGAGGGCGCCCGAGACGTCACCGCCGATGCGGGTGTCCGCGGTGACGTCGACGGCGGCGGTTCCGCCGGCCGGGACGGTGACCTGCTGGGCGCTGAGGGTGAAGAGCCCCTCGGGGGCGGCGGCTCCCGCCGGGCCGGTGCCCACGGCGGACAGGTCGAGCGTCACCGACTGGTCGCCGTCGTTCCGGTAGGTGATCGTCCTGGTCATCGGCTCGTCGTCGGTGTGCGGCCAGAGGACGCGGCCGAAGTTCAGCGAGACGGGCTCGGCGACGACGGTCTGCTTCGTCGCCCGGGTCAGGTCGACCCGGCCGCTGCCCTGCTCGTACGCGCTGTACGCGCCGGGTTCGGCGGAACCGATGAGCGCGGACTTGATCTGAGGGCCGGTCCAGTCCGGATGCTGCTGGGCGAGCAGGGCCGCCGCGCCCGACACGTGCGGAGTGGCCATGGAGGTGCCGCTCATCGTCACGTATCCGGGGGCGGGATGCGGGAGGCTCGGCTGGGTGCCCGTGGCCGATGCCGCCGTGATGTCCACGCCGGGCGCGGTCACATCGGGCTTGACGCCGCCGTCTTCCAGACGCGGGCCCCGGGAGGAGAAGGACGCGATCGCGTCCTTCTTGTCGACGGCGCCCACGGTCAGCGCGGACTCGGCGACGCCGGGCGAGCCGATGGTGGTGTCCCCAGGGCCGGAGTTGCCCGCGGCGACGACGAACAGCGCCCGGTCCGACAGCGCGTTGACGGCTTCTTCGAGCGGGTCGACGCCCAGCGTGTCCGTGGCGCCGAGGGACATGCTCACGATGTCGGCGCCCTGTTCGACCGCCCACTCCATGCCCGCGATGATCTCGGAGTTGAGGCCGGAACCGGCGGAGTTGAGCACCTTGCCGATGACCAGGTCGGCACCCGGCGCCGCGCCTTTGTAGGCGCCTCCGGACGCCGCGCCGGTCCCCGCCACGGTAGAGGCCACGTGCGTGCCGTGCCCGTGGTGGTCCTGGACGTCCGCCTCGGCCGTGAAGTTGCGCTGGGCGACGACCTTGCCGCTCATATCGGGGTGGCCGGTGTCGATGCCGGTGTCGAGGACGGCGATCTTCACACCCGTCCCGTCGTAGCCCGCCTTCCACATGTCCGGTGCGCCGATCTGCGGCACGCTCACGTCCAGCGAGGCCGTCGCCACGCCGTCGAGCCGGATGGAGGCCACGCCGTGCGCCAGTTCACTCACTCCGGCCGAGGTGTCGGTGAGCGAGGACCATGCCCCGGCCGCCTCCTTCGGCCGCAGGACGAGCGCCTCGCCGTCCACCGCGTCGAGATCCTGGACGGATGTGCTGGTCTTCGCGTGCAGTTGCGTCCGTGCGGCCGGGTTCTTCGCGGCGTACTCGACGATCACCGGTGTCCCGCCGTCCGCCAGGTCGTCGTACTCGGGACGGTTCAACTCGGCCGCGTCGAACAGCGACAGGTCGAGGCGTCCCGCCGAGATCAGCGGTTCGACGTCCGAGGGGATCACATAGGTGTGCCCGCCGGTCTCATTGATCTGGACGGGTATGGAGGCCCGGCCCTTGGCGGGTGCCACCCCGACAACGCTGCCGTCCTCGTCCAGCAGTACCTGATCACCGGTGATCAGGGCGACTTTCTGGACCGCGGTCGCCGCCGCCCCCGACGCTGTCGTTCTCCCGGTGTCCGCAGCGGCCGACGGGGCGTTGGTGAGGCCCCCGGTCATCCCCGCCACAAGCGTCACGGCCGCGGCTACGGCAACCGCGCCAGGTCTGATGCGTGTTCTTCTCAGCACTGTCGCCCCTGTCTGTAGGCTCTGTTGGCTTGAGATATCAGCGGATGATCGATCAACATGCGGGCGACAGCCTGTCCGTCATGGCGAGACCATGTCAATGGCGCATACATGCCAATGGCATGCGTGGGATGGGTGAGCGTGCCGGCGTCGGCGGCATGTTCACGGCGGACGCCGCGAGCGCGCGTGCCGGACGCCGCGTCTGACGCCGCGTCTGACGTCGTGCACCCGCCGGGGATTACGGGACAGCCCCTAGATCACGCGGAAGAGGTCGGCGGCGGCGTGGACGTCGGTGAGGTCCTCGATGGAGCGGAGGTTGTCGCACAGGGCGTCCAGGACCGAGCCGGCTTCGGCGGCGCGCGGGGTGCCGACGGCCACGCCGAAGACGCGGAAACCCAGCCGGTGCTTGGCGTCGTTCCAGCCGCGCATCCATTCCTCGGTGACGCCGCATTCGTCGTCGGTGATCATCACGATGTCGCCACGCGTGCTGGCGGCGTCGTTGAACTCCTCCTCCAGCACGTCGCCGGCTGCTGTCAGGGGCGTCTGATAGCTGGTGCCGCCGCCGAGGAAGGTCTCCGCGAAGCCGAGCACCTGGGCGATGCCGGCGGGCGGGCCGGCCGGGAAGCGGAAGACCTGGATCTTGTCGGCGGCGGAGAACAGGATGCCGACGAAGTCGCGCTTGGCGTGGCGGGCCTGATCCAGCAGCGCCAGGGCGCACGCCTTGGCCCACGCCTCCCGGGTGACTCCGCCGGGCCCCGCCTCGTACATGGAGTGCGAGGTGTCCACGCACGCGATGATCGCGCCCTGGCCGGTGGTCTGCTCTCCCTGGCTGTCGTAGAGCATCAGCTCCCCGGCGGCGTAGCGCGCGGCGAACACCGCACGCAGCTCGGGCAGGCCGAGGTTGGCCAACTCGGAGGGGATGACGCGGGTGAGGTCATCGCCGAGCGTGACGCCGACCAGCTCACCGGCGGCGTTCTCCACCTTGCGGGCGCGCTCACCGCTGGCCATCTGCCGGAAACGGCCGATCAGCTCGGCCCACTGTGCGAGACGGCCGGTGCGCAGCCGCTCGGCGAGCCGGGCGCGCTGGTCGAACGGCTTCCGCTCCAACTCGCCGGGAGCGACACCCCATGCCCGCATCAGCGCGGCCTCCTTTCGCGCGCCCTCGGCGGCCTTCGCCGCCGCGTTCCGCGCGGCGGCACGGATGCCGGGGGCCGCCGCCGCGAGGGCCTGCGCGGCGTCCCGGGCGGCCTGCCGCGCTGCGGCCTCGGCGGCCTCGACCGCTTCCGTCGCCAGTTGTACGGCCTCGGCGGCCGGTGCGGGCACGGTGCCGTACTCGTCGGCCTCGTCGGCGGCCTGCTGGAGCGCCGCGCCCACGGCGTGCGCCGCGCCTTCGGCGTCCTGCCGGGCCTTCTTCGCATGCTCGGCCTGTTCCCGGACACCCCGGGAGCGCTCCAGCATCGGGCGCAGCGCGGCGGCCTGGGCGAGCACGGCCATGGCGGCGGCGTAGGGGTCGCCGGCCGTCTCCCGGTGCAGCTCGGCGAACTCCACCGACTCCACCAGCGAGGTGACGACCCGGTGGTTGACCAGCCGGGAGGGGTCCATCTCCGCGCGCTCGCGCAACCGCGGGCTGACCTTGTAGGCGGCCAGGAATGCGTCGGTCAGGAGGTCGGTGGTGTAGTCGTAGCGCTCGTTCAACTCCGCGGCCAGCTCGCGCAGCCCGGCCGACTGCTCGTAGGTGTCGCGCCATGCGATCTGTTCGAACCGGTCCGCGACCACGACCGCGGTGTGCCGCTCGGGAGCGACGGCGGACAGGCCCAGCCACTTCCCGGCCCGGCTCGCCAGCTCGTTGAGCTTGCTCGGTGTGTTGGCCATAGGCCTGATCCCCCCGGTGTTCAGAGCTGGGCCTGCACCATGCTCGCGTCCGCACCGAGGGCCTCGGCGAGAACGCGGGCGCGGACGGCGCGCTGGCGGCCGGTGACTCGGTCGATGGCGGCGGTGGAGCGGCCGGCGGCCGCCGCCTCCTCGCGCAGCCTCTCCAGCCGCTTCCCCGCCATCGCGAGCTTGTTGTGGGCCTTCTTGATGACCCACTCGCTCAGCGCCTCGCGGGACTGCCCGGCCATGGCGTCGAGCTGGGCCCCCAGTTCCTCGATGGCGTCGGCCAGGTCGAGCGCCTCCTTCGCGTCGGGGTTGACCAGTTGCAGTACCTCGCGCTCGACGGTCGGGCGCTCGGCGGGGGAGTCCCACAGCACGTGAGTCAGGACCGAGAGGTCGGTCTCGGCGACCTCCGGGCGGCCGTCGAGATACGCGGATGCCTGGAGCAGACCCACCGCCTGCCGCCAGCGGCGGTCAGAGGCGACGAGTTCCTTGCGGCGCAGGGCGGCCCGCAGCGTGCACACCGCGTCCACGATCACGTCGGGGACGTCCACGGCCGGGACGGCTTCGGTCACGGCGTGTTGCAACGCGGCCAGTTCGATGGTGGTCCGGGTCGGTGCCACCGGGCGGTTGACGGCGGAGCGGACCAGCGCGGCGAAGTTCGAGGGGTCCGCCAGGTACCCGACCTCGATCCGCACCAGCAGCCGGTCGTAGATCGCGGCCGAATCCTCTCCGCTGGGCAGTTCGTTGCTCGCCGTGATGGCCCCGATCAGGCGGCAGCGGATCGGCTCGCCGCCGCTCTCGGGGTGGTAGATCCGCTCGTTGAGGTAGCCCAGCGTCTCGTTCAGCGCCGCCGTGGAGCACTTGAATATCTCGTCGATGAACGCGACATGCGCGGTCGTGGCGCGGCCGTCGTAGACCTGACGGTACTCACCCCGGGCCAGCGCGGCGACGTCGATGGGGCCGAACATCCTCGTCGGCGCGGTGAACTTCGACAGGAGGATCTCCCAGTAGGCCGCCCCTTCGACCCTGCCCGTGAGCTCCCGGGCCATTTCGGACTTCGCCGTTCCGGGTGGGCCGAGCACCAACGAGTGCTGCCCGGCCAGCAGCGTCACCATCAGCGTCCGCACCACGTCGGCCCGCTCGTAGAATCGGTCCGACACCTCGTCGCTGATCGCCCGCAGCCTCTTCGCCGTGTCCTGCGCGTCCTGTGCGCCCATGGCCAACTCCATTCCTGTGACGCTCTGTTGGGCTGAACGAGACGGCCCTCCCCTCGAAGCCACGACGAAGTGACACGTAGCAGAGGTGATAGCGGTGACGCCGAGCTGTTCCCAGAAACGGCCCTTTGCCCGAGCAAGATAACGCGGAGACCGGGAAGATCCTCCGGGCCCTCGATCGGTGCGCACCACTCGTTCTCACGCACAAGCGGGTCGTCGTCAGCGGGTTCCCGCCTCGGCGCGCGCGTAGAACGCGGCGAGTTCGTGGGGGTTCTTGGTGTAGACGTCGATCTCGCGCACCGTGCCGTCCTCGACCCGGTGGATCTCGACCATGGTCAGCGGGAACTCCTCACCGGTGGTGTGGGCCGTGAGCGTTCCGGTGAGCGTTCCGATGACGCCGGCCGGGCCCTCGAACACCTCGGCATCGGTGATGGCGACGTCGGCGTAGCCCATCATCGCGCCCAGGATCGATCGCACGAACACCTCGCGGCCCCGGTGCACGCCGCCGTAGGGGAGCTGGTTCGGCTCGTCGACGATCACCTCGGGGTCGAGCCTGGCCAGGACACCCGGCACGTCGCCCTTGCTCAGCGCGTCATACAGCCCTCGCACGACATCCGAGGGGCTCTCCGTCACCGTCTCGATCCGGTTGCTCATCTTGTGTGCCCTTTCAGTCCTGTTCAGGTACTCGAGCCCTCATGTGGAACTCGGTACGGGAAAGATCGGCCGGCCGGGGCGCGTACGACCTCGCACCGGTCGGGCCCCGGGTGATCGGGGCACGCACCATGCAACGGGAGACGGCCGTGACGAGGGAGTCCTCGCTGTGAGGGGTACTGGCAGGGTCACCCACCCGTCGCGCGGCCTGTCTACCCTGTCCTCATGGACAACCGGGAGGCAGTCAGCGCTTTCCTTCGCTCCCGACGCGACAAGATCACCCCCGAGCGGGCGGGTCTGCCGGCGTACGGTCAGCGGCGGGTGCCCGGACTGCGCAGGGGCGAGGTCGCCACGCTCGCCGGGGTGAGCGTCGAGTACTACACGCGCCTGGAGCGCGGCAACCTCAGAGGTGTCTCCGACAGCGTGCTGGGCGCCCTCGCCCAGGCCCTGCGGCTGGACGACACCGAGCGCATGTACCTGTACGACCTCGCCCGCGCCGCGGGACCGGCGCCCGAGGCGCGGGCACGGCAGCGGAAGGTTCTGCCGAAGGTGCGGCCGAGCGTGGCGCGGATCATCGAGGGGATGCCGGAGCTGCCGGCGTACGTGATGAACAACCGCCTCGACACGCTGGCCGCCAATCCGCTGGGCCGGGCGCTGTACTCGGACATGTACACCGACCCGACCTGCGGAGGGAACGTAGCCCGATTCGCGTTCTTCAACCCCGCGGCCAGGCGGTTCTACGCCGACTGGGAGCGCATGGCCCGCTTCGCCGTGGGCGCGTTGCGCATCGAGGCGGGGAAAAACCCCTACGACCGGGAACTGACGAACCTGATCGGTGAACTCTCCACCCGCAGTGACGCCTTCCGCGTGCTGTGGGGATCCCATGACGTGCATGTCTTCCGCGAGAGCACGAAACGCCTCAACCATCCGCTCGTCGGTGACCTGGAACTCGATCAGGAGACCATGAGCCTGCCGGACGAAAGCGGCCTGAGCCTGGTCGTCTACAGCGCGCGCCCTGGAACCGCCGCCGAGGACGGTCTGAAGCTGCTCGCCAGTTGGTCCGCCACGACCGGACAGGAGCGGGACACGGAAACCACGAGTGGATCGTCGCCCCGGCAGCCCTGACGGACGGCACAGGCCCGCCGAAGGTACGGACGGCACAGGCCCGCCGAAGGCGCTGACCACGGATGCGGTGCGGACGTCCGACGTGCTGATCACGATGGGCTGCCGAGATGCCTGCCCTACCGGGCCGGCGCCGAGACCATCTCCCGGCCGGCGGCCGGCGCGGGGGCGAGAAGCGGTGACCGCTTCTCGCCCCCGCGCCCTCTTCGGGCTGATGGTTGGCGGTCCGTGAGCTGTTCAGTGGGAGATCAGTAGGAGAACTGATGGATCTGCTCGTGGTACGGGCCGTACGTCCAGCCGGTGCGGGTCGACGGGTCCAGTTGGACGGAGTTCATCAGCCCCCCGTGGACCAGGCTGCCCCCGTGCCCACCGACCCGGAAGCCGCTCATCGTCCGTACCACGTCGCCGGTGGTGAGGTCGATGATCACCATCTGACCGGTGGCGTTGTTGTCCGGGAC
Organism: Streptomyces sp. NPDC102274; assembly: GCF_044766385.1. Lineage (NCBI taxonomy): Bacteria > Bacillati > Actinomycetota > Actinomycetes > Kitasatosporales > Streptomycetaceae > Streptomyces > Streptomyces sp. NPDC102274. The sequence goes on along the minus strand of NZ_JBIWLW010000040.1, from coordinate 48,403 downwards.
GAAGGCTGTTCCCGAGCCGATGTAGCTCGTGCCCTCCGGTGCCGTGAACGCCGCTACCGCGAACCGGTTCTTTCCGTCCACCACCATCCCCGCGGACGGGCCCCGCCGCACGGCGACCGAGTCGCGCGGCTCACCGGTCGCCACGTCGAGCGACCCGAGGACGCTGGTGGGCCGGATCTTGGTGCTGACCGCCGTGGCCGACAGGTTGTAGAGGGTGCCGGTGCCGTCGGACGAGAAGCAGTTGCTGCAGCCGGACATGGTTCCCGCGTACGTCACGTTCCGGGTGTCCGGATTCACCCGGGGCACCTTGACAGCGCCCAGGCAGATACCGATGGACGCGCCCTTCGCCAGGTAGACGTCGCCGGTCGAGGAGTCGATGTCCAGGAGGCTGTAACTTCCCTTCATGACGTCCGGCATCGGAGGGAATGGGTGCTCCGGTGGTGCCGTCGCCGAGGTCGACGGGAAGCACCAGGTCGGTCTTGTCCGCGAGCGCGCGGAGCAGCAGAGCGCCGCGGGCGCGGGTGGCGTCGACCCTCCCGACGACGAACTGGTAGTCCTTCGCGGCCAGTGCGGTCCGGCCGACGAGGGTGTCGGTGGCGGTGTTCCATGTCTCCACCTGTACGTCGGCGCCCGGCGCCGTCTGGTGCACCAGCAGGGCGCGGTCCGCGGCGGGAGCCACGCCGATGACCTCGTAGTCCGACGTGGCGCCGGTGTCCGAGGCCATGACCGCGCCGTAGACACCGGTCTCGGTGGAGTAGTGCCGGATCTCGACAGCACCCGGAAGGTGACGGCGATCTCACGGTCGGCGGCGGAGAGCACCGGAAGTCCCGCGGCGTCCAGCAGTTCGCCGGGGGGCACACGGATCGCCGGGGTGCTGGAGCGCCATGTCTTCGTGCCCACGGTGAGTGTGTACCGGGGGCTCGCACCGCTCGGGAGGCCGGTGACGTCGGCGGCGAAGGTGACCGGGCCCACCAGCCCCATGCCGTTGCCGCCCGAGGCCATGTCACCGAGGTCGACGCGGTTCTGGTCGGTCGTCTCCAGGAACTGGCCGCCGAGTGCCCCGACGGTGACGCGATGCGCGACCGACAGCCGTACGGCGGTGGTCCTGCCGCTCCGGTGCCCGAGGACCTCCTCGGTGGCGGCGGTGATGTCGATCTGCTTGCCGACGTTGAGCGTGCGGTCGATGGCGCCCTGTCCGTACTGTGGCTGCTTCCCTCGCCGTTATCCGCAATCCGCTCACTCGCGGGGGTGAAGGAGGAGTAATGACCCGTCGGGTCGCGACGCCAGCGCGCCTGGTGACACTGCTGGACCAGTTCGACTTCGGCTGCGAGCGCCTGCTCGGCCGGATCAACGGGCCGGTGGTGGACAGTGGCAACGGAGTCGAGGTCGTAGCGACCCCGATGACCGACGCGGAGTACCTCTGGGAGCCGGTGCCCGACTGCTGGTCCGTCCGCCGCCGCGTGGACGGGCCGGGAGCACGCGCCACCCTGCTGGTGGGGGCGGGCGACTGGGGCCGGGACTCGGCGGCCTCGCCGCATCCCGTGCCGCCGCCCTTCACCACCATCGCCTGGCGGCTGACCCACCTCGGCGAGATGCTGGCGGTCCGCGCCGACCACGCCCACGGCACCCACACCCTCACCAAGGACGACTTCCGGGTCAGCCCTGACGCCGCCGGGGCGATCGCGAGCTTCTCGGCCGCAGTCGCGGCCTGGCGCGAGGCCCTGCTCGCCGCCGACGACGCCGTGCTCGACAAGATCGGCCACTGCACATACCCGCACGGCGGCGACGCGGAGGAGCCGTTCATCGACGTCATCTGGTGGGTGAACCAGGAGCTCCTGCACCACGGAGCCGAGATCGCCCTGCTGCGCGACCTCTACCGGTACCAGTCGTAGGAGCGACGCGCAGGCGGTGGCGCTGAACGCGCTGCGGGCGCGTCGGCACAGCGTTTCGCCCCGGCGTGGCTTCGTCGATCTCCGGGGCGTGTCGCGGAAGTCCCGCCTGGCCGGCGGCGTCCTTCAGCAGCCGCTCCCCCCGCGGCACGAGCCCAGCCGCTCGACGTTGCCCGCATCGCCCACAGCCGCGCTGCCGTGGGACGACCGGCGCGCGTCCGACGACGCGGCGCGGGGCTGGATCGCGGCCATCGAACCCCCGGTCATCCGGGACGGCGCGGGCAATGTGGTCTGGGATCTCCATGCGTACTCGTTCGTCGACGGGGAGGCACCACCGACCGTCCATCCCAGTCTGTGGCGACTGGCCCGGCTCAACCGTCACCACGGCCTGTTCCAGGTCACGGAGGGCGTCTATCAGGTCCGCGGGTACGACGCCGCGAACATGACCGTGATCCTCGGCGAGCGGGGCTACGTGGTCGTCGACCCGCTCACCTGTGTCGAGACCTCCGCCGCCGCGCTGCGACTGGTCCGCGAACAGCTCGGCGACCGCCCGGTCACCGCGGTCGTGTACACGCACTGCCACATCGAACACTTCGGCGGGGTCAAGGGAGCGGTCGACGAGGCGGACGTGCGGGACGGACGTGTCCCCGTGGTCGCCCCCGCCGGCTTCTACGAGCACGCCGTGAGCGAGAACGTCTCCGCCGGCGTCGCAATGAGCCGCAGGGCCGGTTTCATGTTCGGCGGCCGACTGCCGCGCAACGCCCGCGGGCACGTGATGAACGGCATCTGCGCCGGTGTGGCGACCGGCACGAGCACACTGATCCGGCCGACCCACGACGTACGCCGGACCGGCGAGGAACTCGTACTCGACGGCGTCCGGTTCGTCTTCCAATTCGTGCCCGACACCGAGGCGCCCGCCGAGATGAACTTCCATCTCCCACAGCGGCGGGCGCTGTGCATGGCCGAGACGGTCTCCCACCAGATGCACAACCTGTACACGCTGCGGGGCGCACCCGTCCGAAACGCCATCGCGTGGAGTGCCGCGATCGACGAAGCGCTGCGGCTGTTCGGGGAGTCGGACGTCATGTTCATCGGCCATCAATGGCCGCTCTGGGGCGGAGACCGGATCGCCGAGCTGCTCGGGATGCACCGCGACCTCTACCGCTATCTCCACGACGAGACCCTGCGCCTGGCCAACCACGGTTACGCGCCCGACGAGGTCGCCGAGCTGGTCGAACTGCCCGAGCCGCTGGCGTCCCTCTGGGCCAACCGCGGCTGTTACGGCTCGACGCGCCACAACGCGAGGGCCGTCTACCAGCGCTACCTGGGGTGGTTCGACGGCAACCCGGCGAACCTCGACCCCCTGCCGCCCGCGCAGGCCGGCCGGCGCTATGTCGAGCTGATGGGCGGCGTCGACGCGGTCGTCGCACACGCACGCACCGCCCATGGGTCAGGGGAGGACAGGTGGGCGGCCGAGCTGCTCAAACACGCGCTCGCCGCCGCCCCGTGACACCGGCCCGCACGTCTGGAGGCCGATGTCTTCGAACAGCTCGGTTACCAGGCCGAGAGCTCGGCCTGGCGCAACTTCCTTCTCACCGGAGCCCTTGAGCTGCGCCACGGGTTCACCGGCGAGCGGTCGTTCAGCAACGCCGGCCCCGACCTCCTCGCCGGGACGACCACCGACATGCTGCTCGACTACATGGCCATCCGCCTCAACGGCCCCCACGCGTCGCCGCTCCGGCTCCGTGTCGGTCTTGAGGTCACCGACGACCGGTCCGACGCGACCGTGGAGCGCTTCCTGCTGGTCATCGAGAACGGCGTCCTGCGGTACACGCCGCCGTTCACAGAGGCGCCGGAGACCACCCTGCGTGTCACGCGTACCGCCTTGGCCGCCCTCGCCCATGGCACGGCGACCCTCGACGCACTGGTCGAGAAGGGCGACGCCCGAGCGGATGGCGACCGGACGGTCCTCGACACGCTGCTCGGTCTGCTCGACACCTTCACAGCCGCTTTCGACGTTGTCGTCCCCAACCTCCGATGACGTCGTCCGGGCGCGCTTCGCCAGCGCGCCACGAGACCGTGGGCCGTCCGCCGGTCGACGGGACGACGGGGGCGGCTCGTCGGGCTCGTCGAGGGGTGACGAGTGCGGCCCCGGCCTCGTCGAGCGTGACCCGGCGCGGCCTTGAGCCGGCGCGGTCGAACCGGCGCGGTCGAACCGGCGTGGACGGCGCACGGCGGAGTGGACGCGCCGTGGTAACGCCCCGTTCGGACTCCGCGCGCCCTACCGATGGTCACGGGCCGAGGCAATGATGAGCAGACCGCAAGTGATCCAGACGCCTCCGCACCCCCGCCCCTGGCGGGCGGACATGCGGTGGAAGGAGCCCACGTTGTTGCTTCTCATCTCCCCGGACAGCGTCGAGGAGGCCCTCGACTGCGCGAAGGCTGCGGAGTACCTCGACATCGTCGATGTCAAGAAGCCCGACGAAGGCTCGCTCGGTGCGAACTACCCGTGGGTCATCAGGGAGATCCGCGAAGCCGTTCCGGCGGACAAGCCGGTGTCCGCCACCGTGGGAGACGTACCGTACAAGCCCGGCACGGTGGCCCAGGCGGCGCTCGGTGCGGCTGTCTCCGGGGCCACGTACATCAAGGTCGGCCTCTACGGATGCACGACGCCCGAACAGGCCATCGATGTCATGCGAGGGGTCGTCCGGGCGGTGAAGGACTATCGGCCGGACGCTTTCGTCGTCGCCTCGGGCTACGCCGACGCCCACCGGATCGGCTGCGTCAACCCGCTCGCACTGCCGGATATCGCCCTCCGCTCCGGTTCCGACGCGGCCATGCTCGACACCGCGATCAAGGACGGGACACGGCTGTTCGACCACGTTCCGCCGGACGTCTGCGAGGAGTTCGTCCGGCTGGCCCACGAGGCGGATCTGCTCGCCGCCCTCGCGGGCAGCGTCAAGGAGGGAGACCTCGGCGAACTGACCCGCATCGGCACGGACATCGTAGGGGTGCGAGGTGCGGTCTGCGAGGGGGGCGACCGCACCGCGGGAAGGATCCGGCCGCGGCTGGTGGCCGCCTTCCGGGCGGAGATGGACCGGCATGCCCAGGAGTACGCGGCTGCCGTCGCCGCGAGTTGACCGCCTTCATGCCGACACGTCAGCCCCGTCGCGCGCCCGGGGGCCGCGGCCGGTGCTTCGCCGTCCTCGATCCGGCAACGGGCGAGGCCTTCGACGACGCTCCCGACCAGCGGCCGGACGAGCTGGACGCCGTCGTCGACCGGGCCCACGAGGCCTGGCGCGGCTGGCGGGCCGACCGCGTCGCCCGCGCCACCGCGCTGCTCGCGGCAGCCGACGCCGTGGAGGCGGCCGGGGCCGAACTCGCTCCGCTGCTCACCCGTGAACAGGGCAAACCGCTGGCCGAGTCGTACGCGGAGGTCGCCCGCACGGCGGCCCGTCTGCGCTACTTCGCAGAGCTGGACCCCGGGTCCCGGCCGATCGCGGACGGACGGCCGGTACGCAGTGAGATCCGCTGGCGATCGCTCGGGCCCGTCGCCGCGATCGTCCCGTGGAACTTTCCCCTCCAGCTCGCGTCGGCGAAGTTCGCGCCGGCGCTCGCCGCGGGCAACACGATGGTGCTCAAGCCTTCCCCGTTCACCCCCCTGGCCACCCGGTTGCTGGGGTCTGTCCTCTCCACCGCCCTCCCCGAGGGCGTACTGACGATCGTCACCGGCCGCGAACCTCTCGGCGCCCGCCTCGCGTCCCATCCGGGGATACGCCATGTGACCTTCACCGGTTCGATTCCCACCGGACGGGCCGTCGCGGAGGGCGCGGCGGCCTCGCTCGCCCGGGTCACTCTGGAGCTGGGTGGCAACGACGCCGCCGTCCTGCTGGAGGACGTGGACGTGGAGCGGATCGCGGACCGGCTGTTCTGGGCGGCCTTCCGCAACTGCGGGCAGATCTGCATGGCGGTCAAGCGTGTCTACGCCCCGGCCCGGCTCCACGGCCAGGTGGTCGAGGCCCTCGCGCAGCGTGCGAAGAGCGTCGTCGTCGGAGCCGGGCTCGACCCGGACTCGCAGCTGGGGCCTGTCAACAACGCGCCCCAACTGGCCCGCGTCGAGCGCTACACGGCGCAGGCCCTGGCAGACGGCGCCCGCGCCGTGACCGGTGGCCACCGGCTGGACCGGCCGGGCTACTTCTTCGCCCCGACGATCCTGGCCGATGTCCCACCCGACAGCCCGGTGGTGACGGAGGAGCAATTCGGCCCGGTCCTGCCGGTGCTGCCGTACGGGAGCCTCGACGAAGCGATCGAGGCGGCCAACGACACCGGTTTCGGGCTGGGCGGCTCGGTATGGGGGACCGACCTCGACCGGGCCGAGGCGGTGGCCGACCGGCTGGAGTGCGGGACGGCATGGATCAACCACCATGCCGAACTGTCCCTCGCCCAGCCCTTCGCGGGCATCAAGGAGAGCGGTGTCGGTGTCGCGGGCGGACCGTGGGGGCTCTACGGGAACCTCAGACCGTTCGTCGTGCACCGTCCGGAGGAGGCGCGACCATGAGGTTCGGCGCGGCGGTACTGCGCTCGTACGAGAGCCGATTCGCCGTCGAGGAGGTGATGCTGGCCGAGGGGCCGGCCGACGGCGAGATCCTGGTCAGGATCGCGGGCTGCGGGATGTGCCGGACCGATCTCGTGGTCCGGCGTTCGGCGGGCCGCTCACCGCTGCCGGCGGTACTCGGCCACGAGGGGGCCGGGGTCGTGGTGGAGACGGGCGGCCCGGACACCGCTCTGAGCGTCGGTGACCATGTCGTGCTGAGCTTCGACTCCTGCGGACACTGCTGGAACTGCCTGGGCGCGGCTCCCGCCTACTGCGACTCCTTCGCCTCGCTCAACCTCTTCGGAGGACGCGGGGAGAACGCGGCGCGGTTCACCGACGCGGCCGGCGGCGTACTGGCTCCCCGGTGGTTCGGCCAGTCCTCGTTCGCCGAGTACGCGATGGTCCTGGCCCGTAACGCCGTCCGGGTCGACCCCGCACTGCCCATCGAACTGCTCGGACCGCTCGGCTGCGGGTTCCTCACCGGAGCCGGAGCGGTTCTGAACTCCTTCGGCGTCGGCCCCGGCGACACCGTCGCCGTGTTCGGCGCGGGAGCGGTGGGCCTGGCCGCGGTGATGGCTGCCACCGCCGCCGGGGCGGTGACCGTGGCCGTCGACCGGCACCCCGAACGGCTGGCCCTCGCCGAGCGGTTCCACGCGATCCCGTTGCACGCCGCCTCGGCCGGCCTGCCCGACCGTATCCGGCGACTGACCGACGGCGGCGCGCGGTACGCGCTGGACACCACGGGCTCCGCCCAGCTCATCAACGACGCACTGCGTGCCCTGCGCCCGACCGGCCACCTCGGCCTGGTGGCACGGCTCCACACCGCGCTGCCGCTCGAACCGGGGGGTCTGGACCGGGGCCGGAGGATCTCCCACATCTGCGAGGGGGACGCGGTGCCGGGACTGCTGATTCCGCGGCTGACCGGACTGTGGCAGGCCGGACGGTTTCCCTTCGACCAGCTGATCCGTACGTACCCGCTCGCGGACATCAACGAAGCCGAACGCGACTGCGACGCGGGCCGCGTGGTCAAACCCGTCCTGGTTCCGGAGGGGAGGAGCCGATGAGCGAGGCTTTCAACGCCGCTGCCTGTCTGATCGACTCCGACCGACCTCGATCGACCGCCGTCTGACGGACGGCCACGGACACCGGACGGCCGTGGCCGGTCCTCCCGCGAGGCTCGTCCGGTGCGTCCCGTCGGGGGGGACGCACCGGGCCGCCTGCAGCAGTGTTACGGGCGGGGCTTGTTCGCGAACACCCACCGGTTGCCCGCCAGCGCGTCGTTCTGCTCGGGCAGCGGGCCGCGTCCATGCCGGCGGGTGAAGTCGAAGGGGGTGTGGACCGATGTGGACCAGCCCTTGCCCGTCAGATCTCCCGCGGAGTCGGGCCGCGGCTCTCCGTCGAACAGGTTGAGCAGGTCGATGCCGATCTGGTGTTTCGTCGAGGTGTAGAGCGGGCTGTCGCGGTATTCCAGCAGGTCCTTTTCGAGTTTGACCTCGAACGCCAGAGCGCTTCCCCCTGTGCTCAACCGGTCCACCGTGTCGATGAGATACGTCTCGGCAGCGCTGGGCAGGTAGAACAGCAGCCCCTCGGCCAGCCAGACGCTCGGTGCGGCCGTGTCGAAGCCGGCGTCGATGAGCGCTCCGACCCAGTCGGCGCGCAGATCGATCGGGATCGGTACGCGCGCCGCCTTGGGGGTGGCCGACAGCCCGCCGAGCACCTTGTGCTTGAACGCCAGCACGCCTTTCCTGTCGATCTCGAAGATCACGCAGCCGGGTGGCCAATCGAGTCGGAATGCCCGCGCATCCAACCCTGCCCCGAGCAGGACCACTTGGCGGGCGCCCGCGTGCACCGACCGGAGGAGGAAGTCGTCGAGGACCCTCGTCCGCAGACCGAAGTAACGCGCGAATCGCCCCCACAGCGGGTTCGCGTCCCCGTCCGGAGCCTGTTGCACGCGGACCGGCCAGCCCGCGGACGCCGGTGCGGCGCGCACGAAGTGCTCCGCGTAGACGTCCCGTGCCAGGCTGTCGCGGCGGTGGGTCTCGATCGCCCGTGCCGCGGCGACCAGGAGAGCGGTCAGGCCGACACCCCCTTCCATGCCGTCCACACCGGTGTCCGGATGCGCTGTGCCGACCATGTGTCCTCCCTTAAGGCGGGTTGAGACCACGAACAGTGAGGAAAGTGAGGATGAGGAGAGGCGGATCCGCGGTGAACGTACGAGCCGGTTCCGGCCAGGTGCGGATTCGTGCCGACGACCCGGGTCGTCAACGTCGGCGCCGTTGCCGATGGCGTCGAGCGGAGAGGAAACGATTTTGATCCGATTGGTCGCCGCCGCACGTACAGGCCCGCGCCACCTTTCTTTTGGTCATGCTCTGCCGGGTGGCGCAAAAAGAATTCGGGAATGATCGGCCACCGCATTCCCGACCGGAATCCGAACCCGGACATCGCGCGGCGTCCTCACTATCCGGCCGACGATCGCCGCCCACATGAAAAAGCCAAGAGGGTTCACCTGAACAGGTGGATATCGCCCAAGTGGCCCCGGAGCGACCCGAAGTGTGCTGCGCCTCTATTCAGGACCTCGGCGTACTGCGGGGGTCGGTGTGCCCCCAGGCGCCGACTTCCTCCCCTTCGTCAACAGGTCTTCCCCGGCAGGCTGATCTACCGGCGACGCCTCAAGGGGGGTGATCCATGGCCGCGTTGCATGCCCATGGCGGTGACCTCACCTCACTGGGCGATGAATATTCATACATTTCAGCCTTCTGGGTGGTGAGTAAGCTGATTTCTCGACATATCAACTGGCCTCAAGCGTAATGGAGTTGCGTGTGTGCTGGTACTGCACGGCAGGCCCAGGCAGACGCATCCAGTTGAAGGGTCGTCCAAGGAAGGAGAAGAAACATGTCTGAGAACGACGAACTGTTCGAGGAGATGGCGCTGCCCAAGGCGGAGGAGACCTTTGCCGGGCACAGCTGTTTGTCTGCCGTCGCCGCGGCCGACACCGAAGTCGAGGACGAGTAAGTAGCGCCAGAAGCATCCTCCCGCCGCCCCATTGAGCGGGAGGATGCCCCCCTCTAACCCCTGAGGCTCCATCAAGAAGGCGGACCGCTTTGGACACACACGCTGCCTCCTCGCTCGCACCTCCGTCCGTTCCGCTCACGACCCGGCGCGATGTCCGGCTCGTCGCGCGCGGCGACCATCTCTACGTCTGCGCGAGCACCGGCATGCTGCGGCTGCCGCCCCCTCTGGTAGGCCCCCGGGAGGGCAGCGACGGGAATCTCCCTCTTGACGCGCTCCCTGAGCGGGTCGTCCGAGGGCTCCACTCCCGCGGCCTGGTCCACCAGGAGGGTGAGCGGGAGGCCCACCCGCTGTATGCCGCCGGTGGCGACGGGTTCGAGGATCACGTGGTGGCCGTCGCCGGCGGTGCTCTCGGGGAGGGCGTCTCGGCGCTGCTTCGAGGGGCCGGAGTGAGCATGGCCTCGGTCGAGGCCCCGCAGGTCGGAGCCGAGACCCCGGCCGTCGCGGTCCTTCCGCTGTCGTTGCCGGAGCCCGTGCTCCAGCGATGGACCCAGGTGTCGATGGACAGCGGCATCCCCCTTATCGTCTATCTGAGCACTCCGAAGCGACTGCTGTCCGCCGCTCTCACACCGCCCCACACTCCCTGCCCGGTGTGTCTCGTGCGCCGTATCCGCGCGAACCATGTCTGGCAGGCGGTGGCCGATCTGCCGCTCGACGTGCTGCTCGGGGCGGCCGACAGCGACGCGTGGCCCACCACCGCCATCGCGTCCGGGCTGCTGGCTCACGAGACCCTCAGGCTTCTCAGCGGCCGACCCGGACCGGGGCGGGCGACCCTCACCGAGTTCGACCACCAGGAGCTGGAGCGCACCCGGCACGCCCTGTTCCACACTCCCGGCTGTCCCGGCTGCTCCTCACGGGCCCGTGCGCCACGCCGGGACGAACCCGGCGACACCGACGTCCGCGCCTGCTGGGAGCGGATGCGCGGTGCCGTTGACCCACTGACCGGACTGGTGCTGGAACTCCGCGTGGACGACGGGGCCGGAGAAGAAGGCGACACGACGTACGCGCGCACCGCCGGGCGCACCACGACGAGCTGGTTCTCCCCGGTGGACGCCGAGGCACGTGGAGGGGCCGTCAAGAGCGATCCGGTCACCGCCCGGGTCTGTGCCGTGGGCGAGACAATGGAGCGCTACGCGGCCGGGGTCTATGGTCGCGACCAGCTTGTGCGAGCCTCTTTCACCGACCTTGGCGAAGAAGCCATCGACCCTCGTGACCTGCCATTGGGCTCGGCCAAGGAGTACGCCGACCACCCCCGCTACGGCCCCTTCGACCCGGACATCGAGATCGACTGGGTGCGTGGACACTCCTTGACGACGGGCAAGACGCGGTACGTACCGGCCTGCGCGGTCTATCTGCCCTACCGGTTCCCCAAGAGCCACCGGGCATGGTTCGACCCCATCTCCACCGGGCTGGCCGCGGGCAGCTGTTACGAACACGCGGTACTGGCCGGGCTGATGGAAATCGTCGAGCGGGACGCGAGTGTGGTGTTCTGGGAGAACCGCCTCACCCTGCCCAGCCTGGACCTGACGAGCTTGCCGGACGGAGTACCGCGTCGCATCGTCGACAAGCTCACCGCCGCTGGCGTGGCGGTCACGGGCAAGGACCTCACCACCGACCTCGGTATCCCGGCCTTCGCCATCCGCTGCCAGGAAAACACGGAGCGGCGGCCGGTGACCGTACACGCCGCCCGTGCGGACCTGGACCCTCACGCGGCCCTGCTCGGCGCCCTGGAGGAAGCATGTCTGGGCCGCGCCGGCGCCGCCACCTGGCAGAAAGAGCTCGACGCCGGTGCCCGCATCCCCGCCGCGGACGCCGCGCTGGACACGCTCAGAGACTTCAGCCTCTACTACTGGGACCACGATCGGGCACGGCACCTGGAGTTCTGGCACGACGGCCCCTCACGGCCCGTCCCGCCGCCCAGGCCCTCCCAAGGTTTCCGGGCGGACGTCGACGAAGCGGTTCGGCGTCTGGCGGCATGTGACTACGAGGCCATCAGCGTGGACATCACTCCCATCGACGTCGCCGAGTGCGGTGTGTCGGTCGTGCGCTCCCTGGTGCCGGGCCTGTGCCCCATCACCCTGCGCAGCGACTTCCACCGGCGGGGCGGCCCTCGCGTCTTCCGCGCACCGGTGGCCATGGGCGTTCGAGCCACCCCCCTCGGCGAGGATGATCTCAACCCCCTGCCGCTGCCCTTTCTGTGAGATTCCCCCGAGGCGCCGGACCCGCTCAGGCAAGGACCACATCGCATGGACACGCGCACGCTCTTCCGCCGTAACCCCGACCTGCTGCTGGAGTGGGACGACCACTCCGGTTCCGTTCTCGTCGACTCCCGCAGCGGCCGGAAATTCGTCGCCAAGCCCGAACTCGTCGACCTGCTGCAGCAACTCGACGGCGCCCTGACGGCGGATGAACTCAACGCGCGGTGGCCACACCGGACGGACGCCGACACGACCCGGACGCTACTCGAACGGCTGGCCGCCGCGGGCATCGTCCGCCATGACGACAAGGAGGGCGCCGCACCCGCCACCGACGGCCTCACACCGTACGAACGCGCCTGCCACGCGCAGGCCGGGCGCGGGCCTCTGCCCGGCGCGCAGCGCGGCACACCGCCCCCTGCCCGAATGTGTCACCCTGAGGCCACCGGGACCGTTCCCCTGCCGGACGCCCGAGACCTGCCGAGCCGCACGCTGGCGGAGGTGCTCGCCGAGCGGCGCAGCATCCGCGACTTCGCCGCCGACCCGCTGCCGATGAGGCTCCTCGCCGCGTTCCTGGACCGGTCCGCGCGGGTGCGCGGTTACCTGCCCCCGCGATCCTACGAGCAGACGCAGCGCCCCGCGCCATCCGGCGGCGCCCGGCACAGCCTGGAGATCTACTTGATCGCCCGCGATGTGGAGCGCCTGCCCCCCGGGGCTTACCACTACGACGCGTTCGAGCACGCGTTGCACCGGCTGTCCGACTGGAACGACGGCCTCGCCGCGCTCCAGCACCGGACCGTCACCCTCCCGGCGCTACTGAACGAGGCACCCCCAGCCGGGCTCTACCTCGCTTCCCGCGCGGACCGTACGGGCTGGAAGTACGCGGGGATGGCGCTGAGCATGATCTACCGCGACACCGGCTGCCTGCTGCAGACCATGTGCCTGACCGCCACCGATCTCGGCCTGGCGTCCTGCCCGACCGGACGGATGGAGGTGCCGGTAACGGCTCCCTTCCTCCAGTCGTACGACCACCAGCTCCTCCATGTCGGAAACCTGGCGCTGGGCCTACCCGACCCCTCTGCCACCACGACCGCTCCGACACGGGCTGACCTCCCGGCCGACTGACCGGCCGGCTCATTCGCAGATAGGAGAGCCACACTTCTGTTTCGCCTGGTCAGCGGCCCTGTGCAGCTCTCTGTGGATCTGCCTCGTCCCGGAGGTCTGCCCCGGACTGGACGTACGCGAGCGCCGACTTCAACCGCTCCGGCGTCCTTCCGAGCATCGCGAGACCGCGCACTCCGAGAAGCCCCCGGGGCGCGTCGCTGCTCGTACCCCTGAGCCACGGGCACCAAGGTGCGGGTCGAGGAGTTCTTCCAGTCCGGCAAGGGCCCGGCGGCACTGGACGAGCACCAGGTCCGCCGCTACGCGTCCTGGTCCCGCTGGGTCACCACCGCCACGCTCGCTCCTGCCTTCCTCGCAGTCGTCAGAGCCAATCCATGATCGTTCTTCTGGCTGGACCTCGCTTCTTCCTCACGAACGCGTTTCCGGTAGCGCAGCGGCGGATCTCCGGTCTCGCGTTTGAAGGCGGTGCTGAAGGCACTCTCCGAGGCGTAGCCCAACGTGGATGCCAGTGCGCCGACGTGGTCGTTCCCCTCCCGGAGGGCGCGCTGTGCCAGCAGCATGCGCCAGTGGTTGAGGTAGGTGAGCGGCGGCATGCCCGCCACGTGCCGAAAGTGCGTGGCGAATGCCGTGCGTGACATGGCCGCCGCTCGTGCCAGAGACTCCAGCCGCCAGGCTGTGCCCGGTTCAGCGTGCATAAGGGTCACGGCTGCGCGCAGCCGTTCGTCGGTCAGCAGACGCAGCCAGCCGGGAGGTAGCGCAACCTGGTCGAGATAGACGCGCAGCATGTCGAGGACCAGCAATTGCCCGTGTTGGCGGATGGCGAAGGCGGAGCCGATGCGGTCGCCGGTCACTTCGTCGAGGAGCTGCTCCAGTCGGACGCGCAGGGGGACGCTGGTGGTCGCGGCCCGGACATGCCCTACCGGCGGGAGCGCCTGCAGGAGGAGGGCTTCGCCGATCGCATTGAGGGCGATGTGACCGCCAAGGAGCAGGTCGGCACCTTCGTCGTCATCAAGGGGATACCTTGCGCTCGCCACGTCGATCTCGTACGGGACCTGATCTGTGGGGCCTCCCCGCACCTCCAGCCATGCCTGGTTGTTCAGGATGGCGACATCGCCCGCCTCGAGGACGAGCGGCTGATCGATGCCGCTGGCGGCCAGCCGGGCCTGACCGCGAACGACCGCAAAAAACTTCAAGATGGGGGGAAGGGAACCACGGGCCACCCAGGCACGCCCTCGCGGGACGGTGAAGCCGCTGGTCATGAGCCCCTTGATCTCGATGAGATCGAAGACCTCGGACATCGGGTCAATCAGCATGCTTGAACGATCGCGAAAGAAATGCGCACTGTCAATTATTCACCGTGCCCCCTTCGGGGTCGTAGCGTGCCGGTATGAACCACAAACAGCATCCTCTCGGGTCCGGCTTCACCGCGGCCTCCACAGCCGACGAGGTCATCGCAGGAATCGACCTGAGCGGCAAGAACGTCATCATCACCGGGGGCCATGCCGGAATCGGGCTGGAAGTCACCCGCGCTCTGACCCGGGCCGGCGCATCGGTGACCACGGCCTCGCGCAACCCGGACCTCGCCAAGCAGGCCTTGTCGGGGATCGGGAACGTGGAGGCTGACCAGCTGGACCTCCTGGACCCGGCGTCGATCGACGCCCTCGCCGCACGCTGGCTCGAGACCGGCCGCCCGTTGCACCTCCTGATCAACAGCGCCGGCGTCCCGGCGCCCCGGGAACGCACCGTGGACGCTCGTGGTTACGAAGTCCAGTTCGCGACCAACCACCTCGGCCACTTCCAGCTCAGCTTGGGCCTGCTGCCCGCCCTGCGCGCCGCGCACGGCGCCAGGGTGGTCAACGTCACCTCCGGCGCCCAGCGGTTGTCCGGCATCCACTGGGACGACCTCTATTTCACCGCCGACTACGAGCACACCATGGCCTACGCCCAGTCCAAGACGGCCAACGTGCTCTTCACCGTCGAGCTGGACCGCCGCTGGGCCCAGGACGGAATCCGTGGCTACGCCACCCATCCGGGCATCGTTGTCGGCACCAGCCTCAATGGTGCCGGAGGCGAGGAGGGGCTGCGGGCCATGGGGCTCATCGACGAGTCCGGCCGGCCGATCATCGACCCCGACCGCGAGAAGAAGACACCGCAACAGGGGGCTGCCACCATCGTGTTCGCGGCCACCAGCCCCCTTCTCGCCGATACCGGCGGCGTGTACCTGAGGAACAGCGACATCTCGGAGCTGGACGACGAGCCGAGGCCTTTCGACCCGCAGCACCCCAACTCCGCTGTCACGTCCCACTCCGTCGACCCGGAATCCGCCCAGCGCCTCTGGGCACTGAGTGAAGAACTGATCAAGGCGTAGTGAGACCCCGCGCCGTCACGAGACCAATCCCCGTGACGGCGCGGCGAGGCGGAGCATCTCCCGGTCCGCCACACGTGGCGCGGCTGCCCAGCGGAGACGTGGTCACAGCATGATCATGATCTTGCCGTGGGTGTGGCGTCCGGCCTGCAGTGCCACGGCGTCACGGATCTCCCGGCCCGGCGGCGCTACGGCTGCGTCTTCTCGTAGTACTTGTCCTGGTCGGAGTCGTAGACCAGCTTGCCCTCGGCGTCGTACCCCTTGATGTGCGGGGCCACAGTGACCTGCTGGTTCAGGTTGCCGGAGGCGACGAACCAGCCGTGGTCCAGGGCGGCCTGGCTGGTGGCGTCGCCGTAGGAGACGGTCATCCGGGCCACCGACGGATCGACCGTGCCGATGACTCCCCAGCGGAACGGGAGTTTCCAGTTGCCGCGGTCGAGGACCGACTGCTGGTAGAGCTTGCCTCCGTTGATGTCGGCCCTCACTGGACCGGCGTCCGGCAGATCGTCGGAGCCTGTGCTGATGTTGTTGCCCTGGGCCTTGCCGTCCCTGATGTTGCAGATCAGCCGGATCTGCTGCGGCTGCTCCTTCACCGCGACGACGTACATGCCGTCGCCGGGCGCGTTGGAGTCGCCGGTGCTGTTCATCGCCAGGATGATCCGGTAGCCGTCGGTCGCTCCCAGGTCCGTGTCGAACGCGTTGTTTGGGGGCCCTGTGTGCGACTTGTCGAAGGCGAGGCACTTCTCCAGCCCGTCGGCAGCCTCCTCGAAGGTGATCCCGTCGAGCAGCTGGCCCTCCGTGGCAGGCCGCGCGGGCCCCGACGGCGACGCGGACGGCGTCGGTGTCAGTGTCTCCGGTGTCTGCTGCGGGACGCTGACCGACGGTGCCGGCGCCGCCGTGTCCCCGCCCGTACCCGCGCCGGTCAGCGCGTACGCCACCATGGGTACCGCCGCCAGCGTCACCAGGGCCGCCCCGGCCGCCGCCACCCGGCGCCGCCGCTCGACCGTGCCCCGGCGGTGGATCGCCGGATACGGCGCTGGCGAGGGCCGGATCGTGTACGCGTCCTCGGCGAGCAGGCCGCGCAGCTGTTCCTCGAAGTCCCCGCCGATTCCCGCGCCTTGCTGCTTGTGCTCCTCGTTCACCTGTTGCCTCCCTGTTTGGACGAGGCCCGGCTGCGGTCATGTCCGTCCATGCCCTGCGCGAGCCCTTGATACGTACGCAACTTCGCCAGTCCCTTGGACGCCTGGCTCTTGACCGTGCCGGGAGAGCAGCCGAGCACCTCGGCGACCTCGGCCTCGGACAGGTCCTCCCAGTAGCGCATGACGACCACCGCCCGCTGTCTGGGAGGCAGTTGGGCCAGCGCCACGAGCAAGGCGCTGCGCTCGTCCGCCCACGAGACGGCCTCGTCGCGCCCCGCCACCTCCGGCGGCGCCGCGGTCAGCGCCTCCGTCACGCGCCGCTTGCGGAA
Source organism: Streptomyces sp. NPDC102274 (assembly GCF_044766385.1). NCBI lineage: Bacteria > Bacillati > Actinomycetota > Actinomycetes > Kitasatosporales > Streptomycetaceae > Streptomyces > Streptomyces sp. NPDC102274. Next base: position 31,701 of record NZ_JBIWLW010000040.1, on the reverse strand, counting down.
CCGGTCGCTGTTGCAGGTGACCAGCATCCGGCGGACATACGCCTCCGGACTGTCACTGCGCGAGACGCGCTGCCACGAGCGGTATGCCTTTGCCAGCGCCGTCTGCGTCAGGTCCTCGGCGTGGTGCACGTCGCCCGTGAGCAGATAAGCGGTCCGCACGAGATGGGACCATCGCGTTCTGACGAATTCTTGGAAATGGGCCTCTTGTTCGGCCTGCATCAAGCACCCCCTCGCCCTGCAGACCACCGTTTCGGCGGATTCGGTTGCCTGCCCGGGATCCGGCGCCGGGTTCGAACGGAGGCTCGCCAGGGATTGTCCTGCGGACCAGGGCCGTGTCTCATGATTGACGACTCGGGTGTGGAGCGGTCTTTGGTCGTGCGTGGTCGTGCGTGGTCGGGGGCCGCTCGGCCGCGCCGGGCGGCGTCGGCCCGGCGTTGCACCGGAGCACCTCCCTTTTCAGGCCGGCGTTCGTTTTTTGTTTCACAGAGATGAAATCTCCGGTGCCGAGACAGCTCTCTCTGGTGCTGCCCGGCCGCACCGCCAGCCGTGAGGGGTGGGGCGACCGGCCTCCCGGAAGTGTGGCGAGTGCGGGTGCGAGGGCGCCGGTCGAGCCGGAAGTTCCTTGTCGCGCGGCACTGTTGTCGGACCCGTCGAATCCGGGGCGGTCGCGGCCGGGGCGCCGCCCCCTCGGGGAACACCCCGCGCGATCGCCGCCCGGCGCTCCTCGGCGAGGAAGCCGGAGGCCGAGGGCCTCCACGCGGCCCTTGACGTCCAGGATTTCTTGGATTCAAGATTCACATTCCGTCTGCCGATCACATGCTCGCCGAGGAGATTCATGCAGTACTCAGCCCTGACCCACCTCGTCTGTTCCCAGACCGGAGAGCGCTACGAAGCCGATGTGGTGCAGGGTGTGAGCGCGGCGGGTATGCCGCTGCTCGCCCGTTACGACCTGGAGCGAGTGGCCGCGACCGTCACACCGGCCGAGATCGCGGGCCGACCGCCGACACTGTGGCGGTACCACGAAGTGCTGCCGGTGAGAGACGAGTCGTACATCGTCTCCATGGGCGAGGGCATGACACCGCTGCTGGCGCTGCCGGCCTATGGCGCCGCGATCGGTGTGCCGAATCTGCTGATGAAGGACGAGGGGCTGATTCCCACCGGCACCTTCAAGGCCCGCGGCGCCGCGGTCGGTGTGTCCCGGGCCGTCGAACTCGGCGTCAGGGGAGTGGCGATGCCGACCAACGGCAATGCCGGTGCGGCGTGGGCCGCCTACGCCGCCCGCGCCGGGTTGCGCAGCCTCATCGCGATGCCGGTCGACGCTCCGTCGATCACCCGTGTCGAGTGTGTCGCCGCCGGAGCGGAGCTCTACCTGGTGGACGGACTCATCGGTGACGCGGGCAAGATCGTCAATGAGGCTGTCGGTGCGCGCCAGGGCTATCAGGAGGTCTCGACGCTCAAGGAGCCGTACCGGCTTGAGGGCAAGAAGACCATGGGCTATGAGATCGCCGAACAACTCGGCTGGCGCATGCCGGATGTGATCCTGTACCCGGCGGGCGGCGGCGTCGGTCTCATCGGGATCCACAAGGCGATCCTGGAGATGCGTGAACTGGGCTGGATCGAAGGTGAGTTGCCCCGTCTGGTGGCGGTGCAGGCGGAGGGCTGCGCGCCCATCGTGGAGGCATTCGAGTCCGGGGCGCGCACCAGCACGGCCTTCCCCGACGCCCGCACGGTCGCCTTCGGGATCACAGTGCCCAAGGCCCTGGGTGACTTTCTGGTGCTGGAGGCGGTACGGGCGACCGAGGGAACAGCGATCGCTGTCAGCGACGAAGAGCTGCTCGCCGAGCAGCGTGAACTCGCCACACGGGAAGGCACGTTCATCTGCCCGGAGGGCGCTGCCTGTATGGCGGCGGCCAGGCAACTCCGTGAATCGGGCTGGTTGGGCCCCGACGACCGGACCGTGGTGCTCAACACGGGAATGGGCCTGAAGTATCCCGGGACGGTCAGGGCCGACGTTCCGACCCTCGCCATCGACGCGCGAATCCCGCCGGTGACCGCCGGCTGATCGGCTCCCCGCCTGTTCCGGTGTGGGCTCCCGTATGAAACCCCGGCCCTACGCGGTTGGCCCGCCGTGGCCGTGGCCGGGGCTGGGGAGCCGGCACACGAAGCTCACGGGGGGCACCGGGCTGTCCCCGGGAGCGGCATCCTCGTCCGGCTCGGCGCCGGCACTCGCCTCGATCGCCCTTGAGGACCGCTGGGCGCACCTTTGCGACTGCGCCTTCGTGGTAACCGACGAGGAAACCGAGGTGGCGCGCCCTTCGCGCACGCCCGTTACCGAGAACTCAGGCTGTGGAGGCCACCAGCGGCCTCCTTGAGAAGGCCGCTGGAGCGGAAAGCTGAGGACCCTCCGCTCGCGGACCCCGGGTTCGTGAGGGATCGTCCGGCATTCTCCGCCGGGCTCGCTCCGGAAAGGCGTCGCCGCCCGACACCGTCGGGAACGATGGTCCAACAGCGCGGTTGATCACAGGTGCGGAGCAGCGGCCAGATGCTGACGGCAGTAGTCCAGGAACGGCACAAACTTGTCGCCTTGAGCCTGGTTGAGGTTCTACCGTCCTTGCATGAGCATGGAGACCACGGCCTGGACCCAGTTGCACAGCGTCATGAACGCCACGCGGGATCGCCGCCCCCTGGCCCGCGACACACTGCGTCGTGTCGGCGCGTTCGCGCGGCCGCACCGCCGCCGCATTACCCATTTCGTGCTGCTCAGCGTGGTGATCGCGCTGCTGGCCGTCGCGACACCGATCCTCGCCGGACAGGTAGTCGACGCCATTGTCTCCGGCGACCAGTCGGGCCGGGTCACCACCCTGGCCGTGCTCATCGCCCTGATCGCCTTCGCCGAGGCCGGACTCGGACTGCTGAACCGCTGGATGTCCGCGAACCTCGGGGAGGGCCTCATTCTCGACCTGCGCACCGCTGTCTTCGATCACGTCCAGCGCATGCCCGTCGCGTTCTTCACCCGCACCCGGACGGGGGCTCTCGTCAGCCGGCTCAACAACGACGTGATCGGCGCCCAGCGGGCCTTCAGTAACACCCTGTCCGGAGTCGTCGGCAATGTCGTCACCCTGCTGCTGACCCTCGCGGTCATGCTCACCCTGTCCTGGCAGATCACCCTGCTCGCCCTCGTCGTGCTGCCCGTCTTCGTCGTGCCGGCGCGGCGCATGGGCACCCGCATGGCCGGCCTCCAGCGGGAGGCCGCCGCCTACAACGCCGCCATGGGCACACAGATGACCGAGCGGTTCTCCGCCCCCGGCGCCACCCTGGTGAAGATCTTCGGGCGACCCGCCGACGAGTCGGCCGAATTCGCCGATCGTGCCCGCCGCGTACGGGACATCGGTGTGCGCACAGCCATGGCGCAGTCGGCGTTCATCACGGCTCTCACCCTGGTCGCCGCCCTCGCCCTGGCGCTCGTCTACGGACTCGGCGGCCACTACGCGCTCAAGGGCACCCTCGAAGCCGGCTCCGTCGTCGCGCTCGCCCTGCTCCTGACCCGCCTCTACGCCCCATTGACGGCTCTTGCGGGCGCCCGCGTCGAGGTCATGAGCGCCCTCGTCAGCTTCGAGCGGGTCTTCGAAATCCTCGACCTGGAACCTCTCATCGCCGACAAGCCGGACGCCTGCGGGGTACCGGACGGTCCCGTCGCCGTCGAGTTCGACGACGTCCGCTTCGCCTACCCCTCCGCCGACAAGGTGTCGCTCGCCTCGCTCGAGGAGGTCGCGAGCCTCGACACCCGTGTGGGCGGTGAAGTCCTCCGCGGGATTTCCTTCCGCGCCGAGGCAGGCCGTACGGTTGCGCTCGTGGGCTCGTCAGGGGCCGGCAAGTCGACCATCGCCCAGCTCCTGCCCCGCCTGTATGACGTGGACGAGGGCGCCGTACGCGTCGGCGGCATCGACGTACGCGACCTGTCGGCGGCCTCCATCCGCGCCACGGTCGGCATGGTCACCCAGGACGGCCACCTCTTCCACGACACGATCCGCGCCAACCTTCTGCTCGCCAAGCCCGAGGCCGACGAGAGCAGACTGTGGGACGTACTGCGCCGCGCACGCCTTGAGACCCTGGTGGCCGAGCTTCCCGATGGCCTCGACACTGTCGTGGGCGAGCGCGGGTACCGGCTGTCGGGCGGTGAGCGGCAGCGCATGACCATTGCCCGGCTGCTGCTGGCCGGGCAGCGTGTCGTCATCCTCGATGAGGCCACCGCCCATCTGGACAACACCTCCGAGGCCGAGGTCCAGGAGGCCCTCACCGAAGCCCTGGAGGGCCGGACCGCCGTGGTCATCGCCCACCGCCTCTCCACGGTGCGCGCCGCCGACCTGATCCTCGTCGTCGAGGACGGACAGATCATGGAACGCGGTACGCACGGCGAGCTTCTCGCGATGGACGGCAGATACAGGGAGCTGTATCGCACCCAGTTCCGAGCGGAGGACGGCGCGGAGCCGGTCGAGGTCGCCTGAGCAATGGGAGGCCGGATCGGTGGCCGCCGACCCCAGTCCGCGGCGGGGTGTGCGGTGGTGCCCATGATCAAGGGGAAGCTTCCGTGTGTCCGGGAGCTGGGGGGAGTTTGCAGGGGACCAGCGCCAGGTGGCAGTTCGGCGAGTTCTTCGGCCCGGACGCCGGTGTGTCGCAGGGTGTCGACGACGGCCCAGGCCCAGAAGGCGTCGTCCTCGGTGTCGGGCCGTGTCCCGGCGGGCCGGGCCCATGGCACGGCCCGCCGTACCGTCGTGTCGGACGCTACGGCCCGCCGTACCGTCGTGTCGGACGCGCGGCGAGGTCAGGTACGTACCGCCGCCGTGCTGTTCCTGACGACCAGCTTCGTTCCCAGTTCGATCCGCGCGGCGGTCTGATCCGTATCGCGCAGCCGCAGCAGCATGCGCGCGGCCTCCTCGGCCATCTCGACCAGCGGCTGGTGGACGGTCGTCAGCGCGGGGCTGGACCACTGGGCGGGCGGGATGTCGTCGTACCCCACGACGGAAAGATCCTCGGGCACCTGCAGGCCGAGGACCCGGGCCGCCTCCAGCACCCCCAGAGCCTGGAGATCGCTCCCCGCGAAAATCGCGGTCGGGCGGTCGGGACGGCTCAGCAACTCCATGGCGTGGGCATGACCCGACCCCACATGGAAGTCGCCGAACCGGATGAGCGCGGGATCCGCTTCCAGCCCCGCCATGCCGAGGGCCGAACGGAAGCCGTCGAGCCGCGCGAGGGAACAGATCATGTCCTCGGGTCCGGTGATGACGGCGATCCGGCGATGACCGAGCTCGATGAGGTGCCGGGTCGCGGCGAGGCCGCCCGCCCAGTTGGCCGAGCCCACGGACGGCACGTCCGGCTCGGGGTCGCCGGCCGGGTCGATGATGACGAACGGGATCGCGCGGGACCAGAGCTTCTTCTTGAGCTCGTCAGGAAGCGTGGAGAAGACCAGCACCACGCCGCGCGGCCGACGGCGCAGCACCCCTTCCACCCAGTCGGCGCCGGGGGAGTGCCGGGTGCCGGTCTCTGTGAGCACCACGCTCATACCTGTGGCCTTGGCCACATTCTGTACGCCTGTGATGAGCTCCATGGACCAGGCGCTGTCCAGCTCATGGAAGACGATTTCGAGCAGGGGTACATCCGGCGGTGTGGGGGCCGAGCGCCGGTACCCGTGTTCTTCGAGCAGTCCCTCGATTTTGACCCGCGTCGGGGCCGCGACGTCCGTGCGCCCGTTGAGGACCTTCGAAACTGTCGAAAGAGATACTCCGGCTTGCGAAGCCACCTGGGCGAGGGTCACTCGGCCTGCACTCCTGTCGTCACGCATGCACGGATCATAAGGCACCGCCCGTTGGTCACGGTTTGATAGCGCGCCGACAGCGCTGTTGACCACTCCTGGTGGGCGTTCTACCGTCACCCCGCCAAGAGACTTTCGGCAATGTCGCCGATACTTTCGAGAGGTTGATCCATGAAGATACGCATGCGACTCGCCCGGTACGTCGCCGGCGGCGCAGCCCTCGCGATGGGTCTGTCCCTGACGGCCTGCGGCGACGGCGGCAGCGCCGGCGGGTCCCAGGAGTTCCACGTACTTGTGTACGGGGACGCAACGAACAAGGTCGAGAAGCAGATCGTCGAGACCTTCAACAAGACCTCCGAAGTCAAGGCAGTCCTCGATACCGTTCCCGGCGCCGACTATCAGCAGAAGCTCCAGACGGTCATCAACACCCCGCAGGCCCCTGACGTCTTCTACAACTGGGGGGCCGGAAGCATCCAGCCGTTCGTCAAGGCCGATCTCCTCCTGCCGCTCGATGACATGATCAAGAAAGACCCGGGGCTCAAGTCCAACTTCCTGCCCTCGGTCTTCGACACGGCTGTCGTCGACGGCAAGGCCTACGGCGTACCGATGCGTGGCACTCAGCCCGTCCTGATGTTCAGCAACAAGCGGGTACTCGCGGATGCCGGTGTGCAGCCGCCGCGGACCTGGGCCGATCTGCTCGAAGCGGTGAACAAGCTCAAGGCGAATAAGATCACACCGATCGCGCTCGGTGGTGGGGACAAGTGGCCCACACTTATGTGGTTCGAGTACCTGTACGACCGCGTCGCGGGACCCGGTCTGTTCAAGAAGGCAGTGTCCGGCGACAAGGAGGCCTGGGACAGCGCCGACAGCAGGAAGGCGCTCGGCATGCTCAAGGAACTGGTCGACGCCAAGGCGTTCGGCACCAATTACGACTCGGTGAAGTGGACCGACCAGGGTTCCGCCGCGCTGCTGGCGAGTGGGAAGGCCGGGTTCGAACTGATGGGCTCGTGGGCGTACTCCACGCAGCAGGAGGCCAGCCCCGAGTTCGCGAAGAACGACCTCGGGTACAGCGCCTTCCCGGCGATCGAAGGCGGCAAGGGCGACCCGGCCGGCATCGTCGGCAACACCAACAACTTCTACTCGGTGACCAAGAAGACCAAGCACGCCGACGCCATAGCGGAGTTCCTGAAGTTGATGTACTCCGACAGGTTCGTCACGTCGCAGCTGGCCATCGGGAACCTGCCCACCACGACGAACACGGAGAAACACCTGGCCGGCGCGACCAACCCCGAGTACCTGAAGTACCAGCTCGACCTGGTCGGCAAGGCCCCGTCGTTCCAGATCTCGTGGGACCAGGCGTACGCGCCCGAGAACATGACGCCCATTTACCAGGCGGTGCAGCAGTTCTTCAACGGAAGCCTCGACGCCGACGGCTTCATCAAGGCCATGCAGGCCCTGACCACCGCGTAAAGGGCTGATCCGATCATGACCGCAACCGCATCGCGGGTGCCGGTGAAACGGCCCATGCCCGGCCGGGGAGCGACGACCCGGCTCGGGGTGGCGCGCCCCGGCATCGGCTGGGCCGTCCCCGCCACCGTGTTCTTTGTCCTGTTCGCGATCGTGCCCCTCGTCCTGGTGGCGGTGCTCTCCTTCACCAGCTGGGGCGGTCTGGGCTCACCGGAATTCGCGGGCCTCGACAACTGGACCAAGCTGTTCCACGACCCAGTGATGATCAAGAGTCTCTGGCTGAGTGTGCTGCTCACCGCGCTGGGCGTAGCGGTCCAGACACCCTTGAGTATCCTGCTCGGTGTCTGGGCGGCCGGGCCCCAGCGCAACCGCGCCGTCCTTTCCGCGATCTTCTTCGTCCCGCTCCTCCTGTCCGCCACCGCGGTGTCGGTGCTGTGGCGCGCCCTGCTCGACCCCAACTTCGGTGTTCCCGCCGAGGCGCGCTGGCTGTTCGGGGACGGCAACCTGCTGGGGTCACGAACCGCAGCGCTCGGCGTTCTCGTATTCGTCAGCACCTGGCAGTTCACACCGCTCCACGCACTGATCTACCAAGGGGCGGCGCGGGCGGTACCTACGGTTCTGTACCAGGCCGCCGCCATCGACGGCGCCGGGACCGTACGCCAGTTCTTCCACATCACGCTGCCGCAGCTGCGCAATGCCATCATCACGTCGGTGATCCTCATGGTCGTCGGCGGGCTGACCACCTTCGACACCGTGTTGATCCTCACCCAGGGCGGCCCGGGTACCGACACCACCATCACGGCTTTCTACATGTACCAAAAGGCATTCAAGGGCTTCGACTTCGGCGCGGGAGCCGCGATCGCACTGCTGCTCGTCGTGGTGGCGACGCTCATCTCGCTGGTCGTGGTGCGTGTCTCCGGCTACGACAAGATGGCCGGCACGAAGGAGGGACTGTGATGAGGCGTACCCCCAACTACCTCGCGGGCGCGGGTGCGTTGCTCTGGCTCTGCCTGGTCGCGCTGCCGCTGTACGTGCTGCTCGGCGCCAGCGTGCAGTCCCGTGCGGACTACACCACCGGCGGCCCCCTGTCGTTCCCCGACAGCTTCAGCCTGTCCAACTACACGGACAACTTCTCCAACGGCTTCGGCCGCTATTTCCTCAACACCGTCATTGTGACGACCAGTGTGGTGGTCATCGTGCTGCTCCTCGTCCCTCCTCTGGCTTTCTCGATCGTGCGGCACCGCGGACGTTCAGGCCCGCGCGTATTCCGGCTCTTCCTGCTGGGGCTCGCCATTCCCGCGCAGGCAGTGATCGTCCCGATGTTCTACGTCATCAGCAAAGCGGGCCTCTACGACAACCTCATCGGCGTCATTCTGCCCACTGCCGCGTTCTGCCTGCCCGTGTGCGCTCTCATCCTCACCGGTGCCATGCGTGACATCACCGATGAGCTGTTCGAGGCCATGGCCATCGACGGCGCCGACACCCGCCGGGTCTTCTTCCAGCTCGTCGTTCCCCTCTCGAAGGGCGGATTGTCGACCATCGTCATCTTCTCCGCCCTCCAGGCGTGGAACGGCTTTCTCTTCCCCCTGGTCCTGACCCAGTCCGAGAACACCAAGGTCCTCACCCTCGGGCTCTACAACTTCCAGACCCAATACAGCATCAACATCCCCGGCCTGCTGGCGGCCGTGGTCCTCTCCACGGTGCCGGTCCTGCTCGTCTACCTGTTCGCACGCCGCGCCCTGGTCCAGGGGCTCATGGGCGTCGGAGGAAAGTGATCCGCAACGTGACCGCCGACACCTGTTCCGAAAGCACGGATCCCGACCCTCTCGCACGACTTGGTACGCCCGGTGCGTCGTCCGTCGCGTCACCAGGCACCTCATCCATCGCGTCGCGCGTCGACGAACTCCTGGCCGCCATGACCCTGGAGGAGAAGCTCGCCCAGCTCTATGGTCTGTGGGCCGGTGCCTCCAACGACGGCGCCGAAGTGGCGCCTCACCAGCACGACATGGACGAGCCCCCTACGCTCGACGAGCTGCTGCCCCATGGACTCGGGCAGCTGACCCGGCCGTTCGGTACCGTTCCGGTCGATCCCGCCCTGGGAGCCCTGTCGCTCATGCGCACCCAGGAACGCATCGTCGCGGCGAACCGGTTCGGCATACCGGCCATGGCACACGACGAGTGCCTCGCCGGGTTCTCGGCCTGGGGTGCCACCACCTACCCGGTCCCCCTGTCATGGGGAGCCGCTTTCGACCCCGGCCTGGTCGAAGAGATGTCCCGCGCCATCGGACGGGACATGCGTGCGGTGGGCGTGCATCAAGGCCTCGCCCCCGTACTCGATGTCGTCAGGGACGCCCGCTGGGGCCGGGTCGAGGAGACCATCGGGGAGGACCCCTACCTCGTCGGCACCATCGCCACCGCCTACATCAAAGGGCTGGAGAGCGCGGGGATCGTGGCCACACTGAAACACTTCGTGGGGTACTCGGCCTCGCGCGGCGGGCGCAACCTGGCACCTGTGGGGATGGGGCCCCGCGAGCGCGCCGACGTCATGCTCCCGCCCTTCGAGATGGCGGTACGCGAAAGTGGCGTAGGGTCCGTCATGCACGCGTACACCGACACCGACGGCGTGCCGTGCGCGGCCGACGAGGAGCTGCTGACCGGTCTGCTCCGCGACACGTGGGGCTTCACCGGCACGGTCGTCGCCGACTACTTCGGCATCGCCTTCCTCAAGACCCTGCACGGTGTCTCGGCGGACTGGGGCGAGGCCGCGGCCGCCGCACTGACGGCCGGGGTCGACATAGAACTGCCCACCGTCAAGACCTTCGGCACGCCGCTGCGCGACATGGTGTCGTCCGGGCAGGTGCCGGAGGAAGTGGTCGACCGCGCCGTGCGCCGTGTTCTGGCACAGAAGGAGGCTCTCGGGCTCCTCGACCCGGCCTGGAGTCCCGTACCGCCCGCCCTTGCCACGGCCGGTCCACACGTCCTCGACAACCATGCCCTCGACAACAAGGAACAACTGCGCGGGACAGTCAGCCTGAACAGCCCCGCACATCGGGACATCTCCCGTCGGCTCGCGGAGCGCGCCGTCATCCTGCTGAGCAACCAGGGAGGCCTTCCTCTCGGCCGCCCGGCCAGAATCGCCCTGATCGGCCCGCAGGCCGACACTCCGACGGCCGTCCTGGGCTGTTACTCCTTCCCTGTGCACGTCGGCTCCCAGCACCCCGACACGCCCACCGGCATCGAACTGCCCACCCTCCGCGAGGCATTGGCGGCCGAGTTCCCGGGCAGCACGCTCATCACCGTCACCGGGGCAGAGGTCGACACCACCGACACCAGTGGTTTTGAGGAGGCGGTGGAGGCGGCCCGCGAGGCGGACGTGGTCATCGCCGCGCTCGGGGACCGAGCCGGACTCTTCGGCCGCGGCACCAGCGGCGAGGGCTGCGACGCGGAGAGCCTCGCACTGCCCGGCGTGCAGCGACAGCTCCTCGACGCGCTCCTCGACGCCGGGACACCCGTCGTGGTGACGCTGCTGGCCGGCCGCCCCTACGCTTTGGGCCGGGCGAGCGGGGAGGCGGCGGCGATCGTCCAGGCGTTCTTCCCCGGCCAGGAAGGCACGGCGGCGGTGGCCGGTGTGCTCAGCGGCCGGATCAACCCTTCCGGGCGTCTGCCCGTGAGCGTCCCCCGTCTGGCGGGCGCCCAGCCCTCGACGTACCTGGCCGCCCCGCTGGCCACGGTCAGCGAGGTGTCCAGCATCGACCCCACGCCGGCCTTCGGATTCGGCCACGGTCTGACGTACACCACGTTCGCCTGGTCGGACCTCGATGTCGGTGGCCATGGTGAACCCGCGCCGGCCGATCCCGCTGTCGGTGGGGACGGCGGACGCCTGCCCACCCTCCTCACCGACGGTGCGGTCACCCTCACCTTCACCGTCCGCAACACCGGCGGCCGGGCAGGCGACGAAGTCGTCCAGCTGTACCTGCGCGACCCGGTGGCCTCGGTCGTCCAGCCCGTCCAGCGACTGATCGGATACGTACGCGTCCCACTGGACCGGGGCGAGTCGGCGAGGATCAGCGTGACCGTGCCCGCGGACCTGGCGTCCTTCACCGGCAGGGACGGCCGCCGTGTGGTCGAGCCGGGGCGGCTCGAACTGCGGCTCGCAGCGTCCAGCACCGACATCAGATTCACGGCCGCGGTGACTCTGACCGGCGCCCCGAGACATGTGGACCACACGCGCGAGCTGCACGCCGGCTTCACCGTTACACGCCTCTGAGGCTCCCCACGCCCCTGAGGTCCCTGGTCGCGTTGGCCTTGGCCACGCCCTCGGCCTCGATGCGAGCACCCTCAGACACCTCGCAACTGCGCTCAGCTTCGGTCTCACGGCGTCCCGCTGGGGAGCAGGTTGCGGCGAGCGAGGGCGGCCCATGCTCAGCTGGCGGCTCCGGTGCGGGCGTACCGGCCCGGGGTGGTGCCCACGACCCGCTTGAAGTGCCGGGTGAGATGGGACTGGTCGTAGAAGCCGGCGGCGGTCGCTACCTCGCCCGGCGGCTGTCCGTCGAGTAGCAGATGGCGGGCCAGGTCGACGCGGCGGGACATCATGTACTGGTGCGGGGCGATCCGGAAGGCGCCGCTGAAGGCACGTACGAGATGTGCGGGGTGGGCGTGGACCAGGCGCGCGGCCTCTTCCAGGGTGATGCCTTCACGCAGTCGCTCGTCGAGGAGGTCACGCAGGCTCTGGGCGATGCCGCGGTCGGGCCTCCCACTGCCGAAGACCAGCCTGGGGCGCAGATGCTCCCGCAGCCGATCGCCGATGAGTGCCAGACGGCTCTCCGCCTCGAACTCGTCACCCTGGTTCGCGAGGACTGTGTGCAGCTGTCCGACGCGTCTGCGCAGGATGGGATCGGTGAGGTCCGGGCCGTCCACCGCCGGTCCGATGAAGCGCTCGTCCAGCTGTGTCATGTCGAGGTAGAGCACGCGCTTGCGAAAGCCGTGAGGGGTGGCGGGTGAGCCGTTGTGCGGGACCTGCGGCGGGAGCAGGCTCACGGTGTCGCTCGGGGTACCGCGCTCGTAGCGGTCCAGGTCGTAGCGGACCGCGCCGTCGTCGACGATCAGCAAAGTCCAGGCGTCGTGGACGTGCATGGGGTACACGTGCTCGGTGAAGTGGGCGTGGAAGACCTCCACGACACCCGCGACCGGCGGGCGCCAAGCTGAGATCTCCTGCCGGGGCGTCACGCATAGAACGTACAAGACGGAGAAGGCGCGCATCCGGGAGTCTCGAAGCATGAGAACCGAGGATGAGACCAGCGCTGGGGCCGGGGTTGAGACCGGTGCAGGGTGTGAGAACGTGCCCGTCCGCTTCGACACCAAGATCGCCGTCCTGTTGCGCGACGACCTTGAGTCCTGGCAACGGCTGAACGTGACCGCCTTCCTGGTCAGCGGGCTCGGCACGACGTCACCCGAGGTGATCGGCGAGCCGTACGTGGACGCCGACGACACCGCGTATCTTCCGATGTTCCGCCAGCCCGTGCTGGTCTTCGAGGGGACGAAGGAAACACTCGCCGCCGCGCACGGTCGTGCGCTGTCCCGCTCGCTGCCGAGGGCCATGTTCACGTCAGACCTGTTCGGCACGGGCAACGACCGGGACAACCGGGCGGCTGTACGCGCCGTGGGAAAGGACCAGCTCGATCTTGTGGGGATGGCCGTCTACGGGCCGCGCAACGCGGTGGACAAGGTCTTCAAGGGCGCGCGAATGCACCCCTGAGCGACTTCACGTCGACGCGGTCGTCCGGAATGTCGCCGAGCGAGCCCCGGCCGCAGGCCGACGTCGGTGAATCCCTAAAACCTACCGGCGGGTTACTTGCTCCCCGGTGTCCGAGCCAGGACTGCCGGGCCTGGAGAGAAGGTGGATCAGAGGCTGGTCGTGCCGTCGATGAGTTCGCGGAGGATGTCCGCGTGGCCCGCGTGTCGGCCGGTCTCCTCGATCATGTGGGTGAGTGGCCAGCGGACGCTGGGAGCGGGGCGGTCCGGCCGCGGTCGAGGGACCGGTGCGCCGAGACCGGTGCATCCGTCGAGAACGTCGTTCGCGCGCTCGACCGCCTTTCGGTAGCGAGCGACGACGTCGGCCACGCTGTCCGCCGGTGCGGCTTGGAACGTCGCCTGCCAGTCAGTGACGTCGTCCCCGAGAAACATCGAGCGCTCGACGAAATTCAGATGGTTGAGCAGGCCGAGCAGGTTCGTACCCGACGGCACTGCGGCTGTTCGCACCTGCGGTTCGGGGGCGCCGTCGACCTTCGCGGCGATCGAAGTCCGGAGGTAGTCGAGGAATCCGCGCAGGACCTCCATCTCGCTGCTTCCGGTCCGGGGTGGCGGGGTGTCGCGGCGGCGGTTGCGGCGGGTGGTGCTGGGCACAGTGGTCTCCTTACCTACGTCGGGGGCCGCGCGGGCCGTCGTGTCAGGCAGTGCGGCGGATGAGGAGGACATGGTCGATGACCTCGGCGGTGCGCCCGTCCGGTCCGGTCGCGATCCGGCGGGGGGTGTCTGCCCGCTCGACCGTCCATGTCTCCGAGGCCAGGTCGATACCTGCGGCGACCTCTCGCGGGCTCGGGTACCGGGTGTCGGGCTGGTAATGGGCGCAGATCAGGTCGAATCCGCCGGGCGGGAAAGACTTGTGCAAGTCGTGCCGCACGGTGATGACGCGGTCGTTCCGGCCGTGTGAGCGGGCGAGGGCGGCGAGCCGTTCGACCGCCACGGCCGAGATATCGGTGGCGGTGACGTGCCAGCCCTGGCGGGCGAGCCACAGCGCGTCGCCGCCGTCGCCGCATCCGAGGTGCCCGTCACCATCTCGGTGAGACGAGCGCAGGGCAGCGGCTACCCACCGGGCCATGGCTCCGCCGTACGTCCGGGTGCAGTTCGGCGAGCTCGACGCGGTGGCGCTTCAGCATGTTCACCACGGTGGTGTCCTACACGACCTCGTGCTTGGTCCCGATCTTGCGTTGGAACAAGAACGGCACGGGCGCGCTGCTCTGCCGTTCCTTCGGGTCGTAGCGGGGTAGCGGCGGGATGGTCCGGCCGCCGGCGGTGTGGCGGCGGACGATGGCCGCGATGACGGCGAACAGCTCCACGGACATGGGATGACCCGTTCCGAGTGCGGACGAGTCCTGCGGGTCCATGCCCGGACACCGGAGGGAGACGCACTGTGCCGGACCTGCTGGCGCAAGCCCCCGACCAACCGGCAGCCCTGCCGCGAACGCTGCACGATCACCCGGCTCCACCACCGCGGTCTGTGCCCCGGCTGCGCGGTGCGCCACCGGCTCCACGACATGCTCAGCGCCAACGGCCGTATGCGTCCCGATCTTGAGCCTGTGTTCCACGCGCAGTCGCAACAGCATCCCGTCTGGTTGCCGGCCTGGCTCACCCGCCGACCGGCCCGCGCGACCGTGTTGCACGCCCTGGCCACCGGGCACGGCCCCATCAGGACCATCAGGACGACATTCGGGTCGAGTTCGGTGGTCAGCGTGGCGTCCTCCACACCGTTGGACGCCTCGGCGAGCACGACGAAACCGGGTGCGGATTCGAATATGCCCCGCAGACCGTCCGGGACGACCGGATGTTCGTCGACGATGAGAAGCGAGATCATGTCTTCTGCGGCTGGGGCGCCGGCTATGGAATCGGGCATGTGGTCGCTCTTGTCCTCGAGCACGTCACGCCTTGTGCTGGATCAATGGTGCGCGCGCCGACACGGCCGTCCCGCCGCCCGGTTCGGACTCCACGATGAGCGATCCGGCGATCCGGCGATGCGCTCCGCGCGGGCCTGCGTCTCGTCGAGGCTGAAGCAGCCGGTGCCGGTGCAGCCCTGGCAGCGTGAGCGGGCCGAAGGCCCGTCCGTCGTCGCGGACGTCCACGGTGACCTCGCTGTCCATGAAGCTGAGCGTGACGCCGGCACGCGAGGCGCCAGCGTGCTTCGCTGCGTTCGCCAGGGCCTCCCGGGTGATCCGCAGCAGCGTCGCGGAGACCTCCCTTTACACGTTCTGTGCCAGGCCTGTGAGCGTGAAGTCGCCGCGTACACCGTTGTGTTCGGCCCACTGGCCGTCCGACATGTGCACGCCGAGCAGCGCTCGCTGATCGGACGGTGTGCGGGCGTCGTCGTGGAAGGGGGGCAAAGATGGTGAGGACCACTACTCTGAGCGGCCTGGGTCGAACGACTGGTATCCGCTGCTGGTGCATTCGGGCGGCGAGGCGAAGTGAGTTTGCTCAGAAGGTAATTGGCGGTGAGCCGGTCGTCTTGTCCTTGGGTCGGCGCGGCCGACGGTGCCACGAGTCATCACTCGGAGTGCAGATGGAACCCGCTGTCATCGGGGCGCGCCTGGCGTCGAGCGTAGTGAGTCCGCTGATCAGGAAGCTCTTCCTGAATGGGGGCCCGGGGGCGGGCCTTGTTGACAAGCCTGTCCGGGTCTCCCGGCTCGTGTCCTTCCGGGGCGAGCAGCGGACCTTGTCCGACAAGGCTCTGCACCGGATAGCGGAGGAGTTGGTCCGGCGTGCCGTTCAAGCGACCGGTACGGAAGAACAGTTGTCCAGTTACGAGACGCGCGCGGTCATCAATGCTGTCGCCGAATCGCTACGTGTCATGGGCACGCTCGATATGGATGACGTACGGGCGGTAACTCTAGCCTCGGGCTTTCGTACGCCCAGCAGGACTTGGAGGTTGGCCATGTAGGTGGTTGATCGCTGGTTCGTAAGCTCGTCGTCACCTGCCGGTGTGAGTCCGGTCCGGGTAGCTGCCAGGAGGCCCGGTAGCAGGCTGGTGGTGTCGGGGGGAAACGCCCGGCGTCGAAGTCCAGTGCCGAAAGCACTGTGAAGGGGGAGCGAAGAAGCGGTCCGTAGCATCACGCGAAGCCTGCGGCGTCGTTAGAGGCCCGTCCGTGAGGGTGGGGACGGGGAGAGCCGAGCCCTCGAAATCAGGGCGAAGGCCATGGAAGCGGTGAAGATCCTGGATGGCTGCCGCGAAGAACTCCCCGGCGTATGGGGCATGGAACGTTTCGACGGTGACGGCGGGAACTGGGGAGGCCCTCCCCGGCCCGGCAGCCTGCGGCAAGAGTGCTGTCGGAAGCATCGCGACCTATAACCGGGTGAGCCCCGGGAAAGGGAAGCGGGCCGGGTGGGCGTCGGAGGCGGCTGTAGTACTGCTTGAGCCGGACGGACAACACAACCGTCGGTGAGGGAAGGGCCGCTGCTTCGTCGATGCGTGCTGTTGAGGTGGAGGGGCCCGGTGAGTGCCCGTCTGGCTAGTCCCGCCGTCGGGGGGTTGGGCTTGCGGGCGGTCTCGACCAGCAGCACGGCCCCGGCCTGGGGCACCACTCCGTAGCGCCGCCCTCGATACGGACTCGTGGATAGGACCCGATACGCCTCTTCACCTGGGAAGTGCCTCTGACGGTGGCAGGAACAAGGACCTCGACAATCCTCATTCTTGCTGGTCAGAGGTACTTTCTGCTTACCCGGCCATCCGTCGGACACCCCGCTTCATGAAAGCGCGAGGTTTAGCTGAGCAGCACGCCGGCGATGGTTCCCAGGCCGTTGTTGACCGCGTGAACGGTGACACCTGGCCATACCGACTTGGTGCGCACCAGCAGAATGCCGTTGATCGCGCCGACGACGATCGCCGGAATCAGAGCCAGGTTGATGCCGTGGGCCAAGGCGAAGATGACGGTGCTGCCGATGACGCTCACCCATGCGCCGTACCTGTTGAGCGCGGTGGAGAGCACGCCTCGGAACGCGAACTCTTCGCCGAGGGGAGTGAGGACGGCGATGAACAGCAATTGCAGAGTCAGTGCGAGCGGACCGCCGTTGGCCGCGGCGTGGTAGTCGCCCTGCGGATCGCCGTCCGTGCTCCCGGTGATCGTCACGAAGATGATGGCGACTACACGGGTCAGGAGAAACGCGAGCAGTCCGAAGCCGAGCGAAATGACAATCCAGCGAGTCGTGATGGCGCGGACATTGAACGCGGACCACGAGCGGATACGGATGACGAAAGCGGCGAAGAAGGCGAGCAGGCCCATGATCCCGGAGAGCGCTGCGAGAGACAGCCCGCTCGCGACCGGCGCGTCATCGGTGAGTGCGCTGACGATCGGCGGGCCGATGATGTAGCTCAGGATGTAGGCGACGGCGGCCGCGAGTATCTCAGGCCACCCGGGCCGCTGCTTTTCCGTACCGATCAAATCTGTCGGAGTAGCGTGGGAAATCACAGAAATTCCTCTCATGCGGGTCGGATTTTTCGACGGGTTGTTTGTGCTGGCGTGGTTCGCGTATGTGGTGACGCTGACCGGAAACGTCTTTCGTCGAACGGTCAGGAAGTTGGCCGGCGTGGAACCCGGCCGCGACGGTGCCTGTCATCCCGCGCAGCCGGTCCACTCAGACCAGTGCGTTGACGACGAGCGTGGCCGACGCCGCGGCGACCGCACCCCAGAAGACGATCGAGATCAGTTTTCAGACGATCCCCTTCGTGCGGGGAGCGCCGAATTGGACCACGGGCTCTTTGTCCCTTCCGGTTCACGCCGCACCATGCGGCACACTGTACCGCACGCCGTGCGGTACAGTGTGCCGGTAGGCTGGTCTGTATGGCCGCTCGGGAGGAGATCGTCACGGCCGCGCTCCGTCTGGCCGCGACGCGAGGAATCCGGTTCGCTGGGCGTCCGCCGTGTCGCGGTTGGGGCGGGTGTGGGGGGCGACGACGCTGTAGTTTTCCAACCCAGGTGGAGCTGCATCCTGTCGTCGCCGAGGAGTTCGTCCGCTGTTCCGTCGACGACCTCTCGATCGCCGACGACAAGCGCGACCCGTCACAACGCTTGTTCGTGTGCCTGGCTCAGCTCTTGCCTTCGGGCGGTCGGGCGGCGGCGGTCGAGGACTGGTTCGGGCTGTATCGGATGTCGGCCGGGTCTGACGCCATCCCCGGTGCGCGCGTCATCGTCGTACGCGCGCCGATCATTGGCGGAGCGCCTGCGCCGGTGGCTGACCATCCTCGCCGGCCGGAGGTACCTGAGACCCGAGGAGGTCGACGGCCATGCCTCCTCTGCGCTGACGCTTGTCGGCGGGCTGTACCTGAATGCACTGCTCTACCCCGATCAAGCCGACCTTGATCCCGAGAAGAACACGATCCGCCGGTTCGCCGAGCGTGTGGTCGGCAGTCGATCCGCGCCGTACCGGTGACGTTCCACCTTGCTCGGGGTGGTGAACCACGACTCCGGAGGCACTGTGCGACGAGCACTCAATTTGTAAGGTGCTCTCTGGCTCCCGCGATCCTTCACGCCGGTTTCGCGTCCGGGGCATTCTCGCCGGGAGCGGTCAGGGACTGTTTCGCGAACCAGCGAAGTGTGTCTTCCGCCCGGTCGAGCGCTCCTTCGCCCTTGTCGAACAAGAGGCTTAGGTGCAACCCGTCCACGAGGGCCACAAACCGGACGGCCAACACCTCTGGCGTGTCCGACAGTGCACATCCATCCGCTGCCAGAAGCGTGAACCAGCGTGTCGCGATCACGACCGACTCATCACGCCCGGAGAGAACCATCTCGAGAACCTCCTCGTTGGCATCGGGGCCAAGAGCGAGGATGAGCAGCTCGAACCACACCGTGAGGGTGGAATGCCGGTTCGCCGCGCCAGGGAGGAACTGCCGCAGGCTCGCGTACAAGCGATCCGCAGGGGCCTGGGAGACGTCCTGGATCCAATCGTCACTGAGCACGTGGGAGACCAACCGCTCCGCGAGGGCCCGGTAGAGCAACGCCTGCGATGGGAAGTACGCTCGCAAAGTCGTCGCGCCAATACCGGCCGCGGCGGCGACAGATCGCACGCTCAGGCCCCGAAGACCGTCCGTTCCGGCGAGGCGCGTTGCCACGTCCAGGATGTGTTGTCGCTTGTCGGCATTCCCAACCACGTCGCGATCGTATAGCGCAGCAAGCAGCACAGTGCACCAGGGTGGTCATGCTCGAAGTCGAGTCTGCTCCTCGGGAGCGAGCTGCGACGGTGAAACCGGTGACGTCCTTGAATTTGGCGAGCGCCCACGTCCTGACGAGCCGACCTCGTGCAAGGTCACATACGCCCTCGGTGTGTTGTTCGGGGAGGTTGGTGATGCGGCCGGCGGGTGTGTGACCTGGGATGCCCTGGCCTGGCGCGTGAATGCGGAGAGGAACTCCTGTCTGCGCACACTGCGTCCGTGCCCGTGCCGCGGGCGTCGCACTTCTGGCCGCGCCCCTGGCACTGCGGTGATCGCCTTCTCTTTGATCGTCCTGTCCTGCGACCGCGTTGCCGGTCGCATTCGGATCGGCTTGGCCGCGCGCCGAACGCTCCGTACTGTCGAGGCTCTCGGCGTCCGACCTCGGGTACGGAGACCCGCGCGGGACACCGGTGCTGCGTCACGCCATCGCCAACCGGCTTGCCCGCAACCGGGCGATGTCGACTCCCAAGGCGCGCGCGTCGACGTACTGCGCGACGTGGCCGCCCGAGCGGTCTTGCTGACTCCCGCGCATCAGTTCCCGACCGGAGTGCGTTCGGGGTGGCGGACGTAGGCGGCGTTCGAATGCCAGTGTTCGTGGTTGTAGTACGAGGTGAAGGCGTCGAACCATTCACAGGCGGGGGCGCACCGGGCTCGACATTTCGAAGCGGTTAGGATCTGCCTTCGGACACAGCGTGCGAGGCCAGAGGGAGACAACAACCAGGTCAAAGGGGGGCTTCTGTGAACGTCGGCGTGCAACGCGGTGCGATCGCTGCCGTACAGGTGCTCGGCCTCGCTGTTTGGTTCTCCATGTCAGCGGTGGTGCCGAGCCTGCGGAACGACTGGGGGCTCACGGCCGGCGGCGCGGTATGGCTGACGGCCTCCGTACAGGTCGGCTTCGTCGCCGGGGCCATGACCTCGACCGCCCTGAACCTGGCCGATCGCATCCCGCCCCAGCGCCTGCTCGCCGCCAGTGCCGCGGCTGCCGCCGTCTGCACCGTGGCGCTGGCCCTGTTCACCGACGGGCTGGTCCTCGCCGTTGTGCTGCGATTGATGACCGGGGTATTCCTGGCCGGGGTCTATCCCACCGGCATGAAGCTCATGGCCTCGTGGGCTGGCAGCGCCGGGCGGGGCAGGACCATGGGCCTTCTCATCGCCGCCCTGACCCTTGGCTCCTCTCTTCCTCATCTGATCGCCGGGCTGGGATCGCTCCCCTGGCGCGGGGTCCTGCTCGCCGCAGTAGCAGCCGGACTCTCGGGCTCCGTCATCGCACTGCTCTTCCTGCGGCCCGGCCCCTACGCGGCACCGTCCGCCCCCGTCCGCAACCCCCGGTATGCGCTTGCCATGTTCACCGAACGCGGGCCGCGGCTGGCCAACCTCGGCTATTTCGGGCACATGTGGGAGCTGTACGCCCTGTGGACCTGGATCCCGTCCTTCCTGCTGGCGACCGGCACCGCGAGCGAACTCCCGGGCTCGGTGGAGATCACGGTGTTCCTCACCATGGGAATCGGCGGAGCAGTCGGCTGCCTGCTCGGCGGCTGGGGCGCAGACCATTTCGGCCGCCCTCCCGCCGCCTTGGCGGCGCTCCTTCTCAGCGGCTTGTGCTGCCTGGCCTCACCGCTCTTCTTCCACGCTCCGCCGCTGCTCCTGTTCGCCTTCTGCACGCTGTGGGGCGCTGCCGTGATCGCGGACTCAGGGGTGTTCTCGACATCACTCAGCGAGGTCGCCGACCACCGCTACATCGGGACGGCCCTCACCGGCCAGACCGCGATCGGGTTCGCCCTCACCGTCGTCAGCATCCAGATCACCCCCCTCCTGGCCGAGGCCATCGGGTGGCACTACGCCTTTCTCCTTCTCGCGCCCGGGCCCCTGGCCGGCGCCCTCGCCATGCGCGCCTTCGGCAAAAGCGCCACCACCCCCGTTCCCTCCCCGCAGGGCGCCTCCTGAGCCAAGACAGTGTCCTTTGTGGTGAGGCGGACAAGGCGTTTGCAGCAGCAGAGTGCTGCGGCGAGGCCGAGGAAGGCCAGGTAGTCGCGGGGTCGGCGTTCGTAGCGATGGTTGAGCCCGCGGTAGCCGGTCAGTCAGGACATTGCTACCGCCACCAGCGCTCAACGCCAGCAATACCAGCGTTTCCGCCGGCGGATCCTGCCCGCCGTAGCCGAACTGCTCAGGCACACGGGACGCACACTCCACGACGAACACGGCATCGACGAACCCCTGCAGTGGACACGCCGCCTCCCGGCCCACGCACTGCACCCCCTCACTCTCGGACTGGTCACCGGTGAACGCCACGGACGCACGATCGTCTACGCCCTCCACGACAACCACGTCGCCGAACTCCTCGACCAGGCGCTGTATCACGTCGAACATCCACGCTTGGGAATCCCGGACACCTCGGCGGCCGCCATGGAAGAGGCGCCGGCCGGGCTGTAGTCGGCATCCACCGGCTCGGCCCCGACTCCGTCACCGTCTGAGGCACCCAGGCCGGCCCCCGTGACCAGCCGCCTCCCTCCCGTACTTCGTTGTCCGCGACCACCCGGGCGAGCAGGGCCGCCAGCCGGCCGCGGTCCGTCTCGTCGAGGCCGGCACTGAGAGCCTCGATGCGTCGGCAGGTCTCTGTGTAGAACTCGTCGGCGAGGCGGGCCCCCGCCGGGGTCAAGGCGATCACGACCGCCCGGCCGTCGTCCGGGGCGGGCCGGCGCTGCACCAGCCCGCGCCGGGAGGTGCGATCGACCAGGCCGGTCAGGCTGGACTTCGCCAGCCGCAGCATGCCGCCCAGTTCGCCCATCCCGTACGGCTGCACCATCAGTACGCACAGCAGTTGTCCCTGCTGCGGCGTGATGCCGAAGTCCCGGCCGGCCTTCGCGTACACGGCGTCCACCAGGAACGACGACCGCACCATCGCGGTCACGACGCTCATCTGCCCATCCACATCCTTGGCCATGCCAGGAAATGGCCACTTGCGTGAGACAGACGCGTGGCCCTCGGTGTGAGACAGAACAGAGAGTGCGGGTCACAGGTTCTTGGCAGGACGCGGGCATGGAGATCCCACACGATGGTCCGGGAATGGCCCGGATCTTGGTCCACATAGGACGAGTTGTCCGGACTTCTGCCACGAGTGGTCGCTCCAGGGCGCTGCGCGTGCGTGGCTCATACCTGCTTCGCGATCTCGCTGACGCCGGCGGGGGGACCGGTGAACCTCATGGGCCCGATCGGCGCGATGCACCCCGGACATGAGGACAGGGCCGACCACGTCGTTCCGGGCAAGCCCGCCCGACGCGCCGCCATATTGACGTGATTTACCAATAATCGTAGGCTGCCTCGCCGTCAGCTCCGACCGTGCCCGTGACACAACTCCCCGGCGTACGCGGGGCCGTTACCGTCGCTTCCTCCACGGCAGGTCAGGGCCGCTGCTCGACCGGTACGCCCGCTCCGCTCCGTACCCACAACTCTGGGAGACGCATGTGAAAAGACGTCGCGCGGCCACTTGGGCCGCCTCATCACTCGTCGCCGTCCTCGCGTTGGCCGGCACGTCCACCGGGCCCGTCGCCGCAGCGCAGGATCGGGCGGGCGAGGTCGCCACCGCGACCGACCCCGTCACGCACGCGGAGAACGACCGCGTCCCGGAGGGCTCCGTCTGGACGCAGAGCTACTTCCCGTCCTCGGACGACTCCGGCACCGAACTGCACGCCGACGTCCTGCTCCCCGAGGCACTGGCCAAGAAGAAGAAGCGGGTGCCCGTCATCCTGTCGATCGGCCCGTACTTCGGGCACTCGGGGCAGACCGATTCCGAGGACTGGACGCACACCGGCCCCTCGGCCCGCTTCCAGGACTTCATCGAGGGCGCGGACCTGTTCGACGAGGGATACGCCTTCGTCATGGTGGACCTGCGCGGCTTCGGTGGCTCCACCGGCTGCCTCGACTGGGGCGGACCGGGCGAGCAGGCCGACGTCAAGGCCGCCATCGACTGGGCGGCGAACCAGCCGTGGTCCACCGGTGCGGTCGGCATGTACGGCAAGTCGTACGACGCCGTCACCGGCCTCATCGGCAACAACCTGGACCAGCGCGCGCTCAAGGCCGTCGTCGCCCAGGAGCCCGTGTGGGACATGTACCAGTACATCTACTCCAACGGTGTGCCCCGCCCGAACGTCACCGGCACCGCCAACGCCTACAACTCCATCGCCACCCTTGGCCAGATGGCGGACGACGACGCGCGCTACCAGGCCAACGCCCGGTGGGAGGAGACCCACCCCGAGTGCCTCACGGAGAACTCGGCCGGATACCGAATAGCCGACCAGCGGGACAAGCACTGGACCTCTCGTGACCTGGCCAAGATGGCCAAGCACACCGACACCCCGCTGTTCGTCACGCAGGGCTTCATCGAGAACAACACCAAGCCCGAGGAGATGCAGGAGTACCTCGGCAATCACAAGGGCCCCGAGCGCGGGTGGCTCGGCCAGTGGGACCACGTGCGGGGTGGCGACCACACCGGCGACGGGCGCCTGGCCATGGGACGCGAGGGCTGGTACGACGAGACACTCTCCTTCTACGACCAGTACCTCAAGGGCATCGAACCGAAGGTCGACTACCCGGCCTACTCGGTCCAGGACTCCACCGGCACCTGGCGTGCCCAGAAGACGTGGCCCGTCGTGGAACGGTCCGTCACCCTCCCGCTCGGCGACGGCTCGTACGTGGACGACGGCGGTGCCTCCGCGCGCGTAGGCCTGGCCCCGTCCGGCGAGGCGACGCCGCAGCCACGCAGACAGCCTTCCGGCGAGTGGGACATGGAGAACGCGCCCGCGCTCGACCCGGCCGCGCCGAAGGGCCTGGCCAAGGGACAGGCGAAGCGCCAGAAAGCCGGTGAGATTACGTCCAGCTTCTTCGTGTGGTCCGAGCCGGTCAAGCAGGCCGTGCGTGTCACCGGCACTCCACAGGTCTCCCTGACCGCCAAGGGCGGGGGCAACGTCATGGTCAAGCTGTACGACGTCGCCCCGGACGGCACCGCCGTCATGTTCGACGAGCAGGTCTCCCTGCTGGACTCGGGCAGGTTGACGCTCGACCTCAAGGCGACCGACTGGACCCTGACAACCAGGCACGTCCTGGCCGTGGAAATCGGCTCCATCCAGACCGGTTCATGGCGTGACACTCCCTCCGGCGAGACAATCAAGGTCAAGGACGCGCGGGTCGAACTGGCCCTGGACGACCCGGCCGACGACCGCGCCACCGGCGGGGCTCGCTCACCGTTCCTGGACACCTACCTGGGCCAGTACACGGTGGATCTGCCGACCGGTCCCGCATCGTTCACGGTGCCCGCCGGCGGACGCCACTGACCCTCGGGCCGGCGTCCGCCGGCCCTGTGCTCGCCGAAGCTCGACCGCACCGTCACCAGGGCGCGGTCGCATTCGTGGAGGCCGCGCACGCAGCAGCGCCGCTGCCGATGGTCGCCTGCGGCAGTGGCGCTGCTCTCGTCGAGCCGGTGGATCACTTCTGGTGGGTCACGTATCCGATGAGCTTGCCCATGTTCGACACGTACGCGGACGAGCTGATGCCAAGGGAGCGCTCCCGGGGCTGATACGGAGGTTCGAGCGGCGGGTCCTCGGGGTTGTACGGAGAGGTGTCGCGCAGGTCGCCGACGTTCTTGCTCATGTATGCCCGGCCGTCGTACGGCTCCGTCGAGCCCGGTCCCCGGTAGGGGTTGGTGACGGCGTCGAGGGGGGTGAGCCAGTGGTTCCTCGTCCCGAGGCCGTCCACCAGCGCGGCCGCCTCGGCGTCCGTCACCTCGGGCAACGCGAGAGGCGCGTCCCGGAGGAGGTCGGAGAGTTGAAGGTCCCGCAGGGAGAAGTAGCGAGGCAGCGGGATCCGCGCGCCGTGGCCATGGCCATCGGCAGGCGTGAGCGGCGAACGGGCACGCAGGTCGGCCACCTCCGAGGGCGTGAGCGCGGCAAGTTCCGCGTAGGTGCTCCGCAGGGCGTCGACGTCGATCGATCGCCCTGCCGAGTAGTGACTCAGTGTGCTCGTGTGGTCGTAGTCGTAGTAATACGCGCCGTTGCGGATGTGGGAGCCGAAGCGATGGACGAACTTCGGGCGATTGGTGCCCAGTTCGACGAAGGTGGGATGGGTGCGGTCGGCCAGCAGCGGGTTCTCCTCGATCTGCCGGCTCGTCAGCCGACAGCTCTCCAGCCAGTCGAGGGCCTCGGGAACCCGGCTGAGGTAGGCGCGGTCGCCGGTCAACCGGAAATAGTGGAACAACTGGGAGACATTGGTCTGAGTAGTGTGCGTGGTGAGGGCGCGCGGTTCGTACGACCGGGCGCCGGCGGGTGCTCCTGCGGGCCTGCCGTTCTTGGCACGTGACAGATGCTGGAGGGCCCAGCCGGCCTGCGGTCCTGGCTGCTGCATGCGGCGCAGGCACTCCATGGCACGGTGCACCGGGGCTACGAGGTCGCGGCGGCCCAGTGCCGATACGCACATGATCAGGAACTTGATGTTCTCGCCCAGGACGTCGTCGTTGAAAGTGACGTGCTGCGTGTACTCGCCGTCCTCCATTCCGTGTTGCACGTCCTTGGGCAGCCACGGGGGACGCTGTTCGGGCCACGGGGTACGGCTGACCGCCCCCGGGACGGCGGGGTAGCGCTGCGGCCAGCCTCCGTCGGCGGCACCGCCACGGAACTGGGACGCGAGCACGAAGTCGAGAGCCCGCTCCAGGGACCGCTTGAACCGGGGATCGCGGCGCTCGACGTAGAGCCGGAGGATCAGCTGGGCGGCCACCGAGGTGCCCGCGTCGTCGAAGGTGGCGTTGCCGTAGTAGTGCTGGAACTCCTCCAGGCGCCATCCGTTGGAGCCGATCGTGTCGTACCAGTCGCGCAAGGATTCATCGCCGGCGAAGTCGTGAATGTAGTTCCAGCCGCCGACGGGGAGTTGGGCCTCGGCGAGCGCCAGGCCGGTACGGGCGGCGGCCCGGTAGAAGAGCTCGTCGCCGGTCGCGTGGTAGGCGTCGAGCATGCTGTGTCCGACGGACGGTGTGCCGGGCGGCTGGACCCAGCACATGGTGCGCTTGGCCTCCATCTCGCCCCACGTGACAGACAGGTCCGGCAGGTAGTTCCAGACGTAGCCGCCCTTGTAGGAGACGGTCCCGTCCATGAAGGCGGCGGCCCGGCTCATCGCACGGACAGTCTCAGCCCGGCGGGCCGACGTGGCGGAAGCGGCCTGCGCTGTCCCGGGCCGGAGCAGGGCCGTGGACGCGAGGATCGGGGTGACGGCGAGTTGGCTGAAAGTGCGGCGGCTCAGGGGCTTCTTCATGCGGTGAAGTGCCTTCCTCACGTGGTAGCCGAAGCGGGCGCGGCACATGAGAGATGTTCATACTGGTGAACACACATGCCGCGTTCAACAAGGAGAAGCTAGTGAAAGCCGCAAGTGCATACAAGGATATGGACAGCACTTTCGTACAGGAACGTAGTTGGTCGCCGATCTCGCCAGGGCTGTTCAGGGCCGATTCGCACGGAGGGTCCGTGTTCGCTCCGCGAGAGGACACGGCAAGGAGCGTCGACCGGGTATGTCGGGCCCGTCGTACGGCGGCGGTCAGCGCACGCGTACCGAATAGACCTGCTGGGTCCAGTCACGCTGCGTCCTCGTCGACGCGCGGTCGCTGGTGAAGACGACGAGCCCGAACTGAACCGCGGCCCAGGTGTTGTTGCCCCGCGTGCTGAGCTGCACCGGGGTGGTCCGGCCTGTACGCCTGTCGAAGCCAGCGGTGTAGACCTTCCACGAAGTTCCCCCTCTGATCCGGACAGGTTGATACCGGGACGGATGGGTCCCGGCAGAAGCAGTCCAGTCAGTGGCCAAGTGGTCGGCGCTGGAAGTCCTTCGGGGGTTGACGTGAGGGTCCGAGCCGTGCGGAGCCGTGATCGGCGATCTAGCTCCGGGCAACACATTCGAGTTAGCCGCGCACGTGCAGCCCGAAACCCGTGCGGCCCGCGGGCTCCAGTCCCTCCTTCAGGTGCAGCGAGGGGATCTCGTAGTCGCCGAAGTTCTGCCGCCGGAACGCGATCGGCTCGGTCGACTCCAGGGTGAGCAGGCGCTGTTCCCAGGCCTTGGCGATGTCCGGGTAGTCCTCGCCGGTCATCCGGTCGGTGCCGTGCAGCACGAACGGCGGCAGCACCTCGATGCCCGGGTAATAGAGGATGCCGTGGTGGATCGGGAACAGCAGATCGTCGATGGGGCCGTTGATCCCGCGAGCGGCGTAATGCGACTCCGGGCCGCCGGCGGTCACCGACAGCAGGGCCTTCCTGCCCGCGAGGGTTCCTTCGCCGAAGCGCTCGCCGTACTTGGTGTCGCTGTGCTCGCCGACGCCGTACGCGAAGTGGAAGGTGAACACCCGGTCCACCCAGCCTTTGAGGATCGCGGGCATCGTGTACCACCACAGCGGGAACTGGAGAATGATCGTGTCGGCCCACAGCAGCTTCTCCTGCTCGGCGCGGACGTCCGGGGTGAGCGTCCCGGCGTCGAAGGCCCGGCCCGAGTCCCGGGCGACCTTCAGCGGACTTGAGGCGTCGGGGCCGTAGTCCGCGGCGTCCACGACCGCCTTCCAGTTCATCGCGTACAGATCGCTCACCCGTACCTCATGCCCGGCGTTCTCCAATGTGGACACCGCGAGGTTCTTCAGCGAGCTGTTGAGCGACTTCGGCTCCGGGTGGGCGTAGACGATCAGCGTCTTCATGGGAACTCCTTCGGATCGGATGCCTTCGATTCTGGGCGTCGCGGCGTCCGGTGTTCAGGGGCGCCTCTTCCATCGGACGGGACTTCCTGGTATTGGCAGGGCCACCTTCACGGGCTCCACCGAGGCGATACTGGGGGCATGGACGATCTTGCGGGCTTCCTGCGGACCCGGCGTTCCCGGGTCGACCCGGCGGCCGTCGGCATCCCCACCGACAGCCGCCGCCGGGTCGAAGGGCTGCGCCGCGAAGAGGTCGCGCACCTGTCCGGCGTCAGCGTCGACTACTACGTACGCCTGGAGCAGGGCCGCGCGACCCAGCCCTCCGAGCAGGTCCTCGACGCGCTGGCCCGCGTCCTCGGCCTCGACGAGACCGAACGCGGGCACCTCGACCGGCTCGCCCGGCAGCGCCGCCGCCGCGCGAAGGCGCCGGGCGGGCGGGTCCGGCCGGAGCTGCTGCGCGTCCTCGACCTGGTCACCGACGCACCCGCGCTGATCATGGACCACCGCCTGGACGTGCTCGCCGGGAACCGCCTCGCCGGGCTCCTCTTCGGCCGGCCGACGCCGGGCCTGAACACCGCCCGTCACATCTTCCTTGAGGAGGCCGAGCGCGGCCTTTACGCGGACTGGGAGACATGCACCCTCGACGTGGTCGGGCACCTGCGCCTGGCCGCGGGCAAGTACCCCGAGGACCCCCGCCTGGCCTCGCTGATCGGCGAGCTGGCGATGGGCAGCGAGCGCTTCCGCCGCCTCTGGGCCCGCGCGGACGTGCGCGCCCGCACACATGGACGCAAGGCGTACCGGCACCCGCTGGTCGGACTGCTGGAACTGCACCAGGAGAACTTCGCGCTACCGGATGAACCGAGCATGGAGCTGCTGGTGCTGTCCGCGTCCCCCGGCAGCCCCTCCAAGGACGGGCTGCGCCTGCTCGCGGGCCTGGGCGCGGACAGCGGTGACGCGCATCCCACAGTGAACGCTCAGGTCCGCGAGTAACTCAACGAAGCCCACCCACCACCGGAAACGCCTCAACACTGACGGCTTTCCGGTCCCCGGCCCTCGACGTATCAACCCTCGCCATCTGGCCACGAACTCGATCGACCGGACAAGTCCTGGCGCTGACGCCCGTCGGAGGTGAAGCGGGCCGGAAGCGGGTCTGCCAAACGAACGGTGTAACCAGGGTGGTTGGGGTTACTGACGGGCTGCGGAGAGTCGGCCGTCGAAGGCGATATCGAAGGCGTTCAGGGCGGTCTTCCACCGTATGGTCCAGCGGGCCTGGCCCTTGCCGGTGGGGTCGAGCGACATGATTGCCATGTAGACGCACTCCAAGGCGACCTGCTCGTTCGGGAAGCGCCCACGAGCCTTGACCGCCCGGCGGATCCGCGCGTTGACGGACTCGATAGCGTTGGTGGTGCGGACGATGTGGCGGATTTCGGTGTCGAACCGGAGGAACGGCGTGAACTCCTCCCACGTGTTCTCCCAGAGCTGGACGATCGCCGGATACTTCCTGCCCCACGTGTCGGCGAACTCGGTGAACCTCTCGAGTGCGGCTTCCTCGGTCGGCGCGCTGCAGACGGGCTTGGGGAGCTTGGCGATCTTGTCCCAGTCCTGGCGGGCGGCATAGCGGAAGGAGTTCCGCAGCAGATGGACCACAGGTGGCGGTCACCAGCGCCGCCCACAGTCCAGTCCAGGGTCATAGAGGCAGTCCAGTCCAGGGTCATAGAGGGCCCAGCACCTCTCGGGGTACGACTGCGAGTTCAAGGGTTTCGAGCACAGTGAGTAGTTGTCGCTCCTCGTAGCGGAAGTGGTTCTCCATGATCGCGGCGATGCCTTCGAGGTGGTGGTCAAGTTCCTCGGGCGGCGCGGCCCGGTCGACCGCGGCACGGAGGCTGCCGAGCAGGTGGGCGATCATCGAGTGATCCTGTTCGAGGGAACGCAGCACCGGCCGCAGCTCCGGGTGCGCAGCTGCGATGGCCGGGAACAGGGTGCGGTCCTCGCCCTGGTGGTGGCCGTCGAGAGCCGTGCAGAAGCCGTGGCAATACAACAGCAGTTCACGAGCGGCCGCCTCACCGGGGGTGCCGTCGGCGAGGGAAGCGCGGGTCACAGACAGCGCTTCCCGTAGTCGGCCGTGCACCCGGCGGAGTTCATGGCTCCAGGCGACGAGCCTGGTCGTCTCGCGCTCAGTCACGCGAGAACGAAGGGTACGACGAGTGCATCGTCGGCCTCCTTCGATCCGGCGCCTCCATGCCTGACACGGTCTGCCACCGGCACGCGACGCTTCCCGCACACTACCGCGCCGGGTGCCCTCTCGACACCACTGCCGTTCACATCCCGGGGACACCCGGTCGCAGCTCGTTGTCGGGTTCCATGTCGCCTCGGTCCACAATCGCGCTTTGATCGCTCACCAGTTGCCTCCCCGCCATCCAACTACCCCACCACCAACGCATTTCAGGTATCTCCGACCTGCGGACATCACGCCGCCCCCTGTGCTCGCACCCCAGGCGTCCCGGCGAGACCGGCCCGTTCGGCAGCCGGACGACGCAGTGCTTTGAGGGCTGGTTTCGACGTCACCGGGGTGCTTGCCACGGGAGCATCGGAGTGCTCCCCTCGGCGGACAACCCCTCGCGGGGGAGCGTCGGCGGCCGCGGTCAGGACGGCAGCAGCACGGCGCCGGCGGCGGCCATGTGTCAATCCCCTGGTTGCGTAGAGACGTTGGTTATGCGGCCCGGCCTTCCTGATCGGTCCGCGCTCGCGCTGCCTGGATGATCCGTTCGAACTCGACGGGCGGTTTCCCGCCGGCCGCGCTGTGACGGCGTTTCGTGTTGTAGAAGTCCGCGATCCACGTCGCGGTCTTCAGCCGGGCCTCGGTGCGGGTGGCGAAGGTGTGCCGATGGATGTACTCGACCTTGAGGACCGAGTGGAACGACTCCGCGGCGGCGTTGTCCAGCGCCGATCCGACGCGCCCCATCGACTGCACCACGCCCCAGCGGCCGCACAACTGCTGGAACGCCTCGGACGTGTATTCGCTGCCGCGGTCCGTGTGGAAGATGACGCCGTCCACCTGGCCGCCTCTGGTCGCGATCGCCATCTGCAGAGCGGCGCTGACCAGTGCGGCATCGTGCCGCGTGCCCATCGCGTAGCCCAGGGCGCGGCGGGAGAAGGCGTCGTGGACCGATGCGAGGTAGAGCTTGCCCTCGCCGGTGTCGATCTCTGTCATGTCGCCCCACCACAGCACGTTGGGCGCGATGGCGTCGAACGTGCGTCGCACCAGGTCAGGGGCGGTCTTCTGCTTGCCGGGTCGGGTGAGCGAGCGGCGCCGGCGAGGCGGCTTGCGGCCCTGCAGGCCGAGTTCGGCCATGATCTCGGCGACGGTGTTCTCTGACACCTGCCAGCCCTCCTCCCACAGGTCCAGCGTGATCCTCGGCGAGCCGTACGTCCGGCCGGATCGGTCGAAGAAGCAGCGGATCCGCTCGGCCAGCACCGCCCGCCTGACCTCACGCTTCGTCGGCTGGGACGGCCTGCGGCGCCACTTGTAGAACCACGCCTCTGACACGCCCAGGGCCCGGCAGGAGGTGCGGTACGGAATCTTGTGCACGGTCTTCTGGTCGCTGATCGCCCCGACGAGCACCGCCGGGTCCGCCACGGCTACTTCACCCAGAGGAGTAGGGTCGGCCCGGGGTGCGGTGCTGGCCTTGCGACCAGCCCGTTTCCCCGGGCCGCCCTCCGCACCCGCCGTGCCCGTTCCCGAGCAAC
>NZ_JBIWLW010000039.1:0-71209 GCF_044766385.1 Streptomyces sp. NPDC102274 | reverse complement strand
CGATCCGAAAACCGATCACCCTCAACTGCCTTCAACTGTCCTGGCCTTGGCACACCCACTCAACGAGCCAGCACCAGCAAAGTCACCGGTATTGCGGCTAGCCGCTGTTGTAGGTCGGGGTTCCGGTTCACGCCTCATGCCGTGATGATCACGGTGTGGGGCGGGGGGATCTCTGGGATGAGCAGTGGTCGGAGTGGGAGTCGGTGTTGCCTGCGGCGGGTGTTGGCCGCGGATCGCCGACTCGGCGGCGGTTGGTGGTTGGTGACGGGTGGCAGGTGCGGACGGGAGTTTTGTGGCGTGACCTGCCGTGCGAGTGCGGGCCCTGGCAGATGGTGTATGGGCTGTTCAGGCGTTGGGTGCGGCGGGGAGTGTGGGCTCGGCTGCTGACGTTGTTGCAGGCACGAGCCGATGCGGCCGGGTTGATCACGTGGGAGTTGAATGTCGACTCCACGATGTGCCGGGCTCATCGGCACGCGGCTGGTGCCCGCCGGGATGGTGCCGGGGCAGAAGGACCCTCCCTGCGGGATGGCGAGTGAGCCGGACGATCACGGGCTGGGTCGGTCGCGGGGCGGGTTCTCCACGAAGATCCATCTGGCGTGCGAGCAGGGGCAGAAGCGATTGTCGCTGCTGGTCACCGTCGGCCAGCGAGGCGACAGCCGGCAATTCGAGCCGGTCCTCGAAGGCATCCGGATGCCGAAGTCCGCCGGCCGGCGCCCGAGGCGCAAGCCGTTACGGGTGCGGGGCGACAAGGCGTACTCCTCCCTCGCGATCCGCGAACACCTGCGCAAGCGCGTCATCCGTGCGGTGATCCCCGTCCCGGCGGACCAGCAAGGCCACCGCCTGCGTCACGGGAGCCGAGACGGCCAGGCAGGCCACCGGCCTTCGACCGCGAGACCTACCAACAGCGCAACACCGACGAGCGACGCATCAACCGCCTCCAACAACGGCGAGGCATCACCACCCGCTACCAGAAGACCGCGACCATCTACCTGACCGGACTCCCCATCGCAGGCACCTTCCTCCGGTACGCACGCTGATCCAAACGAAACCGCCCAGCGGCCCGCGCCGCCCGCGTAGCCGAGGCTCCCGGAGTCATCCGTTGGGGTGTAGAGAAACGAATCTGCCTGCATAGCGGGGATATGCCGTCCGCGCGGGTGGCACGGTCAGTTCATGAAGATGATCAGCGTGGTGGCCGCGGCAGTCGCCGGTGTCGTGCTCGTTTCCGTGCCGGTGTCCGACGCGGCGGCGGAACGGTACTGGAACAAGAAGGTCAAGTGTGAGGAGACCGATCCTGAGGGGCGGGTGATTGCTACCCGCTATGGCAACGGCGATCTCGGCTGGAACCACTTCTCCGGCAAGCACAACATCAAGAAGTGCCGGATCGTTGACGCGGCCCTGGCAGGAAAAGTGGACAAAAAGAACGGGGGGCGTCTTGAATACCACGGTGTCGCCCTCAACAACGGCAAGCGGGTCAATATCGTGGTCATCGTGCAGTATGCGCGCCGTACCGCCGACGGCGAGTACGACGCCGGCAAGGGCAAGAAGATCGGCGTCATCACCGCCTACTGCAAAGGCATCAACAAGTGCCCGAACTGGGTCAACGAATGAGCGGCCTGTGCGACGAGACGATCGAGCAACAGGCGTACATCACGCGCTCCCTCCTCGACTACACGGCGGTGCCTCTTGTCGGTCGGATCTTCCTGCGCGGTGTTCTGCCGACGCAGGACGCAGTACGGATCGTGACCGGCTCCGACGATGCCACGGCGGCGAAGGAGCTGATCGCGTACGAAATCCCGCTGTCCGACGACGATGACGAACCGGTTACCGCCCCGCTGGTACTGGGCTGGACACGAAAGCTCGCCTCCGGCGGCATTCGCACCCACTCGGAAGCGTCAGTGATGGGCATGGCCCTGGTCCGGGTGGACACCTCCGCGATCGAACCCGCCCCACGGCCTGTCTCGGACCGGGCATTGGGCGTCCTACGGACACTGGCCTGGCCGTTCGTCGAGACGCCGCCGAGCCCGGCGCTGTGCGGGTTCCTTTTCACCGGCCAAGACACCATGCGGCTCTACCTCGCAGTCGAGACAGCCGATGGCCTGATCGCGGCCGATGTACGGCTCAGCAGCGCGCGGACGGCACTGCTGGCCTCTCTCCCGGCACTCGTGTGTGAGGAGGGGCGCTGGGAGACGGACACGACAGATCCGCATTGTCTCCACGTAGTTGACCTGACCAGCTGGTAACAGTTGGCGGCCAAGAGGCTGCGAGCAATTGTCAAGACTTGTGGGTAGCGATGGTTTCCCCTGGTCGTGAATCGCCGTCAGGTAGTACGGCCCGCAATGGTCCGGATTCAGTGAGACAGGCTGCCCTGCGGCGCTGCCCGGCATCAACGAGAGCGGGCGAAGTCTAGTCGGTGTAGGGCGGGTTGAGGTTGGTGCCGGGCGGGACGATCTCGTCGATTCGGTCCAGGATGTCGTCATCGATCCGGACGTCAGCCGCAGCGAGCTGATCGTCAAGGTGCCCGGCCGTGCCAGGGCCGAGAATCACCGAGGTGACAGCCCGGTGAGAAGCCGCGAACGCGAGTGCCGGGTGGGTCAGGGAGACGCCTGCTTCTTCGGCCACAGCCCTCAGTTGCTCAACGGCGTCGAGCTTTCGCTGGTTGCCGGACAGGCTGAGGTCGAACTTCCAGGCAACCGCCTTCCGGAATGCGGCGAGCTCGACCGGCTCGCCGCGGCCGAAGCGGCCGGTCAGCCAGCGGCTGTTGAGCGGGCTCCAGGTCAGCACTCCGAGCCCGTACTTGCCCGCAACCGGCAGCTCGCCGGCTTCGGCACCACGGACGAACACCGAGTACGGGGGCTGCTCAGTCCGGAACGGGACATGAGGGTGCCGGTCCGCGGCGGTGCGCCTGGCGCGGGGCGCGGCTCGTCCAGGGCTTTGATATAGGTGCGGGTGAACGAGTAATCCTCCAGTGGCTTGCGCAGACCGGCTCGCTGAAGCAGCGGGCAGGGTGCGGTACCCGACGGCCCCCTTGCCAGGCGGCCTCGCCCGGGTCGTCGAACGCCTACCGGACGGGGCCATAACACGGCCGGACCATACCGCGGCCCGCGCCAACTTGCGGTTACCGCGTTGCGGTGGCCAGTGCCGCGCGGATGGCGTCCTCGCCGACCGGCTGGCCCTTCTCGTTCGAGATCGGCCCGTACGGGGTCCCCCACACCGGCGTGCCCGTCGCCTGCCGCCAGCTATCGGCCAGCGGTCCCGCGTCCACCACGCTGTACCCGATGGATTCGATGAATTCGGTCACCACCGCCTTCGCCGGCGCGGAGTCCCCGGCGATCGGCAGGTAGGAGCGGTCGGCCGCCCCCGCCGGGCGGGCGAGTGACAGCAGGTGCTTGAAGAAGATGTTGTTGAACGCTTTCACGAGCATGGCGTCCGGGATGTACCGCAGAAGCAGCTCGCTCGAGGTGAGCGACTTGCTGTCGAGCTCGGGGATATGCCCGTCGCGCCCGGGGCCGTAGTTGCACGTGTCGATGACCGTCTTCCCGGCCAGTGGCGCGGCGGGCAAGTTGGGGAAGGCCTTGACCGGCACCGTGACCACGACGATGTCACCGGCCGCCGCGGCCTCCCCGCTCGTCGCCGCGGACGCCCGCGGCCCCAATTCCGCGGCCGTGTCCGCGAGCGTTTCGGGACCGCGCGAGTTGCTGAGCACGACCTGGTGCCCGGCCTCGATGGCGAGCCGCGCGATGGTACTGCCGATGTATCCGCTTCCGATGAATCCCACAGTCGTCATATTCTCAGCGTCCCTCCAGAAGAGCCGAACCCTTGTCATTTGCCGGACTCGTTGCGATTCGGGTCCCTGCCGTCAGCTGGCGGAGAAGTAATGGCCGTTGTCCAAATCGGCGAGCAGGCTGGGCTGAGCGGGTTCCCAGCCGAGGGTCCGGCGGGTGATGAGGTTGGACGCCGGGTAGTTCTGCGTGACTATGTTCGCGAGGAACCCAAAGTATCCCGGCACCATCAGTACGTCCGCGGGAACGCTCACGGCGGGCAGGCCCAGACGGCTGCCAATGGCCTCGGCGATCTCGCGGAGCGGGATGGCCCCGTCCCCAACCGCGTGCCAGTATTTGCCAGCCGGCCCCTTCTCCAGCGCCAAGCGGAACAAGGAGGCGACATCGCGGACGTGCACGGCGTTCCACAGGTTCGCGCCGTCTCCGGGGTAGCCGACGAAACCCTTCTCCTTCGCGAGCGCGATCAGCTGTACGAGGAAGCCGGCACGATCGGTCGTGCTGTGCGCGATGTTGGCAATCCGCACGACCGAAGACCGCACTCCCCGCTCAGCGAGGCCGACTACGGCGGTTTCCACGACGTTACGAACCCGCAGGGTGCCCTTGTACTCATCGCCGCCGGGAAGGGCCGGGTCCTCCTCGGTGGCCGGCCGGCCCAGGTTCCCTGGCGAGCCAATGCTCCCCGCCGCGACCAGCGGCTTTCCGGTTCCCGCCAGTGCCTCGCCGTACGCGAGCATGATCGGGAGCTCCGCGGCGGCCACGGCGTCGATCCCGCCGGAGGGAAGCAGGTCTTGCCTGTGCGCGACGTGGATGACGCCGTCGGAGTCCGCGGCCGCCTCCTTGAGTCCGTCGAGATCCTCGAGGTCGCCGCGACGCACCTTCGCGCCGAGCGCGGACACCGCCGCCGCGGCCGTGTCCGACCGGGCCAGGCCGGTGACCTCATGTCCGGCGGCGATGAGCTCGGGGATGATGTACGAACCGGAATGGCCGGTCCCGCCAGTGACGAAAACGCGCATGCTACTGCTCCTTGTGAGAGTAGGTGGAGGGGGCTGTTCTCCTCGTGCCGTAGATCGACTGGCGTGATGTGGCGCGAGAAGTGGTGGTGCGGGTGCGCTCAGCTGAGAATGCTGACGCCGAGGAAGAAGTTGGTGTGCTTGACGGAGTGGGCGACGAGGCCCAGCTGCAACAGGGCGACGTTCTCCTGTGTCCGCGCCATTGCCAGCTGCCCGGTGTCCATCGGGCGCAGTCCCAGGCTCTCGATGAACGCCGACACGCGTGTCTTTGCCTGCGCGTCGTCGCCGGCGATGAACACGTCCAATAGGCGACCCTCGGCTGGGCCGGCCGCCAGAACATGGGAGAACAGGGTGTTGAACGCCTTGACGACATGCGCGCCGGCGGGGGCGGCCTTGGCGATCTCCTGCGCGCCGGAACTGCCGTCGGGGGTGACAAAGCCCTGGAAATCGGGGGAGACGGGGTTGGTGATGTCGATGATGACCTTGCCCTGTAGTGCGTCCCCGTACTCGCTCACCACCGCCGCCGCGCTGGCGTACGGCACGGCGAGGATAACGATGTCCCAGGCCGGGGCGGCGCCGGCCGTCCCGACAGTGGCGCCGCCGAGCGCGGCGGCCAATTCCTTGGCCTTGGCCGGGTCGCGGCCGATGATCTCGACGGCGTTGCCGCCGGCGAGCGCCCGGTCGGCCAGGGCGCCGGCCATGTTCCCCAGGCCGATAATGCTGATGCTGCTCATTGGTGTGCCTGCTTTCTGGAGCTGGATAGGACACCATGCCCACCCCGTCGTTGTTAACGGTTGTGTCGTCGACGCCGCCGAATGACGCGATGGACGGCGCTCAATTCCTCATGTGCTCATTCTGGGCCTGGGCCCTGCTATCAAGTTCCGATGTCGAATTCTTATGCCGAATTCGCTTCGGCCCCATTAGGTACCTATTCAGGTTGCCATTGGCCTGAGTGGGTGTCCAAGACTTCTTTAAGCCGTGGTGATACCCTGGAGGCATCACCGGACCGGGAGGCGCCATGGATCTGGACCTGCGCAAACTGCGTTACTTCGTCGCCGTGGCCGACCGGTTGCACTTCGGCCGCGCCGCCGATGAGCTACATATCGCGCAGCCGGTGCTCAGCCGGCAGATCCGCGCGCTCGAGCAGGATCTCGGCGCCTCGCTGTTCACCAGGGATCGCCACGGCGTAGCGCTGACCGACGCGGGCCGACAACTGCTGGCCGACGCCGGTCCGCTGCTCGCCTCCGCGCACGCGGTCCGCCGCCGGGTGTCCGTGGCCGCCCGCGGCAGCCGGCGGCTGATGGTCGGTTTCCGGGCCGGCATCCCGGTCATCCCGGCGGCGCGGGCGTTCGAGGCCCGGCACCCGGACGTGGTCGTGGACGTGCAGCGGATCGAATGGGACGACCAGGCCCCGATGCTGCTCGACGGCCGCATCGACGTCGGCTATGTGCGGCTGCCCATCGACGAGGCCGGCCTGCGCGTCACCCCGCTGTACACCGAGCCGCGGGTGGCGGTGCTGCCCGCCGGCCACCGGTTGGCCGGCAAGGAGGAGGTCACCGAGGCCGACCTGGCCGGCGAACCGCTGGTCTGGCATGCCGACCCGAGCACGCAGCCCACCAGGCGCCCGCACCCTAACGCCGGGTACCTGGTGCGCGGGGTGGACGAGACGCTCGAGCATGTCGCGGCCGGCCGGGGCATCTCGTTCCTGGCCCGTTCGGCGACCGTGTTCTACTCACATCCGGAAGTCATCTATGTGCCCATCCCGGATCTGGCGCCCGACCAGGTGTGCCTCGCGGTGGCGGCATCGCGCACCTCGCCAGTGGTCGATGACTTCTTCACCGCGGCTCAGGCGACGGCCGAGATCACGGCAGAATGTGGGAACTATGAAATGTGGCAGCTTGGAAGCGATGCCGTTTCAAAGCACGGTTGAGCAGTCCGACTGACAACAGCAGCGCCAACAGGGGGCACGCGGCCACAGCAATGGCGAAGGCATTGAGCTCGGAGGCGGAGGCGATGTTGGCGCACAGTGAGAATCGACATCGTCGCGCGGCCGCTTCTAGGATGATGGAAATCATGATCTCGTTGAAGTCGTCAAAGGCATTGTCGATCAATTCCGCGAGACACTTCCACTCCTCGATCTCAATCTCAATCTCAATCTCACCGAGCATGCGAAGAATCCGCGCGGATGGTGTGATCTGCACCTTGGCCGACTCCCTCGAACGTGACGGCTACGGCATGACTCCGATCAGCCACCTGATCGTAGCGACCAGGCCCGACAAGATGAGCCACATGTCGCGCTGACGTCGACGATGCGAGCGGCTGCGGGGTGGACATGCGGGTGCGGTTCGTGGGTAGCGGGGTGCTTTCGGCAGTGGCGGGCTGTTCCAGGCATGCGTGCAGGTGCGTGGCACCAGCATGACGCTGCTGGTGGACTGCGGGGCGCGAGCCTGGTCGCCATGCGACAGCAGGGCCTGGACCCGGCCGAGGTGGACGCGGTGGTGGTGTCCCATCTTCACGGCGACCGCTTCGGTGGCATCCCGTTCCTGATCACGAACCCGATCGAGTCTACGTTCTCCACGGTCAAGCTGCGGACGAAAGTCACCCGCGGCGCGGGCAGCCCCGCCGCGGCGCTCGCGATGGTGTTCAAGTCGTCGAGTCCGCCCAGAGCCGCTGGCGTGCGATCACCGGCGCCCATCTCGTTGCCCTGGTCCGCTCCGGCGCCAGGTTCGAGAACGGTGCCCTGGTCGAACGCGAACAGCTCGACGCGGCGTGAGCACCCCGCCCCAGCTACAGCACGGGCTCCAGCCCGTCGTGCGCGGCGGTCACCTCCAGTTGCGAGGCGTGCTCCAGCATGTCGGCCGACATGGTGGTAGCGGACTCGTTTGGCGAACGTGTAGGCCTCGCAGATGAACACATCCGCGTCCCGGGAAACGTCCGCCAGGGCATCGGTCCACTCGGTGTCGCCGGAATAGGCCAGCGTCTTGCCGTCGAGCTCGACCCGAAGCGCCAGCGGCGGGGCTCCACTGGCATGGACCACGTCGGCGGCGCGGACCGTCGCGCACCTCCATCGCCGCGATGACCCGCTCCCGGACACCTGCCGGGCCGACGATCGTCAACGGCCGGACGCGGCCGGCGAACTGGCAGTGCAGCGCAGGTGGATCCAGTGCTCGGCCGGGAAGCCGTAGAACGCCAGCAGTTCCTCCCGGTCGTCGGTGATCTTTGCGACCGCCTTCGGCCACTTCGCGCCGTAGGTTTTGGCGAACGCGTCGATCGCCTTCTCGGCGTGGGAGCGGCTCTCCGCGTTGTAGATCTCCTGCATCGCCTTCGTCGCGCCCGGCAGCGCGGACTTCGGAAGTGAGTTCGTGACATTTCGGGCCTTGTGGACCCAGCACCTTTGATGCCGTGCGGCCGGGAACACCTCGGCCAACGCCTTCCACAGCCCCATCGCGCCGTCGCCGACCACCAGCTCCGGGTCGCGCATGCCCCGGCGAGGCAGTCCCGCAGGCCGAACTCACTGAACGGCCGATCCCCAGCGCGGGGCATCCGGGGTGCGGGCGGTCCACCGGAAGCGCACGTTCACCGTGTGCCCGCCCAGGACGTCATCACAGAAGAACTGGCCGACGCCGTCGGTGAAGGAACCCTCGAAATAGGGGTCCAGGTGTCCCGGCCGACCGCTGGAGGCCCACCGGATTCGCCACACCTTGGCCTCCGGGTCGAACCGCCGCAGCGTGAATCCCTCGAAGGTATCTGTCCAGATCCGGTCTACGTGTCCCAGGCCGCCAAGGATCGGCTCCGCGGCGGCTGTGGCATCGAACTCGGTCCACTCCCTCGCAGGCGGGGTCGGTGACGGCCGTGGCGGTCCGTCAGGCGCGGTTCGGTGTCGGCTCCGGGTCGGCGAGAGGCGCTGCCGCGCGGCGTGGGAGCAGCAGCGGAGTCGCCAGCAGGAGCACGCCGGCCAGGCCGATGGCCGTACGCAGGCCGAGCAGGCCGCCCAGCACGCCCCAGACGGCCGTGAGGAGCGCGGTCGAGGCCTTGGTCGTCACCGCCCAGGCGGACAGCGTGCGGGCGACCCGGTCGGTCGTGGTGCGCTCGAGGCGGTAGGTGGCGTAGACGGGGTTGAAGACCCCGCAGCAGAAGATGAGCCCGAGCTCGACGCCCATCACCAGCAGCAGGCCGCCGGTGCCCGGCCCCAGGAAGGCCAGGCCGACGAGCCAGATCGCGCGCAGGGTTCCGACCACGACCAGGACCCGGTGCTGCCCGAACCGGGTGACGAGCGGCCAGGCCAGCCGCGAACCGAGCAGCCCGCCGATCGAGGGCGCGGCGAAGGCGAGGCCGTACTGCCACGGTGTGAACCCGAGTCGGCCGAGCATCAGGACGGCAAGCAGCGGCTGGGCGGCCATCACCAGGCCGTTGAACAAGGCGGTGTTGAAGAACAGCGGACGCAGCGTCGCGTCGGCGAGGATGTACCGCCAACCGTCGAGCAGGTCCCGCGCCCGCATGCGCGCGGCATCCTGTCGCTCGGGCAGCGGCTCGTGCCCGCCCATCACGCGGATACCCAGGGCCGAGAGCAGGTAGCTGACCGCGTCGGCCACCACCGTCGCCACCGGTCCGAGGAGCCCGATCGCCGCGCCGCCCAGCGGCGGTCCGATGATCGTGGTCGTCCAGGCCGTGGACTCGAATCGGGCGTTGGCGACGAGCAGGTCCTCGGCCGGCAGCAGCGTCTTCAGGTACGCGCCGGAGGCGGCGCGGAAGGTGATGTCGGCCGCCGCGACGACGACCGAGACCAGCAGGAGCTGAAGGAAGGTGAGCACGCCGAGCGCGAACGCGGCGGGGATCGTCAGCAGCGCCGCGAACCGCACCAGGTCCATCGCGATCAGCACCGGCCGCTTGCGGCGGAACTCCACCCACGGGCCGAGCGGCACTGCCACGGCCGCGCCCACCGCAGCCCCCACTGAGGAGAGCGCGGCGACCTCGGCCGGCCCGGCGTGCAGCACCCGGATGGCGATCAGCGGGAACGCGCCGAAGGCGAGCCACGTGCCGAGCGCGCTGGTCCCGTACGCTCCCCAGAGCCACCCGAACCGCCGCCCCAGCCGATGTCCGAGCAGATGCCCCAGCCGGTGCCCGCTCCTCATGACCCACGCCCCTCGCCACTCACTCGCACAACCAATACGCGATCGGAAACATCAAAGCGAGTGCCAACCTCGGGGATCAAACAACCGCAGGGCCGCCGAGCACAACCAATGGTTGTATCCATAAGGTGTCAGCATGGACCTCGACACCGTCCGGACCTTCGTCGCCGCCGCCGACGCGGGGCAGTTCCAGGAGGCCGCCGCCGAGCTGGCGGTCACCCAGCAGGCCGTCTCCAAACGCATCGCCGCGTTGGAGCGCAACCTCGGCGTGCGGCTCTTCACTCGCACCCCGCGCGGCGCCGAGCTCACCATCGACGGACAGGCGTTCCTGCCCCACGCACGCGAGCTGTTGCGCGTCGCCGAGCGCGCGGTCGCGTCCGTGCGCACCGGCCGCCGCCCGCTGCGCGTCGACATCATCGCCTCGCGCGGCGCGGCGTCGGGCCTGATGCGCGGCTTCCACCGCGCGCACCCCGAGATCGATCTCGACGTGCTGATGCTGTTCGACATCGAGACGGCCGTCGCCGCCATCCGCTCCGGCACGATCGACGCGTCCTTCCGCGCCGTCGCCGTGCCCGGTCGGCCCCTCCCCGAGGACATCGAGTCCGTCCGGGTGCTCGATGAGACGCTCCAGCTCCTCACCGGCCCCGCACACGCGCTCGCGGGCGCCCGGTCGGTGCCCCTCGCGCAGCTCGCCGGACACCGGATCTGGATGCCCGGCCTCGCCCCCGGTACCGAGTGGGGCGCCTACTACGACGACCTCGTCGCCGAGTTCGGCCTCACCATCGAGGCGACCGGCCCCAACTTCGGCTCCGACGCGCTCCTCGACACCGTCGCCGACACCCCTGCCCTGGCCACCTTCATGGGCGAGCAGACCCGCCTCGTCTGGCCCGCCGGCCACGGCCTGCGCCGCATCCCGGTGACCGACCCGACGCCGGTCTACCCGCACTCGCTCCTCTGGCACCGCGACAACCCCCACCCAGCGCTGGCCACCCTCCGCGCCCACCTCGCCGCCACAGCGGCCGGCCACGACGCCGCCGGGACCTGGGTGCCGAGCTGGGTGTTTACGCGCTGAACGCCGCCGCGTCCACGATCATCGTGGCCGGTCGACTGACCGTGACTCGAGGCCGGCGTGGCTATTAGAGTTGGAGGCATGGAGATCGTTTCCCTCGCCTATGGCCGCCACCCGCATGTCTCTCGGTTGGTCGAACTTCTGCAGGCGGAATACGTCGAGATCTACGGGGCACCGGACAACAGCCCCACCGAGCCAGGGCAGTTCTCGCCGCCCCGCGGGGCGTTCGCAGTGGGGTACGAGAACCAAGAGCCCGTCGCTATGGGCGGTTGGCGGTTTCGTGGTGAGGGGCGCGCGGAACTCAAGCGTATGTACGTCATCGATGAACAGCGCGGCAGAGGACAGTCCCGTGCCATCCTGGCGTGGTTGGAGGACTCAGCCGCCGCCGCAGGAGCGTCGTCGATGGTTCTGGAGACGAACCAACGGCATCCTGCGGCAATCGGTCTGTACCGTTCCTGCGGCTATACCGATGTTCCTGCCTTTGGCTACTACGCCGACGACCCACTCACCGTCTACCTCGGTCGACCGCTGCAACCTCGACCAGCCTGACCAGGCAAACTCTGGTCACAGTCTCCCGGGCGGCTCCGGCCAGAACGAGACCAACTCCTTGGGCAACGAGTGACGTTACTACTGGGATCAGGCACAGATTTCGTGAGGACGATCAAAGGGGCTCAGCCTCGGTGACACTGCGTCACCTGAGCCCTGGTCGACGTTCAGGAAGGTTATCGGAGCGGTCCTTGTTCGTTGATGAACACCGTGGGCGTGGACAGGAACACACCGGCGTTCACGGAACCGTAGGCGATGTTGAACGTGTCCAGCCAGTACGGCCGGCCCCGGATCCCCAGTGCGCTACTGAAGCGGTAGTTGAGTTGCCGGCGCACCCACTGGCCAGGGATGAGCCGGACACTTGGGGATCGCCGCTGCCGAGGCGGCAGGGCAAACAAGGGCTGCACACGTGGAAGTACGCGAAGCCGGCCATCTGACTCACGGAGCTGGACATCGACTTGCTCAGGTCCTCCCGGCTGTCATACAGCTCGGAGCGGTCACGCTCATGCATGCGAATCACATGCGCGAAGGAGGCCGCATCATGTGGGAGAGCGAAGCCGACCGGGGCAGCGTTCCTGCGCGAGGCACCCTCTCCTCCCCGGGACTCCTTCGTCCAGGATGTCCGTATCCACTGGACGGTGATCTCCATGGCCTACCCCCGTCCAATGACTCAGGCCGCGAAGTGACGAGCGCCGAACACTCTGAAGGGACGGCGCGGGGACGCTCCTTCAGCCGTGACCGACCGGCGCGGGTACCAGTAGCTCGGCGGTTCATCAACAGCTCGAAGTAAGGCGAAGGTTACAGGCGCAGTGAAGTCCGCTTCGGGCAGACCGAGTTCGTGCGTCAGGTGCGGGAGGCGACCGTCGCCATGGCGCGTTCGATGGCGACGGCGTAAGAGCCTCTCGCGCCGGAGGCAAGCCAGGAGTGCTGTGCGGCCACGAGACACCCGAACGCCGCAGCGGTCACGCGCGGTGGCGGATCGTCGGCGTCGTAGGGCGTGCCGGCCGCCTCGGCGCGTTCGAGCAGCACGGCGACGACGGCGTCCTGCATGCGCTGCAGCTTCTGGAGGTAACCGGCGTGCAGCACAGGAGTCTCCAAGACCACTCGATGGATCGGCTCCACCAGTTCCTCATGGCCTGGCATCTCCGCCAGGGATACCAGCACGTCGAACACGCGGTGCAGTGACGTCCAAACCGCCTCGTCGGCCGGGCGGGCGCGCAGGGCGGCAAGCATGTCGTCCACGACGAAGTCGAACTTGCCGAGGACGATCTCTTCCCGCCCACCGCCAGGCCGCGCATCCGCCCACGACCAAAGTGGCGAGCTCTTCGGCAGATTCATCAGCCGAAGAAGACT
Organism: Streptomyces sp. NPDC102274; assembly: GCF_044766385.1. Classification (NCBI taxonomy): domain Bacteria; kingdom Bacillati; phylum Actinomycetota; class Actinomycetes; order Kitasatosporales; family Streptomycetaceae; genus Streptomyces; species Streptomyces sp. NPDC102274. The sequence goes on along the minus strand of NZ_JBIWLW010000039.1, from coordinate 58,323 downwards.
CTCGCGCGTGCCCCGCCACCGGATCCCGTTGATGAGCTTGCCCGCCGGGTCCTGCCCTCGCCGGTGAGGACCGACCTTGACCGCGACCAGGCGGTCGACCGTCGGGTCATGAGCCTTCCAGACCTACCCGAACCCGAACGCCCCGATCCGCTCAACGAGCCGGTAGCGCCCGTCCAGCACGGTCCCTGCCCGCACCACTCCCCCTCCGGAGCCCACCCCCACGCACGGTGTCTACCAGGCGTTTACCCGTCACGCCGTGGTCGGCCCGGATCTGCACGTTCCCGCCGATGGCCTGTCCACCATCTCCCGCCGACCCCCCGCCCGCGACGGGGTGTGCATCGTGCAGCGCACGCAGTTCCTGGGCCGCCTGTTCCCGTCGTGACCCTCCAGGCTCTTCAGTGCTTGCTCGAAGTGCGCCTGCCACTCGGCCCGCTGTCCGGTCCTGACCTGGTCAACATCGCCGTCACCAGCGACCGCGAGCGCGTCCGCGCTGTGGTCCAGCCGAGCCGGCGCTATACGCTCCCGCTCCTCGTCCTGACGGCCGAACCACCGAGCCACTGCCTGCTGGAGCCCTGCCAGGTGTTGGCTCCCGCAGCCTGCGCCACCGCGGTACCTCCCGCCGCGGCGAGTGCTATCAACGCCTCGACCGGCATCGTCATCCCCTCGTCCGCCTTGTTTCCTACGCCGCGACCGTAACGCCGCATCCTGTCCGTCCACAGCGTCGTCACCAAGGACACCTCCCACAACGGCCGTTGGTTCCACCGGCTCCGCGCCCGAACCCACCGTGACAGCACCGCATCCCCGCAGCCCCCGCGGGCGAACGGGCGCGGCTCGTATCGGACCATCCGTAAGAACTGCCCCCCTGCACGCAATAGAGTTGCCGTGATCACTACAAGGGGGGCCTCATGCAGATCCGGCGTGTCCGGCGTACGGCGATCACCACCGCGATACTCGCAGCCTGTCTGCTGTCGTGTTCCGCGGGCACGGACGACACCTCCGGGAACGCCGGGACACGGGACACCTCCCGTTCCTTGTCCGCCCCGGCACCGACGGACGCCGCAGCACAGGAGACTGCCGCCGACAACCCAACCCCCGCGGCGTCCCCGGGGCCGGAACTGGTCCGCGACGCCTTCGCCGGCCTCCAGGCCACACTCAACGACAGCTGCACACCGGGCTCGGGAGATTGCGCGTACTTCCTGGGCAGGGTCCACGAAGAGCTGATGGGCATCGATGCGGCCATGAAGGCGGACCCCAAGGGCCCGGGCCACTTCCCTGAGCCACTCGCGTGGATGGCCGACCTCCGCACGACGCTCGACGGCGACACCTCCACGGAGAACCTGGAGACCCACCGCACAGAGCTGATCGGCGTCCGCGACCGGATCAACGTCTGGATGCAGGGCCACCGCGACGACTACCTGTGAGCGCGTAATCAATCTCAGCGGAATTTCAGGTACCGCACCAGTCTCGTGCCCGATATCGGCCATAGGTCACACCATCTCCGCACACCTCAACCACGGCCCGTGACGCAGGAGTTCTGATCCCGCACATACGAAACGCCCGCGCCGCACAGCACCGTGCGGCGCGGGCGACCGTCCGTCTCGGCGCCGACGCCGCGCGCGAACGCCTGGCCGCCGCGTAGCACCCGGCCTCCAGCGCCGGCGGGCTCCTCGCCGTGACCGCCGGTGAGGGGCGCGCGGACACCCACGCCCAGCGTGACCTGCCCGATCGGGACGTCCAGCGTGGTCGCATCGTCCCGGTACACCCGCATCGTTTGCCTGGGCTGCGGCTACGAACGCGCCCGCGAGGGGGGCCTCCGGCACCTACCGGGACCCACCTTCCCGGACCGAACCGAAAATCCCCGGACACACGACTCGCGCGGTACTCGGTACTGGAGATAACCCCAGCGACAGTCGGGAATAGTTGCTGCTTCTGCTGCAGCTGATTCCATTCAGCAGCGCCCCATCGGGCAACAGGCTGACAGCGAGTATGTTCGATGCAAAGCGAACCGCCTTTCGTGAGGCTGTCTACCACTCGCCATAAATGTTCACGCTTTCCCCGTTTAGCGCCATCAGCAACGAGCGCGCGAAGGATTTACCCATTAACTTCGTAAACTCTTACGGGTGACGTTTACTGATGTCCCTGGCCACGCCTGCGGCTGAGATGCCATAAAGGAACGGAGGGAAAGTTTCCCTCCTTTCCCCCACCTCCCTCATTCCACAGAAAAAGGAGATCTCATGCACAAGCAGCGCACAAAGTCCAGGATGATTGCGATCTTGGCGGCACTTGTGGTCGCCGGGTCCTCAGCCACGCTGGCCACCTCTACCGCGGCGGCTACCGATACCACGGCGGCCGGCGCCAGCGTACGGGCCCCGCTCCCGACTCCGGTACAGGCCACGGTCCGTAACAACGGCATTGGCGGCGCCTACCTCTGGAAGCTGAACCCGCGCCCGGAGCACTGGGGCAAGGTCTTCAACACGGAACGCATCGCCCTGGAGTGCTCCAAGACCTCCCATCATGTCCTGTACTACAGGCTCACTGGTCAATTCCTGGTGTACCCCAAGGAGGGAGCGCAGCGACTGTTCGTCCGAGCCGATAACGTCGGGTTTGCGACAACACAGGAGCGAAACAGGATCAACGCCGCGGAGTGCTAAGGGCTGTCACGTAAGCCCTGCAGGATAGCGCGGAGTCAGAGGAAGCGTTATAAGTCGGCGGGATATCCGAATACGGAATGTATTTGAATATTCGGCCAGCAAGGTGCTGTAGCTTTCGTCGCGCGCCGGCGGGGATTGTTGACGCATGAAGGTCCGATCGTGCTTGCGGCGGCGCCCCGAGCGCGACGGATCCAAGCGCGAATGCGACGCCTTGTGGGGCACCGAGCCGACACAGCCCGCGCACGCCTCAACTCCACGGCATAACCAGCCGCTGGACAAACGATCACGAGCGCAACACGTGTACCCAAACACGACGTCAGCCCCCGGCCCGCCGGGGGCTGACGCGTGAAACGGGGTTGCGCTGACCGCAGATCCCATCCTCTACATCACCCCCGAGGCAGCGGCCCGGGCCACAGAGTAGGGCGCACGCTCACCGCAGGCGCAACCCGGAGCCTTCAACGTGGAGCCCACTCTGCCGAGCCCGTACCACCTGCTCTGGAGGCACAGACGGGGCAGGGCTCACGGGCGGTCATACGCAGCGCTCTGCGGGCATACGGCCGGGTACTTGGCCATGGGTCCGGTGACAAGCTTTTCCAGCTCCGGCGGCGGGGCGCACCCTGCACTGTCGAAACGACACGACATGCCGACGCTTTCAGGGCCTCCCCGAAACCGTGCCTGACCAGCAGAAAGCCAGCGATCAAGTGCGGTAAGACAACAGCTTCGGAACCAAGCCCTGACCTAACCGCTCAGGCAGTCACGGGCAGACGTGCGGAATGCGGCCACTAGCCGACTGCTGTCCGCGGCCCGGGTTGCCACGACGACGTGGCCCGGTTCGACGCCGTGCAGCGGGATCGTGGTGAGGTCGGGGCGGATGCCGGCCGCGCGCAGGGCGGCCGGAATAATGGCCACGGCCTGCCCGGCGGCTATGTATTCGAGCTTGTCCTCGATGGTCTCGACAGGGGGTCCGTCGGGCGCGGGGCGGCCTCCGAGCCGCGGGTCGATGCGCCAGTACGCGTCAAACTCCCGATCCGGGAAGCGGGGGATCGGCTCATCGGCGATGTCATCGAGGATGACCGACTCCTTGCCCGCCAGCCGGTGCCCGACCGAGACGAGCAACATCTTCGGCTCGTCGTAGAGGATCGTCACGTGCAGGTCGTCGGTTTGCAGCGGCAGCCGGGTGATCGCCGCGTCGACACGCCGGTCGAGCAGCGCCTCGCGCGGCTCGTTCCACTCCAGGTGCAGCGTGCGCACGTCGGCGTCGGCGTGCTTCTGCCGCAAGTTCTGGACCGCCGGGGTGACGATCAGGCCGGCTGTGTAGCCGACGGTGATCCGGGTGGGCTGCGCGGCGGCCCGGGCGGCGGCCGCGGCCTGCTCGGACAAGCGCAACAGATCGAGTGCGCGGGGAAGGAATACCTCTCCCGCTTCGGTGAGCCGAGTGCCTTGCCGCGTGCGGTCGAGAAGCCGCGCACCCACCTGGGCCTCGAGCTGGCCGATCTGCCGGCTCAGCGATGGCTGCGCGATGTGCAGCTCGGCCGCGGCGCGGCCGTAGTGCAGGTGTGACGCGACGGTGGTGAAGTAGCGCACAAGCCGAAGGGGGAGATCCGTCATACCTGAATCGTATTACGTGTTCCGGAACAGGCCTTTGATCACCGAGGGTGTACGTCCCTACCGTGAGATCCATGCCTACAAACAACGAGATCGCGGTCCGGCGCTTCTACGAGGCTCTCGCCACCGGTGACACAGCTCTGGTCGATGAGGCCCTCGCCACCGACTGGGAGGCCGTCCCGCCCCTGCGGACCGGGAGCGGCCCGGAGGGATGGAAGGCGAGCATCGCTCACCTTCGCGGTGTCTTCAGCGAGCTGACCTTCGAGATCGAGGACGTCGTCATGAACGGGGACATGATCGCGGTGCGGGCGGTCAACCGCGCCAAGCACACCGGGGAGCTGCTAGGCGTCGAGGGTACCGGCCGCGAGGTCGAGTTCCGGGCGGCGGACTTCCACCGGGTGGTCGACGGCCGGATCGTGCGGACCTGGCATCTGGAGGACTACTTCGGGATCGCGCACCAGATCGGATTGGAGTTCACCCGTGGCGCTTGAGGGAAAGACCGCGGTGGTGACCGGGGCGGCGCGGGGCATCGGGTACGCGTACTGCCGGCGGCTCGCCGCGGAGGGCGCGAACGTGGTCGCTGTCGACATCGACGACCCGGCGGACGCTGTGGAGGAGCTGAAGGGCGGCGGTGACAAGCTGGGCCTGGTGTGCGACATCAGCGAGCCGTCGCAGGTTGACGCCGTGGTCGGCACGGTCCTCGACCGGTACGGGCGCTGCGACATCCTCGTCAACAACGCCGGCATCTTCCCGTTCACCGATCTCGACCACGTGACGATCGAACTGTGGCGCAAGGTGCAGGCGGTCAACGTCGAGGCGATCCTGCTCTTCGCCCGGGCGTTCGCGCCGGGGATGCGGGCCGCCGGGTGGGGGCGCGTCGTCAACACCGGCTCGGGCATCACCGTGACGCAGAACCGCGACCTCGCGTACATGACCAGCAAGGGCACCGTGCACGCGCTGACCCGGGCGCTCGCCAACGAGCTCGGCGAGAGCGGCATCACGGTCAACGCGATCACACCCGGCCTGGTGGCGACCGAGGGCTTCCTGGGCCGCGTCCGGACGAACGGCCCGACCGCCGACGAGGTGTTCGCGCGGATGACGGCCATGCAGACCATCAAGCGCCAGTCGGTCCCGGCGGACCTCGGCAACGCCCTCGCCTTCCTGGTCTCGAACGACGCCGACTTCATGACCGGCCAGATCCTGCACGTCGGCGGCGGCGTGACGCGCACGGGGGCCTGACCGTGCTCGAAGCGATCGCCGACCGTTTCAACACATCCCCGCGCTCGCCTGTGCCGCGCTCCCCTGCCGAGCACGGGTTGGACTTCGAAGACATCACGTTCCCCCTCCGAGGACGGCACTCCGCTCGAAGGCTGGTTCGTGCCGGCCCCGGGTTCCGACCGGATCGTGATCGTCAGTCATCCGCGGTTCTTCAGCCGCTCGGGGCTGCCGTCCCATCTGGAGACTTGGCGGTCGATCAACGGCGAGACCGGCAATGACATCGAGGTCGACCTGGTCCCGTCCCGGACATCGCGATCCTGCACACCGCCGGGGACCACGTCCTCGCATACGACCTGCGCGACTTCGGCCTCAGCGGCACCGCCAACGGCGGCGTGCCCACCGGCGGCAGGTTCGTATCCCGCAACGTCGTGGGTTCCCTGCGGTACGCGCGGTCGCGTCATGACCTGCGCGGGGCGAGGCCTGCGCGGGGCGAGGATCGCGCTGTTCAGCCGCTGCCTGGGCTCCAGCGCCACGCGCTTCGCGATGCAACAGGCTCTGCGGGAGTTCGCGGACGTCCGCTGCCTGGTCGCGTGCCAGCCGGGGGTGCCGCGCGCGCTCCTGGAGCGAACCCTCAAGCGGCGCGGCACCCCGGCCAAGCGGACGGACGAGCTGGATCGGCTGATCAGGCTCCGCACCAGCTTCAGCCTCGATGAGATGGTCCCGGGAGATGTCCCCGGTCGCGGACGGCGCGGCCGGCAGCGTCCGGGTGTCCGGGTACCGATGCTCGTTTACCAGGTCCACGACGACCTCATGACAAAACCGTCCGACGTCCAGTCCGTTTTCGAGGCCATCCCCTCGGACGGGCCGAAAGAACCGTTCTGGATCCGCGGCGCTACTCCCCGCTGGGACGGATACCTACGGGCCGGGCGCTCAACTGACCGTTGGTGCCCCGGTTCTCGGTCGTCCTGGCACCGATCTGGCCCTGGCTGGCACCTACCGCAGATTTAGACGCATGGGCCGACGGACGTCGCAGCGGTACCGCTTCCTGGCGATTGACGAGGACGATCACGTGGCGCCACGTGTTAGGAACGTGCAGGTCAGAGACGTATGTACAGCCGTATGGCACCACCATTTCACCCGAGGCTGAGCCAGTCCTCCGCTCAGTCCCAAGTCCCCCGCTCAGTCGCCGAACGTGGTCCGGTTGGTCAAGGTCATGTCGATGACGACCTTGCCGAGGGCGTGGCCGTTCTCCACGAGGGCCAGGGCTTCGGCTGCCTGCGAGAAGGGGTAGGACTTGACGATATGGGGGTCGAGGCGTCCTCGTACCATGAGTGCGGCCGCGCGTTCCAGGTCGGCCCGGTCCGCGCGGCGGCGCACCATCTCGCCGCCGAGCTCGGACACCGTCGGGTCGGCGACGGACACCACCTTCTTGGGGTCGCCGGCCAACGGTGCCACGGTGCGCAGGGATTGACCGCCAACGAGGTCCACCAGGCCGTCGACACCGACCGGTGCGAGGTCGCGCACCTGAGGGACGACGTCGCCGTCGGTGTAGTCGACGAACGTCACGCCGACAGCTTCGGCGAGCGTCCGCTTTACCGTGCTGCCCGTACCGATGACGTTCAGGCCACGATCGCGTGCGACCTGCGCGGTCGCGAGACCGACACCTCCTCCGACACCGTTGATCAGCACCGTCGCGCCACTGGGCAGGCCGAGCTGGTCCACCGCGTCGAGGGCGGACGTGGCCGCCACGGGGATGGTGGCCGCCCACTCGTCGCGGAGCCCCTCGGGCTTGCGCGCGGTATTGGCGCCGAGCAGGAGCGTGGTCCTCGCGTACGTTCCGGCTCCGGTGAGCGCCGAGCCGAATACGGTGTCGCCCACCTCCAGTCCCTCGACGTCCGCTCCCACCGCCAGCACTACACCGGCCGCTTCCGCTCCCAGTACGTGAGGGAAGGGACGTCCGGCGAAGAATGCCGGTGCCCTACCGGATCGCAGCTTGTAATCGGAGGGGTTGACACTGGCTGCCGCGACCCGCACCAGGACCTCCGCCGGATTGGGAACCGGATCGGGCCGATCGAAGAACTCCTGGACCTGCGGGCCGCCGAACGCGCGGAACCCGAACGCTTCACTCATTGTCATCTCCTGGAATACGTCACACTGGTGCCGATGCTTCGCGGCGTCGGCACCCTGCCGATGACTCCGGACGCTAAGACTTGACACCAATGTCAAGTGCAAGTTCCGCATACCGAAGCTCTCGGCTCTCCCTGCCTGATCTGTTGGATGAGATGAGGTCGACGGGCCGGATCGCGTGGCACAAGGCGGCGGACGGCGAGTCGACGGCCCCGTACCATCCGCCCGGCATTGAAAGGCAGAAGTACGTCAAGCCCCAGGACGTGAGAGCACAGGGTCAGCGTGCGGGCGGGCCGGCGCAGTCGTAGCCGGGGTGGGCTGCGGCGATCACTTCGTCCAGGCGATCGCGCACAATGAGCAGGTCGGAGATCTGCTGCTCTACGCGCCGACGTTCGGTTGCCAGGAGCTGCAGCGTTTCCAGGGTCGCCTCGCCGGACTCCACAGAGGGCAACAGCTCACGGATGGCCCGGCTCGAGAGCCCCGCGCCGTAGAACAGCTGGATGAGCCGGACCCGCTCCACAGCACTTCTCTCGTACTCGCGGTGCCCCGCCGCCGTCCGAGTCGAGGTGAGCAACTGCTGCTGCTCGTAGTAGCGAAGCACCCGGGTGCTGACTCCCGCTTCCGCGGCCACGTCACCGATTCGCATGGCCCCTCCCTCCTGCACAGATCACACGTTCCCCACTGTGACACAGCTGCTGCCGCCGCCCGCGTCCGGTGAGATGACGGAGCCTGTCATCTCCCGGAAGACCGTACATCGGCACGTCAGGGCGGCTCGCTCCGAGCAGTCGCACGAGCGGGAGCACCAGGAAGCGGGCCTTGAGGTTGGCACATCCCACATGTGCTGGTCAGTAACAACACCTGGCTGCGTCGGCTCCAGCCGATGAGGGGATGTAGACAGCTACAGCATGTGTCGAAAGCGGACCTTGATGGTGTCAGGATCAGGATCTTGGTCCGTGGTCCGTGGTCCGTGGAGATCTGACGGACGAGCAGTGGTCGGTGTTGGAGCAGAACTGCAAGGCCCGGCACACGACCAGACCGGACCTGCCCTCCAGCCTGGCCGAAACACAGGCCCTGCTCGCCCGGTACACCGGGACCAGGGACGATGCCGAGGGGTACGGCCGCGAGCTGATCGGCCTGTACAACGTCCTGGAGAACTACAACCAGCTCTCCCCGATCAAGTGACGTCCACCCCGGGCTTCCATAATGGGCACATGTGGAAATGGTCGTTGACATCCGTGGGCGTGAACCTGCTGCTGGGAATCCCGGGTGTCGTACCGGTATGGCTGATCTGGTACTTGGCAACGAACTGGCCGCTCGCGGCCGTCGGCTGGACGCAACGGAACCCGACGGAGAACGACGGCATGCTGCCATGGTTTCTGGTCGGGGGGCCTGTAGTGGTCGGGTTCACTCTGCTCTGGTGGCTTGCCAACCGCCCCGTACGGCGCCGGATTCCGCTGGAATCCCCGCTGTACTGGCCGGTCAGCGCCCTGGTGACCTTGGTGCCGACGTTCGCGCTCGTGATCGTTCTATGAGAAGGAACTGACCACATGCAGATCGGGACAACGAGGCGGGCATGGGTGAAAACCACTGCGGTGATCTGTGCTGTGCGCGAACGGTGGGCTCTTCCCGGCACAGGAACTGGTGTTGCGTGACATCCTTGCCGACTGCGAGGGCCCCTTGCGCGTTGGGGAGGTGACGACAGCACGGTGGACGAGTCGCTCTTCACGGTCGTAGAGCACGTCCGTGAACTTGTCAGCCCGACGTGATCCGTGCAGGCTCGGCCGGGGGCCGTCCCTCTGCCGCGATGAGTTCCGGCCGGGCCGCAAGTCTGTTCTGGTGACCGTCGTAGAACGTCGTACGACGCAGCCCGGCACGAGACACCACGGAGGACACCATGACGACCACGCCCGACGACCCGACCACCGCGCTGCCCGGCCGCCCGCCCATCGTCGACCTGGCCACCTGGCAGGCCGTCCGTGACGAGCTGCTGGTCCGCGAGAAAGCCCACACCCGCGAGGGCGACGCCCTCGCCGCGGTCCGCCGCCGGCTGCCGATGGTGGAGCTCGACGGGACGGTCGAGGTCGTCGGACCCGACGGCCCGGTCCCGTTCCTGGACCTGTTCCAGGGCCGCGACGAGCTCGTGGTCTACAAGCACATGTGGTACGACGGCGCGCCGCACCAGGGGCAGTGCGAAGGGTGCACCACCACGGCCTGGCACCTGAAGGACGCCGTCTACCTCAACGCCCGCGGCGTCTCGTTCGCCGTCCTGACCACGGGCCGGTGGGACGAGGTGGCCTCCTACGTCGAGTTCATGGGGTATGCCCAGCCCTGGTACTCGGTGCGCGACGTGGACGCGCCGGTCGGCGGCAGCATGGGGTACATCACCTGCTTCCTGCGCGACGGCGACCGCGTGTTCCTCACCTACTCCACGACGGGCCGTGGCAACGAGCGGATCAACGGGCCCCTCGGCCTGCTCGACATGACGCCCTACGGCCGCGGTGAGGCGTGGGAGGACAACCCCGAGGGCCGGCCCGAGGGGCGCAGCTCGTGCTGGTCCTGGCGCTCGGACGCGGACGGGAACGCCACCTGGGGCCCGACCAGCCGCCCCGTGCCACAGTGGACCCGCCCCGGCGCGACCCCCGTGGAGACCCTCGGCCGGCACGGCCACCACCACTGACGCGCCTCGTCGACGGCGTCGGCGTCAGTGTCGGCAAAGGTGTTAGGTGCCGGGCGGAACCTCCGGGCGATGCGCGGGTCCGCCCACGCGCTCGGTCGGCGGGCGGTTCGCCCAGAAGGTGAAGGACTCCTGGTAGGAGAGAGAGGCTGTCCAGGCTTGCCGGTCCTACCAGGAGTAGGAGTGCGGGGCACGTATCGTCCAGGTGCACGTATCGTCCACGTGCCAGTAGTCGTCACGCCCTGCTCATGGCCGGGGCGGTGATCGTCCCTCGCGGCGGCGCTTCTCCCCCGGTTGGGTGATGACCGACGGGCAGTGGGCGCTGCTGGCGCCGCTGCTCCCGGCGGCGGGGAGCACCGGCGGGCGCGGGGGCAGGCCCGAGAAGTGGCACCGTCGCGGGCGTGGCCCAGTGCCGACCGCGGCCGTGATCGACTCCTGGACCGTCCACCCCGCCACCAACGTCCCGACCACCGGCGGCGGGTACGACGGCGGCCTCGTACAGAAGTGCTGCGTCACATATCCGCCCACCCCTCAGAGCTGGAACAACGCGGTCCCGGTGTGACCTGGACCTGACGTTTGATGTCGGCCACGCGGCCCGCCACAGCGTGGAGGCGGCCGTCGATGTGGTCGATGCCGCACAGCGCTTCCGGGGTGGGGAAGGCGTGCAGTTGCTGTCCGGCGACGTCGATGGCCTGACCGTGGTCGCGGGCGAGGCGGGCTTTGATGGCGGCGGCCCGGGTCATGCGGACGCGGTTGCCGATGACGGTCCAGGCGGCTGCCTCGTAGGGGGAGTAGAAGCCGACGGGCCGCAGGTCCGGGTAGTCGGCCTGGAGGCCGGCGACCACGGGGTCGGCGTCGGCCAGGGCGGGAAAGCCGGTGCCCTCGACGTCCAGGGAGAGGATGCGGGCGATCTGGGCGCGCGTCGCCTTGTGGGTGGGGGTGCCTGCGGTGGTCGGGACGGCCTTGCCGTCACGGTGGACGGTGAACTCTGCCGACACGGTCGCGGGCGGGGTGTCCGCCGCCTCTTTCCGGCTGACCATGCAGCCGATGACGCTGCGGCCGTCGTCGGCGGGAAAGGCCACGCGCAGCACGCCGTCGGTCGCGTGGTCGTAGGAGGCGGGCGTGAAGCCCTCCAGGAACCGGATGGACGATGCCAGGGAGAACGGGCCCTTGGGGATGAAAGAGGCGGCGGACACGGTCAGGCTCCGTGGACGGTCAGGACGTAGCCCTCGGGGCCGACGAAGGAGAACACCGGGCCGAACGGGCTGTCGCCGATGGGGGTGAGGATCTCGATTCCGCCTGCGGTGAGCCTGTCGTGCAGTGCCTGGACGTCGGGAGTGGAGAACCACAGGGCGACGCCGAGACCGGGGCGGCCGGCATCCAGGTCGGTGCCGGGCAGCGGCTCCCGCACCGCGAGCGGACAGGGCTTGGTGTCGAACACGATCGCGCCGGGCGGGCCGGCCGAGGTACGGACGAGGCCGAGGTGCTCCTCACAGAACTTGCCGGCGGCCTCCACGTCACGGACCTGAAGGGCCACGAAGTCGGGGCCGTTGATACTGACGGACATGGGTCGTCCTCCTCGCTTCAATGTCAGGACTTTGACATAGTTGACGCTAAGACACCCCCGCGCATATGTCAAAATATTGACATGGAGAAAGGATGCCCATGGAGCCACCGCACCCGGCCAACGACGTGCTCGATCACGTGGGATACCGGCTCAAACGCGCCCACGCCGCCCTGCGCGGCGCTATGGACAAAGCCCTGCGGGAGCACGGCCTGACCGTGCCGCAGTACGCGAGCCTCGAAGTTCTTGCCGCACGGCCCGGTATGTCCAACTCCGACCTCGCCCGCGCCACCTTCGTCACCCGCCAGTCCATGAACGTCGTCATGCGCGGCCTGGAGGACGCTGGACTCATCGACCGTCCCGGCACCGTCGAGACCGGCCGCGCCCGCCCCGCCACCCTCACCGCCGAAGGCCAACGCCTGCTCCAGGCCGCACAGGAATCCGTCTACGCCATCGAAGCCCGCATGACCCGCGCCATCCCCGGCCATCGCCTGGCCGCCCTCCTGGAGGACTTCGACCGCATAGCGCAAGCCCTCGACGACTGACACGCGACGGCTCAGGCATTGCCGTCCTCGTCATCGTCAAGCTCTTGGGCATCCGGATCGCGCAGGGGCCGCAACCCCTCGCGAGGGACGGACACGGTGAAGCGATAGCGGCCGAGCACGTTGAGGTTGCGGTGCTTGAGCGGGGGCAGCCCGCCGATGTCCTCGTCCCGGATCTCGCGCCCTTACGCGCGGAGTTGGGCGACGGCGGCGTCGATGTACCGTGTCGATGTACCGCGTCGTCCAGAGAACGACGCCGTCCAGCACCAGACCGAGCGCGCCGAGCCGGTCCTCCGTCCCGTCCCGGTACGCCTGGTGGATGGTGCCGCGCTTGCCGTTGCACACGTCCCGGGCGAGCTTGTGCCGGGACTCCTACACGGTGAGCTGCCGGTTCATCTGCCTTCGGCAGGTGTTGTCGGCCGGATCCATAACACGCAGCCGGTGCAGGGCCTTGCCGATCCGGCCGTACTCGGCGAACGCCTGCCCCAGCGGGGCCAGACGTTCCTTGCGGCCGAACATCCGCAGCAGGCCATACGCGCGGACCTGCCGGGCCAACTGGCCGGACAACCGCCGCCAAGCCGCAGCACCGTTATTTCTCGTGAACACCCACTCACCGCGACGCCGAGCATCAACTGTCGGCGCACGCACTACCCGGCGGAGGGCGGCTCATTCTTCACGGACGAAATGCGCGCAGTCCGGACAGTCATCGAGATATCGATGCCGACACTCAGTGGTGTGCTGCAGGAAGGTAATGGCCTGTTGCCTGCGGACGATCTCACCTTCGAGTGCGGCTATCTTCGCCCTCACGACCGCCTGTGCTGCCCGCTTCTTCGGCGCCATGGCAGCAATGACTTCGGGCAACGAGAGCCCGACGCGCCGCAGCTTCAGCACGGTGCGCGCCTGCTCCAGAGCGTTGTCGTCGTAGACGCGGTAGCCGTTGCCATCACGGCGCACGCTGAGTGCCCCCACATCTTCCCAGTGCCGCAGCACGTGAGCTTCGATGCCGAGTTCCGCGGCTGCTTCTCCGATCGTCTGCATCACACGCGCCTTGCCTTCATGTCGACCTGAACCCTTAGCGTCTCGATCATGCCTGACACCAATCGCTCCACCGGCACCCATCACAGTGCATCAATCCTGGTCACCGGCGCGGCCGGCAACCTCGGCCGTGAGGTCGTCGACCGCCTCCAGGCACACGGCGCGCGCGTGCGATGCCTCGTGCGCCGTCAAACCGGCCCCCGCTCCGCGGTCGAGTCGGTGGTCGGCGACCTCACAGACCCCACGGTCGTCCGCGCTGCGCTCGTGGGCATCGACGCGGTCTTTCTCATTTGGCCACTGCTCGATTCCGCCCCTGCCCACAAAGTGGTCGCAGAACTCATCGCAGCGGCGCCTCGTGTCGTCTACGTGTCCTCAACAGCCATAGACGACGAGGCCGCCCACCAGAGCGATCCCATCGTTCAAGTGCACGCCGACATGGAAACCCTGCTCCGCGATGCCGGGCTGCGACCCGTGGTGCTGCGCAGCGACACACTGGCCTCCAACGCTCGTGGATGGGCGGCACAGTTGCGGGCGGGCGACGTGGTCGCAGGCTCGGACGTCGCGCGCACAGCCGTCGTCGACGAACGCGATGTCGCCGATGCGGCGGTGGCTGTGTTGCTCGCACCGCACCATGACCAACTGGGTCTCAACCCATATGTGCTGACCGGACCCGAGGTGCTCAGTCGCGCCGACCAAGTCGCTCGACTCGGTGCCGCACTCCAGCGCCGTCTGAGCTTCCAACCGCTCCCCGCTGATCTCGCTCGATCACGAATGCGCGCAGACGGTCGTCCCGAGCGACTGGTAGAGGCGCTGCTCGCTGCCTCGGTGCGCCGACCGGAGTCAACCCGCACCACCGACCATGTCGAGCGCCTTACTGGCCGACCGGCCGGCACCTTCGCGAGGTGGGCCGTCGACCACGCGGCTGAGTTCAGCTGACGGGAGAGACGCGGTACGCCCGCCAGACCCTTGCGGGCGTACTCGTACTCGTTGACGGATCCACGGCGACGCTCCCCTCTCTGCCTCTGGATGAATGAGCCGATGTTCGCATTGGTCGTAGGCGATCAGCAATCGTTTGATCTTGGCGCCGGTGTTCCAGTTGTGCCAGATGCCGGCTGGAGGGCGTTGGCCGGTGCGGGCGAAGACTCCGGCAGCGGTTCTGCCGACGTGTTGTTCGAGGCTGAGCCCGCCTTCGAGAGTGTCGATGACGGCCTCGATCCACTGGCGGACACCGGCGATCTTCCCGTGCCGGACCGGCTCGTCCTTGCGGTCCGGCCGGACCAGGTGAGCTCCCAGCCGGTCGGCGACGAAGGTCTCGTGCGCGGGCCGAGCGAGCACCCACCGTACGAGCGGGAACCGGACCCGGCCGGTGCCGGCGGTCGTCCGGCCCGGTTACGAGTTGCTCAGGACGGGGCGGTCGGTCTGCGAGGCGGCGGGACGGCCCGAAGCAGCTCCCACAAGGGGCGTGAGCCGGACGCCCATACTCCGAGGGTGTGGCGGTCGACCACATACAGCCGCTGCTGCTTGGCGAAGGTCACGGCGGGCGCGGTCACCCGGCCGTTCGTCACGATCACCGCGACGTCGGCGCCGTGGACCTGGCGGGCGGTGCCGTTGAGGACCTGAAGGTCCGGCGTGCCCACCGCGGAGCCGGCCAGACCGTTGCGGCGGTGTTTGCACTGGATCACCCAGCGCCGCCCGTAAGGGTCGGTGGCCTTCACATCGGCGCCCAGATCCCCGCCGCCCCCGACACGGACCGCGTCCCGGCAGCCGTCACGGCGCAACAGGTCCCGCACCGCGACCTCGAACCGGGAGTGGTGCAGCGCGTCCATCTGAGACAGCCCGTACCGCAGGCCCTGCGCGCGGACCGCTTCCCACCGCGCTCTCTGCTGCTTCTGGTAGAGCCGGCCGCCGCCGACCAGCATGACGAGCGTGCCGATGACGATCAGAACCCACCAATGGGCCAGCAGCCAGTTGACGCCGGCCACCATCACAGCGACGGCCAGGGCCGCGGCCACGAGGAGACCGACCAGCCGGTCGTCCGCGCGCTGCCGTCGGCTGCCCGGCCTCCGGGTACGCCGTCGCGCCGACGGGCGTCTGGTCGTCGCCGCCCGTCCTTTGCGCACGCGGGGGCTCATCGGCCGGCCTGCGTGACGCCGCTCGCAAGCTGTCCCGGGATGTTCAGGATTCTCCGGCCTGCCTGGGTGGGTGCGATCAGGACGCCCAGCGCCGGGACGATGACGACGGTCATCTTCTCGTCGAGGCGGCTGCGGGCCTCCGTACGCCGCCGCAGCCGCCGGACGACGATGACTACGAGCAGCACCGCCACGTTGATGGTCAGCAACTGTCCAGACCTCCCCCAACGACCGGCCATCCCACAAGGGGACGGCAGCGCGCCACTCCAGCCTTCTTGTGTAGCGGTGCCGACGTGACGTTGGAGGCAGGTTGCCGACGAATGGCACAAAGCAATCGGACCTGGCCGAAATACCGCGCGGCGAGTCAGTCGTGGACGTGCACGGTGACGTACGGGTCCCCCGGCGCGCCGCCATGCCTCCCGCTTCCCGGAACCACCGAGCTCTCGGCTCCGGATCCGGATCCACTGTCCGTCTCTGATGCCCGCGGGATTACGAACCTTGTAGGTGCGCTGCTCGCGGATGACCCGGCCTTCTCCCATACACGTGGCGCGGACCCCGCCGCTTTCTCGTCTTCTCTGGTGGCGCAGGCTGGGCAGGCTTTGTGGAAGGTGAAGCGCAGGGGATGATCGCGCCGTCTGCGGCTTCCGCATGGCTGACGACTACCTCGCCGGCGATGTGGGCACCACGGCTGAGCGGAGTGTCCCCGCAGTGCCGGTCGTTGACTACTCGTCGCCACACTCGGTCCGATTTTGAGCCGGCAGGCCGCACGCCGCGTTGCTGGTTTGTCAGGTTCGCTGCTTTGGCTAGCGTCGACCCATGTTGCATACGAGATTCACCGAAATGTTCGGTACCACTTACCCGGTGATGGCGGCCCCCATGAGCTTGCACAGCGGCGGAACACTCGCCGCCGCGGTTTCCGCCGCCGGCGGGCTCGGCTCCTTCGGGGGTTCGCATCCCTGGAAAGGGCCTGATTGGATCCGCGCGGAGATCGCGACCATCCGCGCCACGACGGAACGACCCTTCGGGGTCGGCTTCGTCACACCGTTCCTCCCCTTCAGCGAGCCGCTTTTCGACGCCGCGCTGGAGGAGCGACCAGAGATCATCGCGCTGTCGTTCGCCAACCCCCAGCCGTGGCTTGCTCGCGCCAAGGACGCGGGAGCCCGGGTGATGTGCCAGGTCCAGAACTACGATGACGCGGAGACGGCCGTCGCCGCGGGTACCGATGTCCTCGTGGCGCAGGGTACCGAGGCCGGTGGCCACACCGGGACATTGGGCCTGCTGCCGTTCCTGGCCGGGATCGTGAGGCGTTATCCCGATGTTGCCGTACTGGCCGCAGGGGGCATTGGTGACGGTCGAACACTCGCGGCGGTCCTCACCGCCGGTGCGGACGGCGTCTGGCTGGGCACGGCATTTCTCGCCACGCCCGAGGCGGTCGAGGTACACGATGTCCACAAGCGTCTGATCATCGAGAGTGATGGCAGCGACACCGTATGGACGCGGACCTACGACATCGTGTCGGGGCTGCCCTGGCCGGCGGCCATCGGCGCACGCGTCCGCCGTAATCGGTTCACCGAGGAGTGGTCAGGGCGTGAGGCAACGCTGCGGGACCGCAAGGAGGAGTTCGCGCCCGTGAAAGACATCAACCCCTTCGAGGCCACACCCGACCCCGACACGAGCGAGATCATCTATGGTCAGTCGGCGTTCTTCGTCGATGCCGTCCGCCCCGCCGCGGACCTGGTCCGGACGATCTGTGACGAGGCCGAGGCAATCCTGGCCTCGCGGCCTCGATCCCTGCTGCGCTGACTGAGAGTGTGTACGGCGAGGCTGGTCCGACGGGCGGCCTCGCCCGATGCGTGGGGTCACCCCGAGCGGCGGATGGTCCCTTTCATGGAACGCCATCACGGCGTCACTGGACAGCGTGTGACCGCCTCACGGAAAGCGAGCCAGAACCTTAAATGGCGGTTCGTGATTCTTTGAGAGACTCTGTCGTTGCCTCATGGTGTGGGTACGAGAGAAATCTGCTGGTCCGCAGCCCATGGTCTGCTGGGGTGGCGGGATGCGTGGACGCAAGCCGTACCCGAGCGACCTATCGGACGGGCAGAGGTCGTTGATCGAGCCGGTGATCTCGGCCTGGTCGTCGCCGTCACTGTCCTCGCCGCGAACATCCACGACAACGCTGCGGGCATCACACTGCTGGACCAGGTCGCCGAGCACACCGGCGAAGCCGTCCGCAAGGCCCTGGTCGATCAGGACTTCCAGACCCAGGTCGTCATGCACTGCACCTGCCTGGGCGATCAAGTCGGTGCCGAGGCCCGCCTGCATAGAGAGTCGATGTCGTCGTCGCGTACCGAGCCATGGATGTGGCGACCTCTGATCGCGTCGGGGAACCAGAAGTGGGGCCCAGCAGGCCCAGATTGCCCGCTTCGGAGAATTCCGCGTACGGCACGTAGTCGGTCAGCGGGTAGGCGCCGTTGCGCTGCGGGTACGCGCGGATGATGGCCCGGTTCGGGGCGAGCTCCACGGGCTTGCCGACCATGTTGCCTGCGATCCGACCGAACCACGCA
Organism: Streptomyces sp. NPDC102274; assembly: GCF_044766385.1. Classification (NCBI taxonomy): domain Bacteria; kingdom Bacillati; phylum Actinomycetota; class Actinomycetes; order Kitasatosporales; family Streptomycetaceae; genus Streptomyces; species Streptomyces sp. NPDC102274. The sequence goes on along the minus strand of NZ_JBIWLW010000039.1, from coordinate 40,214 downwards.
CCCCACACGCGGTCCGCGAGGGGCTCCGGGGCGGCGGCCTCGCGGTGGCCGGTCGGGCACTCGCGCAGGATGCCGGTCGAGGGCGGAGCCTTCGAAGTACGGCCAGCCGGCCGGGGCCCACTGGCAGTTCCAGGGCCCGCAGCGGGGCGGAGATCTCCGTGTGCCGGATGACATCGCCCGGGACCGAGGCGATGCCCGTCAGCCTGTGGGCGTGCCGATCTGGTTGCGTTCGAGCATGGAGCGCAGCTTCGAGATGGCCTGTACGGCGGCCGACGCTGAGGAGCTGTCGAGAGTGCCTCCGATCAGCTCGGCCACTCCACCGGTGAAGGTTTTCTCCGCCGCACCAACGAGCCGCGAGCCGTCATCGGTCAGGGCCAGCAGTGAGGACCGGCGATCGGATGGATTCGGCTGCCGGACGGCCCATCCCCGCTTCTCCAGACGGTCGACGCTCTTACTGGTCGCTCCGATGCCGATGGCGAACTCGGCGGCAAGGTCCGCCACGCGAGACCCGGGGTGGTCGCGCAAGTAGCGCAGGGCCTCGAACTGCGAGGTGACGATCCCGTGCCGCTCACGGAGACGGTCGTTGAGGGCGTTGTACAGACGCGTCTCGCATCGGACCAGGTCGGCGAAGAAGCCCGGGAGATCGACCGCGTCACCGCTCGATGTAGATGCCATGGAATATAGTGTAATGGAAGCTACTTACAGCGGGAGCACACCCATGAGCAAGGAACAGCGCGCGCAGGTCGACGCGATGATGCGGCAGCCGCGCCTCAAGGGCCCCCGGCCGGTCGAGGCGATCCGAGCCGGAACAAGGCGCTGATGGCCCAGATGATCGTGCCCGACGACATCCGCACGACACAGACAACGCTCGGCAACCGACCCGCACTGCATGTCGAGCCGGACAACGGGCCGCGCGCCGGGACGATCCTGTACTTCCACGGCGGCGGCTGGGTGTTCGGCTCTCCCGAGACCGCTCTCTCGCTGACGGGACACCTCGTGGCCAAGACCGGCTTCGGGGGGTACTCGCTGGACTACCGGCTTGCCCCCGAGCATCCGTTCCCGGCCGCGATCGAAGATACGCTGAGCGCCTACCGCGCCCTCCTCGACAGCGGCAAAGACCCCTCGACCATCGCGTTCGCCGGCGACTCCGCCGGTGGCGGCCTCAGCGTCACCACCTGCCTCGCAGCCCGCGACGCGGGCCTCCCGCTGCCCGCCGCCATCGTGGCGTTCTCCCCGGGCCTCGACGCCACCCGAACAGGCGAGAGCATGGACACCAAGGAAGGCATCGACCCGATCTTCACCCGCGAGGTCGTTGAACACACCGGGGCCATGTACCGCGCCGGAGCCGACCCGCGCCAGCCCCTGCTCAGTCCGGCCGTCCTCGCCGACCTGACCGGCTTCCCCCCAATGCTGATCCAGGTGGGCACCAACGAGATCCTGCTGGACGACTCCACGCGCCTGGCCGCGCGTGCGAGGGCAGCCGGAGTGGACGTCATCCTGGACATCACCGCCGACGTGCCGCACGTGTTCCAGTCGTTCGCCGGCGTCCTGGACGAGGCGGACGAGGCGCTGGACCGCGCGGCTCTCTTCCTCAGCCGGCGCATCCGCGCCGGGGACACAGCGCACACGTCAGCAGGGTAGGGCCGGCCCAGCCTCACTCGGACTGCGCGACCTCCGCCCTGGGCTTGCGGGGACGGACGACGGCCTCCCGAAGCCCGGCCGACGCACCCTGGGCCTCAGCCGAAGCACCCTCCCGTAGGGCCCCACCCGTAGGGCCCCGTCCAGTAGGCGCGCCGTCCGCTCCCGCTCGTCGGCTGTCGCCCGAGCAGTCCGGCGCGTCCGCTCCGCCCCGGAGACCTTCTGCCGCAGTGCCGCGAGTTCGGAGTGCAGACGGCTGAGGGCCGCGCCGGCCCGACTGGCCCTGCCGGATGCCTCCTTGGGTGCCGCTCAGTCCACTGAGCGGCGCGGGCGCTATTCGGGGCACTACCCGCCTGTGCCAGAGGCGGCCTGCGCAAGGCCCGCGAGGAGCAGGTCGATCACGCGGCGAGCTTGGTAGTCGGGGTAGTTCTCGACCCCGATGCACAGGTTGCCGATGCCGAGCATGAGGTCGTAAGGCCGTACGTCCGCGCGCGTCTCGCCTGCGGCGGCGGATGCTTTCAACAACTGGTCGAGCACGGGCATCAGGCGTTCGACGAACTCGGCGTGCAGGCTCTCGAACCCGGCTTGGTCTGAGTGCAGCGCCTCGGCCAGGCCGTGCTTGGTGACCAGGAAATCGGCAAACCGCGCAACCCATGACCGTAGCGCTTCGTAAGGTGTTTCGTCCGCTGCGGGGGTAGTGGTCGTGGCGTTGGCCAGCGCGTCGAGCTGGTGCCGGAAGACCGCGACCACCAGGTCGGCCCGGGTGGGGAAGTGCCGGTAGATGGTCCCCATGCCGACGCCCGCTTCGGTGGCGATGTCTCGCACGGGAGCCTCGACCCCCGCACGGACGAACACGGCGGCGGCCGCGTCCAGGAGCGTCTGCTGGTTGCGCCGGGCGTCGGACCGTTGCGGCCGGCCGGCGCTGGCGTGCGGCGGCGGCGTATCAGCCGTCGTCATTCGAGGCCCCTTCCTTCTCACTTGCTAAACGGAGCAACGCTCCATATGGTGAATCGGAGCGTCGCTCCGGTTGCCCATCATCTCAGATCGTTGCGCAGTACGGGCCATCATGCCGCGACCGCGACGAGGAAGGTATTCATCTCATGGGCAACACAACATCGGCCAATGTCGGCACCGACTCGACCACACCGATCATCTCGGTCAAACCGGTCACGCTCGCGGCCCCTGACCGCGGCCAAGACCTGCGGGTACGGGTCTCAGCGCCGACGACCGGTCACGACCTGCCGGTCGTCGTCTTCTCGCACGGCATGACCTTGTCCATGGACAACTACGCACCGCTGGTCGACTTCTGGGCCGCCCACGGGTTCGTCGTCATCCAGCCCACCCATCTCGACTCGCTCAACCTCTCCCCCGACGACCCGCGCACCCCGCGCATCTGGCGCATCCGGACCGACGACCTGGCCTGTGTCCTCGACCAGCTCGACACCGTCGAAGCCGCCGTGCCCGGGCTGGCCGGACGCGTCGACCACGGCCGCATCGCGGCCGCCGGACACTCGTGGGGTGCACAGACCGCGAGCACGCTCGCTGGCGCGCGGGTCGTCGACGCCGACGGCATGCCCGGTGAAAGCATGGCGGACCTGCGGGTCAGGGTGGCAGTGCTGCTCTGTCTGCCCGGAATCGGCGGCGCCGATCTGACCCCGTTCGCCGCCGAGCACTTCTCGTTCATGAGCCCTGATTTCGCCGAGATGAAGACGCCGAGTCTGATCGTCGCCGGCGATCAGGACGACTCCCCGCTGACGGTGCGCGGCCCGGACTGGTTCACCGACGGCTACCGCCTCAGCTCGGGCGCCACCGATCTGCTGACCCTGTTCGGCGCGGAACACGGGCTCGGCGGCATCCAGGGTTACAACGACACGCGGACGACCGACGAGAGCCCCGAGCGCGTCGCGGTCGTCCAGCAAGCCACGCTGGCGTATCTGCGCACCGCGTTGGGCGTCGACAACGACGCGTGGCCTACCGCCCGCGGAACCCTGGCCGCCACCAGCGACCCACTGGGAACAATCGACTCGAAGTGACGAACCCCCTCGCGCCGACCCGCACGCCCGGCTTCGGAGCCCTGGCCGTCCTGTCGCAGGTCGCCTACGACGACGTTCTGAGGGTCTGGCGCGAGGCGAACAGCATTCCGCAGATCGAGCACGCCCGGCTGTTCGACCATCGTTGGCGCACTTCCGCGAATGCCTATACGGCAGGATCCGCGCCGAAGTGCCGTCGGCGGCTTGCCCACCGAAGCGGTGAAGCGCCGGGTGAACGCGGTAGGCGACAGGCCGGCCAGTTCGCTGAGCCGCTGCACCTCCTGCCACGGGCCCAGTACGTGCACGAGCAGCAGGTCGACGAGCGCCGGCCGGGGTCATGATGAGCCTGCGGGGTGGTGGAGTGGAGTCCACGCTGGCCAAGGACATGTCGACCTCTTCCCCGCTGGCGGCCTCGGCGATCGCCTCTTCCGGCTGGGCCTGGAAGGCGCCCGCGTCGCGCCATCGCATGAAGCGGTTGTAGACGGTCCGCCAGGCGCAGAACCGCTTGAGCGTCTCCCTCCACTGGTTGCTGGTGCCCAACTGCCGGATCACCCCCTCAAAGTGCTCACTCAGACGCTCGGGGTACGGGCCGACCCTGCCGACCGACAGGAACGGACCGATGAACTTCCGTTCGCCGTCCGTGAGTTGCGCACGAGTCCCACCACAGTCCGTACCGGACCGGCACCCCGACCCAGGCTTGATCACAACTGAAGACAGCCCCTGGACCTCAATCACTCCGCATCACTCCGCGCGGCGGTAGGCTCCGGTATGCGGCCCGCCGGGGCGACTCCTGGCGGCGCCGCGGTTCTCGCACCAAGTCGTCAGTCGTCGTTGATGAGCCCGCGAATGGTTGCCTCGACCAGTCGTTTCGTGTCAGGGACGAAGTCCGTGGCGAAGTGTGCGAGGTCGGGTTCATCCGCGTAGACCTGTGCGAGTGCGGCCGGGGGGTGCGAAACCTGCCAGCGGATGGCCGCAAGGCAGTTCGTCGCTGTGAGCACGTCCCATGCGGCTTCGCTGGTCAGGCGCGGTTCGGAGCGAGCCACGGCAGCCGCGATGCGCCGCGCCGCGGTCATGCCCTCACGTTTGAACTCCCGGATGAAGTCGATATCGACGTCCTGCTCAATGCGCGTGGGCGCGTTCGCGAGGAGGTCGCACAGCAACGGGTCTTCCGCGAGTGTCTCGACGAGGACGGCGGCGATCCGCGCGGGACCGGGCCGTTCGTGGGCGGTGAGGGCACCGTCAACGCGGTTCGCCCAGCCGCGCCACCCCTGCGCGGCGAGTCTGAGCAGCACCTCGTTGTGTGACGTGAAGTAACGGCGGATCGCGGAGTGGTGCAGGCCGACTCGTTCCGCGATGCCGGTGAGCGTCACGCCGCGGACGCCGCTTTGCAGCGCCAGGTCCCGTGCGGCCTGCACGAGTGCGTCCGCTCGCTCCTGCTTCGCTTCGGCGCTTCGCGCCCGCTGGTACTGGGCCATCATCACTCGCCCAACTTTACGCACAGGCCGTGCGTTGGACAACGCCGACCAGTCGACCTAAGCTTTTAGCACACAGGCTGTGCGTTAACCCCTCACGCCTTGCGCCATCGACCGAAGGAAGACTCATGATCACGTCCCGTTTCTCCACTGCCGCCACCGCGGCAGACGTCGCGGAGAGCATCGATCTGTCCGGGCAGACCGCGATCATCACGGGCGGCGCGTCAGGCATTGGGCGCGAGACCGCCCGCGTCCTGGCCACCGCCGGCGCCGACGTGACGCTCGCCGTCCGCAACCTCGACCAAGGCCTCGCGGCTGCCGCCGAACTCAACGCAGCCGCAACCGGTCACGTGTCGGCCGCGCTGCTCGATCTGGCGGATCCGGCGTCGATCGCCGCCTTCGCCCGACGCGTCACCGAGCCCGTGAACATACTGATCAACAACGCCGGCGTCATGGCCGTCCCCACGCGCACCACGACGCCCGCCGGTCTGGAGATCCAGCTCGCGACCAACCACCTCGGACACTTCCTCCTGTCTCGTCGCCTCCACGGAGCACTGCTCGCCGCGGAGCAGGCGAGGGTGGTGTCGTTGAGCTCCTCGGCACATCACTTCTCCGGCATCAACTTCGATGACATCAACTTCGAACGCCGCCCCTACGACCCGTGGGCCGCATACGGACAGTCGAAGACCGCGAACGCTCTGTTTGCCGTGGAGGCACAGCGCCGCTGGCGACCGGACGGCATCACGGTGAACGCCGTCATGCCGGGCAACATCGAGACCAACCTCCAGCGCTTCGTTCCCGACGAGGTGCGGGCGGGCTGGGGCGAGATGGAGAAGTCCGGCGTGATCACAATGAAGACGATCGAACAGGGTGCAGCGACCACGGTCTGGGCGGCCACCGCCCCCGAACTTACCGGCATCGGGGGCCTTTACCTTGAGAACTGCCGGGAAGCCTCCCGTCTCGCCGGCGACGATCCCTCGCTCGACGGAGTGCATGAGTTCGCCGTTGATCCCGACGCCGCGGTGCGTCTGTGGGAGCTGTCCGAGTCGCTCGATGCCCGAGTGTCGAGCCCTCAGTAAGAGGTCGCGTTTCCCTCAGTGTTTCGTCGCGGAATACGTGGTCGACGCAGATTTGTGGAGCCGCGCCGGGAGATGATGGTCTCGCGGGTGAGGCGACGGGCCCTCAGGTCGGTCATGGCCAGGTGGATCACGGCCTCGGAGTGAGGGTGGCGATGGCCCGGGCGCCGTAACCGGAGAGGAGGAAACCCTCTTCCTTCCTGAAACCTGTACGTGTCGGGACAGGGAGACACGGATGGAGAAATCGTCACCCAAATCCACGTTGGCGAGAGCCATACCTTCGGAATCCGGAAAATTCTCGATGCAGTGACGAGTTTTCCCTCGGCCACGGTCAGCATCTCAGATGTTGTAGATCCCGACGAAGAGACGTTGCACCTACCTCGATCAGGGAAGTGGAAGGTGCCGGTATATGTGAGCGGTGATACATATGCCGACACCGTAGCTCTCGTGCTTGATGCTGCTGAATGGGAAGCGGCAGGCGGACCGAAGCTGTAATACACAGCCGCTGGACGCCTTGCCGTCAGAGGCCCCGGCAGTTTCACCTCGACTTCGCGGTCGATGACCTGGACGAGGCCGAGGCCCGGCTGCAGCGTGGTCAGACGCTGATCGCTTGTGCTCGTTCTGCTGACAGGTGGTCTTCGGTTTCATCGTCCAGGTGTGTCAACTCGACTGCTGATCAACGTTGTTGAAGTTCAGTTACTAGCCGGGTCCGCGCCGACCCTCGGAGGCCGGGGACGCCGTCCGCCGCAGGACACAGTCCTGCCGTCGACCCACGAGAAGACTCGCCCCTCGCGTCGCCCCTATCAGAGCGGTCATTCAGCGGTGGCGAGTCAGAGTTACTCAGGAGAGTCCGGAAAACCGATGGAGAGAACCTTCCGCAGTTCGCTCCTCCCACTCACACCGGTCTTGCGGTAGACCCGGTACAGGTGGTTGTCAACGGTGCGTACGGTGATACCGAGTTGCCCGGCAATGCGTTGGCTGCTCTGGCCGCTGGCGGCAAGGCGTGCGATGTCACGTTCGCGATCGGTCAGCTCGGGGGTCCAGCAGGCGAGGACGGCCGGTGTTGTGACGCCCTCGCAGCGCCGCGCGAGTTGATAGCAGCGGTCGGCGACCTGTTGGGCGTGCATCCCGTTTGAATTGCGCGACCACAGGAGCGCCGCGTGGGCTGCCGCCTCCGCGGCGTGCAGGTGCATACCGGCAGCCTCGAACGCTGCACTGACCCGCTCCACGCCGGAGGCGTCACGGGCGGCGAAGGCGGCGGCGTGTTCGGCGTAGATCCTTATATGCGGGGCGTCCGAGGCGGCGGCGAGTTCGGCGAGCCGGCCGGATACGGCTGCGGGCTGGCCCAGGCGTATCGGCAGGTGCAACAACTCCGCCTCCCAGAGCAGGGCCTGCTGCTGCCGGGCGTCGCCTGCCGCGCGTATCGCCTGCCGCGCGGCGTCACGGCCCCGGCCCTGGGTCGCCAGGATCCACGGCTGGGCCATCTGGAAGGCCGGGATGTGGAATACGCGGTAAGACTCCACGCGGGCCAGATGCGCCTGGTCGAGTAGCGCCTTCGCCTTGTCGGCGTTGCCGACCAGCGCCTCGATGGTGGCCCACTCGCCGAGGATCAACGCCTGCTGTCCCCAGGTGCTGTCGTCGCGCAGCGTGGAAGCCGCTTCCCGCATGTACCGTTGAGCGGATTTCAGACGCCCCTGGCGGGCGGCGACCCTGCCCAGGTAGAACTGCCAGGCACCCAGGTGACCGGTCCAACCGGAGTCCTGTGCCTGCCGGCACTGGTCAACGGCGGTCGCTTCGGCTTCGTCCAGCCGCCCCGAGAATGCCTGGATGATGCACAGCCAGCCCATGAGGCCGGCACGCACCATCGGTATGTCGTCGTCGCCGGAGGTCGCCGATAATTCGGATTCGATCAACTGCCGAGCTGCGACAGTCCGACCGTGACAGAAGTGATCAACGCACTCGGCGTACCGTATCCGGAGCGCTGTCCGGGGGCTCGACGGTGCGCAACCCCGGGCGCGGGTGACGGCGTGCTCGTACGCCGACCAGTCGGCGTGCACCGCGAGCAGGATGGCCTGCAGCGCGGCCAGCTCCGCTCGTGCGGCGTCATCGGTCATCACCTGTTCGGTACGGCGGAGCAATTCCAGTGCGTCAGCGGGCCGGTCGAGGGACAGGTACATGTTGGCGGCGCGCAGTTGCACCGACTGCAGATGATCGCGGCTGGACGTGATGCTCTGCGCCAGGTCGCTGTGGACCTGCTCCGCTCGCACACCGTGCCCGGCGTAGCCGAGCGTGACGGCCAGTGTTCGCCGGGCCGGCGCTCCTCCACCGGCGTCGCAGGCTGCCTGGGCCAATTGCGCCGCCAGGGTGAAGTCCATCGTCAGGACTGCGCGATCGGCCGCGGAGAGGAGCAACCGCGGATCGCTGAGATCACCGGCTTCCAGAAGCCAGCCGCCGACGCGGGCAAGGTCCTCGCGCCGCCGCAGGCCCGTGCGCTGGACCGCCGCTGCCAGTTCCTGGCAGTACCGGCGGCGCCGGTGGGGCGGCGTTTGCCCGCGCAGGACCTCGCCGTAGAGGGGATGAGCCAGCCGGAGGTGTATGCGCCGACCGTCGCCCTCGCTGACGACGAGGTTGCGGCGGTCGAGTTCGTCCATCACGGCCGCGCTGGTGAGTTCTTCGAGGACCGGCACGCCAAGCGGTTCCCCGAAGGCAAGTAATCCGGCGGCACGTTGCACCGCCGCGGGGAGCTGTCCGATGCGCTGACTCACCAGATCGACCAGCTGCGTACTGAGTTGGAACGGTCCTTGCCAGCACCACACTTCCTCGACGACCGCCAGTGCCCCGAAGGCGAGTCCGGCGTCGACGAGTTGCTGCAACCAGAGCACATTTCCGCTGCTGCACTCCCAGAGCCGACGTACGGTCGTGGTCTGCACCTGACCGCGCAGCGTCCGTTCCAACAGGTGTCTGACGGCATCGGGCTCCAGCGGCCGCAGGTCGACTCTGACGGCGTAGTTTCCGCGCACCAAAGCCTCGATCGCGTCGGGCATCGCCACACCGGAGCGTGCGGTGAGAACGATCTGCGTGCCGCCGCGTACGGCAAGGTGCAGCAGCAGGGCGGCCGAGCCTTCGTCGAGCAGATGCGCGTCGTCGACCAGCAGGATTCGCTGTCCGCCATCAGCATCGGCAAGCAGCGCGTCGGCAAGGACCCGCAGCAGGTTGGGGCGCCCGTCGACGCTGGGCCACGTCGCGGGGAGCAGGTGTGCCAGAGCCCCGAACGGGATCTGTGCGGTGCTCTCGGTGGCCGATGCCGCCATGACCTGCCCCGGGGAGGCGTCGGTCCTGGACAGCAGTTCGCGCGCCAGCCGCGTCTTGCCCACTCCCGCCGGCCCCGTGATCAGCAGGCAGGGCCCGTCGGGGTGCTCCAGCTGCGATATCAACTCGCTCAATATTTCATCTCGACCTGTCAGCGGCCAGGAGCGAGGAGATGAACCGGCCTCATGTCCCAAATGTTCCGACGGAGCCGGACGTTCATTTCGGCCATTCATCGACAGCCCTTCTGCACGGATCGGCCCCGCACACCAGGTCCGACATCATACGGAGGGTCTGAGTACCAGGCTACTCACGACATGACTCTGCCTCAACGGTAAGTTTCACAGCGCCTTGCGTGGCACCCGAGAATCGATTCGGTTCGATATCCAGGCACGCACCGACAGGATGTCGACCTGTCGCGCTTCGCCGGGTACACGGCCCCGACGATCAAGGATGCCCGCCCGCATTCAATTATCCGCGCTCGGCAACGAAAGCAGACAATGGTGAAAATTCACTTCAAGGCCGCAGGGCTGGTCGCAGCAACTGTGGCCGCGATCGGCGGCAGCGTCCTCTCGGCACCGGGTGCCTCGGCATCGAGCCCGGCGCCGGCGGGGGCGCAGGTGTCGCCCTCAACGACGGCATCGTCACGAGCGGCCGCGGAATTGGGCAACCTCTTTCTCGTGAACAACAAGAGCGGCAAGTGCCTTACTCCTGAGGGGGGTCGTTCAGACAACAATGCCGTCAATGTCATCTTCAACTGCGACACCGACCCGTCACGCACCTGGTACCTGGTGAACAAGGGCAACAACATCTACCAGATCCTGAACCTCAACAGCGGCAAGTGCCTTACTCCCGAGGGCGGTCGCTCCGACAACAACGCTCAGACCGTCATCTACAACTGCGACAACGATCCGTCGCGGCTCTGGTACTTCGTCGATAAGGGTAATCTCCGGTACCACCTCGTCAACTACAAGAGCGGCAAGTGCCTCAGCCCGGCGGGCGGAGGTGTCCTGAACAACACGCCCACGGTCATCTACAACTGCGACACCGACCCGTCGCGTCTTTGGTATCTCGCCGCGGCATAAGCATCGCTGGGACGGATCCGTCGGCCAGGTGGGGGCCGGAGGCGCGTCGTTGACCGGACCCCGTCCTACGGACCGCGCTGCTCGCCCTGGTCGAGCCGACGCGTGTGGCGATCCCGTGCCACGCGCCGGACGACCAGGTCGGCCCGCCATCTGACCGACGAGTTGACCCGAATACACCACGTCGCAGCGGCGGCAGAAGGAACGGTCCGGGCAGGTGGCCGCGTCCGGCCGCAACCAGGGCGAGACGTCGACCGCGAGGACGGGACGGCCGTCCGTAGCCCCGGGCAGCGGTATTCCAGCGATCGCCCGACGGAGCCGGTCAATGTCGCCCCGAAAGTGTGACAGCGTCGCCAACGCGTCCTTCGGGAAGTCCTGTTGCGGCACACTCGTCCCCACGGGCCTCGGTCTGATCAGTGCGTCCTTGGTCAGAACACGTGATCAGGCCGAGGCCCGTCCCGAGTCCGGCGAATACCCACGTGAGCGACCCAGTTCGAGATCCGTTTCGACCTCCTCGGATAAACGTCACGCTCAGATCCCGCTTCCGGACTAAATCGTTATTTAGTCTGCCATCACAGAAAACACGGCAGGTATCCGCGAGAAGCGAGGAATGACAAGCATGTCTCAGCACGACGCCGAACAGATCCCGGTCCGCACGTTCGGAGGCCTGAGCCCGGGCACACGGACCACCACGGCCATACGGGCAGCCCGCCGTCCCGGAGGCGAGACCTCCTGCCCATACCGGTCGGAGCCCGCCACGAAACCGGGCCCCGACCGGGCCGGGAAACACCTCTACGGCGTCCCACCCGGCGCCGGTCGTAAGTGGTCACCCGAGGACGCGGTGGCGTGGTGGACGCCGGTGCGCGGTGACTGGGACCTGGTCGCGAAGAAGTCCGGCCCGAACCGGCTCGGCTTCGTACCGACGCTGAAGTTCTTCGAACTGGAGGGCCGGCTCCCCCAGTTCATGGAGGAGTTCCCGCAGGCTCCGGTCGACTACGTGGCCGACGTGGTCAAGGTGCCGGCGGAGGACTTGGCAAAGTACGACCTGTCGTCCCGCTTGCGACCATCTCCGCGATTGTTCTCCCTGGAGGCCCACGTGCATCCCACCCGCCCCTGGCAGGTGCTCACAGGGGTCGAGTAGCGGTTCGTCCGTCTGCGTCTTACCGCGCAGACAGTAGGTTCAGAGGGAGTCGCACCGGCTGACGATCTTTCGGGACCTGCGGGCACCTCTCCTGGCACCACTCCCAATCACGCCGAAGGGGGGAGCTGTTCGCGTACCCATTCAGGATCGGGGTTGACGTGCGGCCGGCCCGCCACGACGACAGTCGGCACAGTCTCGTCGCCTTCGTTTACCGCCCTCACCACTGCTGCTCCAGCCGGGTCACGCCAGATATCGACCCAATGCAACTGGCGGGCGTTACGGCCCAATCGGATGCGCAGTCGCAGACAGTACTTGCAGCCCGACCGCCAGAAGACGACCGGCCGGCCGTCGACCGCGCTACGGCGTTGTGCCTCCAGCGCACCGATCGACCTCGGGAAGATCAGAGGCGAGTTCACGCCCGCGAGCAGAACAAACGCCAGCAAAAATGTCGCGGCTTCACCCGGACTCCCCCTGAGGATCAGCCCAGTCGCGACGGCTGAACCGCAGAGCACAAGCACCATCGGCAATATCCAAGTGCGCATCATGATGACGCAGGCTATCGGTGAGTCGGAATACTCCTCGAACCGGGCCGCTCACCAGGGCGTTCGTCGGACACCGGAGCGGCCTTCGTCCGACCATGTGCTCCGGCCAAGGACACTTTCGATGGGTGGCCGACACCGGAGGGCCGGCTGACCTGAGGTGCCCGGTCGGTCTGGTCGCTCCAGTTGGCACCAGAAGGTCGACTCTGCTGACACCGCCCCGACCAGGCCAGACCAGTGCCGTCAAGTCGGACGCCGAACGAAGCGCTCCCGTTCATCGGCCTCCCACTCCGCATACGTCGCAGGCTCCGAAGGCCGGGTAGTAGACCGACTTCGAGCGGGTGATGGTCGGCCGGTCGCGGATCCGATCTGCGGAGGTCCACTCCAGCGCGATCACGGCGTCGCTTTTGCCGCGGTCCACCGCGTCGAGAATGGCCTCGGCCTGGAACTTCGGTCCGGATGTGTCCGGCTCGGCCAGTGCGCCTCACGACGAGGTGGCCGAGGGCGCGCGGGCGGCCCCGTCCGGGTCATCCGCCCGCAGGGCGGGGCCTGCGGGCTCTGGTGCGGGGAGTACCCCCGTGCCGTTCAGGCCACGGGGGAGCATCGCAAGTCCGGAGGATCGGCGTTGTGGATGGCCCGGCCGTACGTGGACGACTCCGACAACGCGGCGAGGTGCCGTGCCCGGCGTCGCAGGCCAGGCGTGCTCCCGCACCGCATCTCCGTTACGAGGGTGAAGACCTCGCGGCACACCGATATCCGATCACGCGAAACCTCTCACTCGGCACGAAATTCCGGCCGGGCGGTAAAAGACTTCAGCTACGTGCGAAGTCGAACAGGTCTTTGTTGAACTGCTCGGCGAATACGGGGACCATTGAAAGGCCGTGGGGGGCGCCAGGGTAGACCTTGAAGATCGCGTCCTTGACCAACTTGGACGACTTATTTCCGGAAGCGACGATCGGGACGATCTGGTCGTCGTCGCCGTGTGCGATCAGGGTGGGTACGTCGAACTTCTTCAGATCTTCGGTGAGGTCGGTCTCGGAGAACGCCTTGACGCAGTCGTAGGAGCCCTTGATGCCCACCGACATCGACCAGAGCCAGAACTCGTCGCGGGTGCCCTGGGTGACGGTTGATCCATCGCGGTTCGCGCCGTAGAAAGCAGCGCTGAGGTCTTTGTAGAACTGCGAGCGGTCCTTTGCTACGCCGGCTCGGATCTCGTCGAAGACCTCAATCGGAAGTCCTTCGGGGTTCGCGTCCGTTTTGAGCATCAACGGCGGGATCGCGCTGAGCAGTACGGCTTTGGCGACCCGACTGGAGCCGTACTTGCCGATGTAGCGGGTGACCTCACCGCCACCGGTCGAGTGGCCGACCAGGATGACGTCGTGCAGGTCGAGGGTCTCGACGAGTGACGCCAGGTCATCGGCGTACGTGTCGAGGTTGTTCCCGTCCCAGGTCTGCCCGGAGCGCCCGCCCCCGCGCCGGTCGTGGGCAATCGCGCGGAAACCGTTGTCCGCCATGAGTTTCAGTTGAGGATCCCACGCATCGGCGGTCAGTGGCCAGCCGTGGGAGAACACCACGGGCTTACCGGATCCCCAGTCTTTGTAAAAGATTTCTGTTCCGTCTCTGGCGGTGACGAAGGGCATGCTGCGGTTCCTTTCTCACTGGTCCGGAACGCAGTGCGCGTGCGGATACGTCGCGCTATACGGCACACCTTCACGCGCACGGGTGCGGGCTGCCGGGCTTCCGTTCCAGGTTGACAGGCGTGCATTGGATCGGCAAACGGTGACTCAACACCCCATAGGGGTTTTTACGCGAACGGAGCGAGGTGTGTCATTCACTGCGGTGGACCTCGACCCTGGCAAGGTCGGTGCAGCCTGCACGCAGGCGTGCAGGTCGCCCAGTAGCTGCCGTCGCGCCGTGCGCTCGGCGTCCAGCATCTCCACCGCCAGTCGTTCCGCCACCTCCGCGAGGTTGGTCCCCTGCCAGCGCAGGGAGCGAACGGTGAACCACCCGGTCCACACACTGACCGCCGACGCGGTCAGGCCGATCACTATCCCCACGGGATCGACATCGCCCTGCTCGGCCCCCGGTAGCACCCATCTGCCAACTGAGACCGCGGCCCCGAACAGCACCACCGTGATCGCCCCGTAGGCGAACGCCTCCCCTCGTTTTCCCTTCATGACGGACCATCATCGCCGCTGTCATCTTCGCCGTCCTGATCGCGGCGGTGGCCCTCGCGCACCGCACCCTCGGCCTCAACGCCGTCTGGTCGCTCGGCACTTCCAGCTCCTCTCGGAGCGCGGGGACGATGAGGAAGCGGGCGGTGTGGTACTTCGTCGCGGTCTTCCCGCTCCGGGTGCGGCAGGCGCTTCCGGCCGGGGCTCGCACGTCGGACAGTCGCTTGTGAGAGTTTGCCTGCGGGCTGTCCCGTTATCCCTGGTGGATCAGTGCGCGGCGTCGGATGGAGGGGGTGCCTCCCGTGCCGTTCAGGCTACAGGGGAGCGTCGCAAGGCGGAGGGGCGCCCGCCTACTGGATGTATGCGGGCGTTCCGACAACGCGGCGAGGCGCCGTAGCCGACGCCGCGCACCCGCCGGGGATTACGGGACAGCCTCAGCCGAGGGCGGGTTGGCCGCCCATGGCGCTGAGGGTGGCGCCGTTGACGTAGCTGGCCTCCGGAGATGCCATGAAGGCGACGGTGCTGGCGATCTCCTCAGGGTCGGCGAGACGCTTGAGGGCGACCGCCTGTCCGGCGGATTCGAAGGCGTCGCCGTAGGCGGCGGTGCCTTCGGTGCGGGTGGGGCCTGCGGCGACGGCGTTGACGCGGACGCCGTCGGGGCCGTATTCGGCGGCCCACACGCGGGTGAGGGATTCGAGGGCGGCTTTGGTGGCGCCGTAGATGCCGCTGCCGAGGCCGGGGGTGGCGGCGGCGCCGCTGCTGATGTTGATGATGGCGCCGTGTCCGCGTGCGGTCATGCCCGGGGCGAGGGCCTGGACGAGGAAGTAGGGGGCGCGCAGGTTGATGGCGACGTGGGCGTCGAAGGTGGCCGGGTCGGTGTCGGCGGTGCTGGCGAAGTGGAAGATGCCCGCGTTGTTGACCAGGATGTCGACGTCGCCGACACGTTCGGCCAACGCGGTCACCTCGGCGGGGTCGGACAGGTCGGCGGGCTCGAAGCGGGCGGTGGCACCCAGGGCCTCGATCTGCTGGAGGGTGTCGACGGCGCGGTCCTTGTTGCGGCCGTGGACGATGATGTCGGCGCCGCGTGCGGCCAGGGCCAGAGCGGTGGCGCGGCCGATGCCTGCGGTGGCTCCGGTGACAAGGGCGGTCTGCTGGGCGAGGTCCCTGCTCATGATCGTGCTTCTTTCTCTGTGGTGCGGGTTGTTCAGCGGGTGTGCCGGGCGGTGAAGACGGTGTCGTGGATGGTCACCGGCGTGCCGTCGGGCGTGGTGGCAGCGCGCGGGCGCGCGGTTCGGCTGAGGACCTTCCACTCGCGTTCGGGGAGGTCGGCTGCGAGGTCGTCGGCGGTGTAGAAGAGGCCGGGCTCGGCCGGGCGGGGCATGGGGGTGTCGAGGTCGCTGGGGTGGTGGCCGACGATCACCAGATGCCCCTCGGGGGCGACTCGGCCGGCGAGGGCTGCGAAGACCGATTCTCGTAGCGGTTGGGGGAAGTGACTGAAGCATGCGGTGACCAGGTCGTAGAGGGGCCCTTCGACGGGCTGCCAGTCGCGGATGTCCGCCTGCTGCCAGGTCACGCGTCCGGCCAGGTGGGCGGGGGTGTGCCCGGCGGCCCGGTCGAGGGCCTGGGAGGAGAAGTCGACGCCGGTTACCTGCCAGCCCTGCCCAGCCAGCCAGATGGCGTCCGCGCCCTCACCGCATCCCACCTCCAGCGCCGTACCGGGCGGAAGGAACGAGACCTCCTCGACGAGCGCGGGGTTCGGCTCACCGCTCCACACCTGACCGGTGCCGCTGTAGCGCTGGTCCCAGAAGGCGGCACTGAAGCGCGGGTCGTGCTCGGTCATCACAGACTCCTTTGGACGGTAGGAAATGGTCACGCGTGTGTGGTGTCGGGGGCCGGGATGCGGCGCGCCCACACGCCGAAGAGGACCAGGCCGGCCAGCGGGAAGGCCGCGGTGGCCAAGAGGGTCGCGCCCAAGCCGCGGTCCAGGCCGCCGGTGGTGGCCAGGACGCTGGTGAGGACGGCCAGGCCCATTCCGCCGCCGAGCTGCTGCAGGCCCTGGTTGAGGCTGGCTGCGGCTCCGATGTGCTCGGTGGGGGCCTGGTGCATGATGACGGCGGTGACCGGCGCGAAGGTCGCGCCCGCGCCCGCACCGAGCAGGACCGAAGGCAGCAGCACCGTGACGATCGAGGTGTCCGGGCCGGCATCGGCGGCCACCAGCGCCATCCAGGCGATGCCCAGCACCAGGCCGGACAGACCGGAGCTGCCGATGACGCGTTCGCCCAGACGCGGCAGCAGCCGCGGGGTGACATGGTTGGTTGCGATCAGCCCGAGAGTGAAGGGCACCAACGCGAGGCCGGTCCGGACCGGGGTGAAGCCGAGGACCTGCTGGGTCAGCAGTGTGGTGAAGAACAGGAAGCCGACCTGACCGGCCGGAACGACCAGCATGGACAAAAGGGGGCCCACGCTGCGCATGGAGGCGAAGAACGCCGGCGGCATCACCGGGTGCGGATGCCTGCCCTCACCCACTACGAGCACCACGAGGGACACAACGGCGACGGCGAACGCGCCCAGTACCAAGGGGCTGGTCCATCCTCGGTCGGCGGCGGAGGTGAAAGCGAAGACCAGGGCCACCATCGCCAGGATCGAGGCAGCGGCTCCGCCGACGTCCAGCGAGGTGCGCCGGCGCTCCATCTCGGGCAGGTTGCGCAGAGCGCCGACCAGGACCAGGACACCGATCGGGGCGTTGACGAACATCACCCATGCCCATCCCAGCGTCTGCGTCAGTATCCCGCCCGCGAGCAGACCCACCCCGGCTCCGGCGCCGACGGCGAGAACGAACATCGCCATCGCGCGCGAGCGCTGCGGGCCGGGGGCGGTGATGCCGATGAGCAGCACCATCACGCTGGGCGCGGCCAGCGCAGCACCGACTCCCTGGAGGGCGCGCGCGGCCACCAGGATTCCCGCCGAGGTGGCAAGACCTCCGGCGACGGAGGCGATCACGAAGACCGATACTCCGAGGATGAGGGCGCGGCGGGGGCCGATCATGGAGCCGACCTTGCCGCTCAGGAGAACCAGCCCGCCGAAGGTCAGCGCGTAGGCGGTGACGACCCAGGACAGACCGACGCTGGAGAAGCCCAGTTCGCGGCCGATGTCGGGCAGGGCCACGTTCACGATCGAGGTGTCCACGACGAACATCAGCTGCGTCAGCACCAGGATCTCCACGGCCAGCATCACCGAGCCGCGCCGAACGGCCACCATCGCACCAGCCGCCGGCGCCGACGCGGTGTCGTGTCCACCCGCGGGGGCGGTGGGCAAACTGCCTCGGGGCATTGCACATCTCCTGTCCTGTGTCGCCCCCACATCGGGGCGCCTGCTGACACACTCAGTCCACTCGGACAGACATGCAAAGATCCTTGCTGCGGTGGCAAGGTGGGGGCATGGATGACGAGACCGCGTCGACGATGGCATCCGTCGGCCCCCGCTTGAAGGGGCTGCGCACGCAGCGCAACCTGTCGCTGACCTACCTGGCGCAGGCCACCGGGATCTCCCTGAGTACGCTCTCCCGCCTGGAATCAGGCCAGCGCCGCCCCACCCTCGAGCTCCTGCTCCCACTGGCGCGCGAGCTGCGTGTGGACATCAGCGAGCTCATCGGGGCGCCGCAGACCGGCGACCCCCGCCTGCACCTCAAACCCGTCATCCGCCACGGCATGACCATGCTGCCCCTCACCCGGCGGGCAGGAAGCCTGCAAGCCTACAAACTGATCATTTCGCCCAGGATGCGCTCACCCGAGCCCGAACAGTCCAGCCACGAGGGCTACGAGTGGATCTACGTCCTCGACGGCCGCCTGCGCCTGGTCCTGGGAGACAACGACCTGGTCATGGGTCCCGGTGAGGCGGCCGAATTCGATACCCGCACCCCCCACTGGTTCGGCAACGCCGACGAGAACCCCGTCGAAATCCTCAGCCTCCTGGGCCCCCAAGGAGAGCGCGCACACCTCCGGGCCCGGACCGTACGGCCCGAGGGCACCGCAACAGGCACCGGATGACACGCGCGTACCCGGTGGTCGCCGCTCTTGTTGCGGTGTGTGGTCTTGGATGTAGCGCCTGACGATGTCGTAGGAGATCGATGTCTCGTGCTCGTCCATGAGTCGCGCCCAGATGTCCTTGGGGCGGTGCCCCGCCTTGATCATGGCGATGAGGTGGCGGACGGGGTCGAGGGCGGTTGGCCGAGGAGGCAACGGCTTGCGGGGCGGGGTTCGAGTCCGTCCGGTGCGGCCCTGACGGTCCGCCAGGTGACCTTGTGGCGTTCTTTCCAGGGCTCTGCCCGAGAGGTCTTCTGCTTCAGCATCGTGTCGGATTCGTTGGTGGAGTTCTCGCCACTCAGCGGGACGGGGACATAGGCGCAGGACTCAAGCAATGTCGCGTACTCGGAGCCGACAAGCCGTTATCGACATCCTCTGCCCCATCGCCTCCGAGAACTGCGGGGTCGGTCAGGTATTGCCGCGCCGGCCCCGTGCCGGGACCACTCTTCACGGGTCGGTGCGGCAAGCCGTGGGTGCGGCCGGTCGTCAAACCGGTGACCACGTCGTCAGCGGCGGCCCCCACGAGTCGGGCCCACCGTGGTGTCCAAGGCACGGACGGTGTCAACGCGTGAAGGTGCGCCGGTAGGCGGTGGGAGTGGTGTCGAGTGCTCGCCGGAAGTGCAGACGCAGGTTGGCTGCTGTGCCCAGGCCGCAGTCCCGTGCCACCTGGTCCACCGAGTGGTTCGTGGTCTCCAACAGTTCACGTGCCTTGCCGAGGCGGGCGCTCAGCAGCCACTGCAAGGGGGTGGCGCCCGTCTCCGCGGCGAACCGGCGCATAAGGGTGCGTGATGAGACGCCCGCGTGCCGGGCGAGCACGCGGAGTGTGAGCGGTTCGTCGAGGTGGTGCAGGGCCCATCCACGGGTCTCAGAGAGCGACGCCTCTCCGGCCACGGTGACCGGAGCCGGTACGTACTGGGCCTGCCCGCCGTCGCGGTGCGGTGCGGCCACCAGGCCGCGGGCGATCTGGTTGGCCACGACCGCCCCCAGGTCCCGGCGCACGAGGTGCAGGCACAGGTCGATGCCGCAGCACACCCCGGCCGACGTGAGCACGTCCCCCTCGTCGACGTAGAGCACGTCGCGGTCGACCCGGACGGCCGGGAAGTCCTGTTCGAGCTCGTCAATGTGCTGCCAGTGGGTCGTGGCGTGCAGCCCGTCCAGCACGCCCGCCGCGGCCAGTGCGAAGGTGCCCGTGCAGATCGACACCACCCGCCGGCCCCGGTCGCGTGTTTCGGCCAGCACGTCGAGCACGTCCTCCGGCGGCCGTATCAGCGGCTCGTGTCCCGGCACGATCACGGTGTCGGCGGCGCGTACCTGGTCCAGGCCCCCATTGGTGACCAGAGAGAAGCCCGCGGTGGTCGCCACCTTGGAGCCGAGCCCGCACACGGTCACCTCATAGGGGGTCTCCGGGCGGGCGTTGAAGATCTGTGCCGGGATCGCCAGATCGAGCGGCGTGACGCCGTCCAGTGCCAGGACCGCGACTCGATGCATCGTCATGGCAATATTCTAGTGATAGTGGTCAGGATTGCCACTCACCTGGTCAGGGCGGTGAATGCCAGTCTGGAGGACATGACCACGAAGTCTTCGACTCGACCGGGCGACGTTCCCCTGACCGCCCGGCGTTCAGGCGGTCCCGCCGGGCTGGCGCTGCCGGCGTCGATCATCGTCTCGTTCCTTGCCTCGTCGAGCGCACCGACGCCGGTCTACGCCCTTTACTCGGCTCGGTGGCACTTCTCCCCGCTCACCACCACCGTCATCTTCGGCACATACGCCATCGTCGTCCTGACCGCCCTGCTCGTGCTGGGCAGGGCGTCCGACCACCTCGGCCGCAAGCCGGTGCTGCTGGCCGCGCTGGCCCTGCAGACCATCGCCATGGTGGTGTTCAGCACGGCCGACGGCGTCGGCGCCCTGGTCACCGGGCGGGTGTTGCAGGGCGTCGCCACCGGCGGCGCGCTGGGTGCGCTGGGCGCGGCGATGCTGGACATCGACCGCAACCGCGGCACACGTGCCAACGCCATCGCCCCAGGGCTGGGTACCGGGGTCGGCGCACTGTTGTCCGGTCTGGTCGTCCAGTACCTGCCAGAGCCCACGCACCTCGTCTACCTCGTGTTCATCGGAATCTTCGCCGTGCAAGCCGCCGGGGTGGCGGTGCTGCCGGAAACCGGCGTCCGGGCGCCCGGGCTGCGCTCCTCCTTCGTGCCGGAACTCGCGGTGCCACGACGCCTACGCGGTCCCCTACTCGCGGTGGCCCCGGTGTTGTTCGCGGTGTGGTCGCTCGGTGGTTTCTACGGCTCGCTCGCCCCTGCCCTCGCTCGTCAGCTGTCGGGCTCGACCTCCGCGGTGATCGGCGGCGTCGGCCTGTTCGTACTGACCGTGGTCTCGTCCGCCACCGCTGTCGCACTCGGGCGCACGCCGCGCAGGACGGTGATGTTCCTCGGCGTCGCACTGCTCGTGCTGGGCTCACTCGGGACCCTCGTGGCCGTCGACTTCTCGTCGTTCGCCGGATTCTTCGCCGGTACCTTCGTGTCTGGGGTCGGTTTCGGAGCCGGGTTCCAGGGAGGGATGCGCACCGTCGTGCCCCTGGTCGCGGAGCACGAGCGTGCCGGTGTGCTGTCCGCCGTCTACGTGATCTGCTACCTCGGCATGGGTCTGCCCGCCGTCATCGCCGGGGTCCTTGTCGTGTACGGGGGCGGGTTGGCGGCCGCGACACGGGACTACTCGTGGTTCGTGGTGGTTTTCGCCGTCGTGACACTGACCGCACTCCTGCGCAGCAAAGGGCCGACCACAAGCATGAACTAACTGGCTTTTCTCTGTCTGCGCGCGTGATCGGTTCGTCTCGAACAGGGTTCTGGATCGAGTAGGTTGGCCGGTGCGGAGGCATGAAGGAAGGGCCTCTTGGTAGCTCGCGGTTGTCGAGTCCAGCGAGAAGCAAGACGCCCCGTTGTCGCGATCTGGTGTTGCGTTCCAGGTGGAAGTCATAGAAGGTCCGCAGCACCGTCTCGCAGCGGCCATACGCTCGGTGACCTGGCCGAGGTAACGGCGGATGTGGTCACGCTGGCTCCGGCTCGCAAGCAGGCTGGTGGCCGGCGAGTGCCGGGCCGAGTGCCGGGCCTGGTGGGGCACCCACCGGTCGATGTCGAGATCGTTGATCCATGCTTTGAAGCCCCGGTGAAACCACTGTTAGGACAGTGGCCGACGGCTGTCGCTGTTGCGCTGGTTGTGCTGGGGAACAGCGCCAGATGGGCGCGTTCCTCCGGGGTGGGCGGGCGGTTGTGGCGAGCGGTGAACAACGCCAGGGTCTTGGCTGTCGGACTTCCAGCCGCTGGTGGAGCTGTTCAGGGATGCGAATCGTGGCGTCGTAGTTGCCGACCTTCGTCTGGTCGTGCCGGAGCATGGGGAGCCCGCCGTAGCGGCCCAGGCAATCCAGACGCAGTGTCTCAGCCCTGAACGCGTCGGTCGTAGTCCATTTGGTGTGCCCGGATTTCGTCCGCGTTGTTGACCGTCCAGTCGTACAACCGGCCGAACGGCTCCCGCAGGGATTCGCCGAGCGGGGTGAGGGAGTACTCGACCCCGACCGGCGAGGTTGGCAGCACGCGGCGCACGACCATCCCGTTGCGTTCCAGGCGGCGCAGGGTCTGGGTCAAGACCCGCTGGGTCACGCCCTCAAGGCGACGTCTGATCTCGTTGAACCGATGGGGCTTGTCGAGGACTGCCATCACCATCATCGACCACTTGTCGGCGATCTGGTCGAGGATGGGGCGGCTGGGGCAATCGGACCGGTAGACGACGTCGATGCCAGCGCCGGCGCCGGTTTCAGCGCCGGTTTCAGAAATAGCCATATCGGTATCCTTCGCGATCCTTGAGATGCCGAAAGTGCGTTATTGACGCCGGTCGCCCACCACCGCACTGTAAGTATGCATCAGGAACCTAGATGCATACCAGGTACCGATCGGAGATCTCCATGAACCACGACGCCTACGCGACCCTGCGGGTGAGTCGCGAGGACGGCATCACCCGCGTCACCCTCGACAACCCACCCGTCAACGTCCTGAACGTCGCCCTGATGGCCGACCTCCGGCACCTGCTGACCGCGCTGAGGGACGACGACTCGGTCCGTGTGATCGTGTTCGACAGCGCCAACCCTGAGTTCTTCATAGCGCACGTCGACATGTCGCTCGTCGACACGCCAGACGCCTTCGACAAGCTCGCGGCCGACCTTCCCGACGGTGTCAACGTCTTCCAGGCTCTGGGGGAACTGCTCCGGCACCAGCCCCAGGTGACCATCGTCAAGCTTGCCGGGATGACGCGCGGCGGAGGAGCGGAGTTCGTCACGGCCGCGGACATGGCGTTCGCGGCGATCGGTCGCGCCGGGATCGGCCAGATCGAGGCTCTCATGGGCATCGTCCCCGGTGGAGGAGGCACGCAGTACCTCGCCGGCCGGGTCGGCCGCAGTCGCGCCCTGGAGGTGGTGCTGGGTGCCGAGCTGTACGACGCCGAAACCGCAGAGCGCTACGGCTGGGTCAACCGAGCCGTCCCTGCCGGCGAGCTCGACGACATCGTCGACCGCCTCGCCCGTAACATCGCCGCCCTGCCCGAGGGTGTGATCGCGGCGGCCAAGCGCGCCATCGCCCCCGAGGATCTGGCCGAGGGTCTCCTGCGGGAGCACGACGCCTGGACGGGCCAGTTCGTTCGTCCCGCGGCCGAGCGGTTGATCCGCGGCGGACTGGCCCACGGTGCCCAGACCCGCGACGGCGAGCGCGACCTGGAGGGCCTGCTCCGGGGACTCGCCGTATAGGACCCGGACAAAGGCCCCACGCACTCACCGGCGTCCAGTCGACCGCGAGAGCGTACGGGCTCGCCCACCTCGTCGGATGCCAACGTGGTCGACTGTCACGTCGCCTCGCAGACCGCCGATGAGGTGGTGCGTGACCACCTGAGAGGTCAGCCTGCCTCCGCGGGCGCTTCGGCGCGGGCGCGGGTGGTGGCGAGGCGGCAGGACGGGGCGCCGTCGAGGGGGAGGCGTTCGCCGCCGGCGGGTTGGAGCCCGGCCAGGACGCGCAGGAGGCTGGTCTTGCCGGATCCGGAGGGTCCCATGATGGCTGCGGCCGATCCGGGGGCTGCCGCGAAGCCGACGCCGGTCAGCGGCACGGCGTGCTTGGCTCCTCGGAGGCGCTGCGGCGAGCGGCGGGAACAACCTGGGCCACTGATCCGCCAAGTAGCCGGTGCGGACAGCGTCCAGTCATCGAGCGCCCGGACAGTGGTCGGCCGGTCCGCTGACCTTCTCGGCCGGCTCGCGCCGCACGTCTTCTTCGGCGTCGTCGGCGGATCGAGCACGCCAGGCGGTTCACCACCGGCCCTCGCGATCACACGCATCGAGCGCGGGAACTCTCCCCGGAGCGGGGCCGACCCAACGCTGTCTCTATGAGGCCGAGGTGGTCAGTTGGCCGCAGCTTACTGTTCTGCGCGGAGCCGATGGCACTATTGCATACAGTATTCAAACTGGCTAACGTCTACCCATGCGGCTGACGAAGTCCACAGACCTGACACTCCCCGTGATCATGCAGTTGGCGCTAACGGGTGCGGAACTCACCACCGCACGGCGGTGCCGGGCATGACAATTTATGGCGATGACGCGACAATAAGGCAGATTCTCACCGCTTCCGGAGACACCTGGGCCGTGGTGGGTCTGTCCGGCAACCCCGAACGGGCCGCTTACCGCGTGGCCGAGAAGCTGCAGCGCCTCGGCAAGAGGGTGGTGCCCGTGCACCCAAAGGCGGAGACGGTGCACGGTGAGCAGGGCTATCCCTCCCTTGCGGAGATCCCTTTCCCGGTGGATGTGGTGAACGTGTTCGTCAACTCCGCCCACGCCGGAGGCATCGCCGACCAGGCTGTGGCGATCGGCGCCAAGGCGGTCTGGTTCCAGCTGGACGTCATCGACGAGGCCGCCTACGACAGGACTCGCGAGGCCGGCCTGCTGATGGTGATGGACCGCTCTGCGGGAAGGGAGATACCCCGGCTCGGGCTGGGCTGACGCTCCCCGGCCGGCCACTGCGCGATCACACATCGCTCACGTTCCCCGGAACCGGGAGAGTCAAGGCGGCGGCGGGGGTTCCCAGTTGGTGGCGTGGCATGCCGGTCAGTGCGTTGTGGCAAACCGGATCTCGTTCGAGGTGCGCGGCGCGGGTGATCGTTCGGACAGAGGTGCCGGTGGGGTCGTGGGCATGAAGAAACGGGCCTCCCGGTAGTGACGTGGTTGTTGAAGCCCGTCACGGTCAAGGAGACCCGTTGTCCGGACAGTTGACCATTTCCGCTGCGCTCGCGTCCATCACGGCCACTCCGGAGTGTGACTGCTACGTGCACAGGTTCGGTTCGATCGCTCCGGGGCGGCGGGCGCGGTGCTATCCGAGTGACATGACGGACGCGGAATGGGCCGAGGTCCGCTCCGCGATGCCGGTACCGGCCTGGCTGCTCAAACGGGGTGGGCGCCCGGCCCGCTCTCTCCGGCCGATCAACTTGACAGATCATCACGAACCGGACGCCCGGCGGCTACGCCGTGACCAGGATCATCATGAAATTCGAGGTGCCCGGCACCATCGCCTCGATTCCGGGCAGCGGCACAGAGCTGCCCGCGACGTATATCCAACACTGCCACATCCTCGAACACGAGGACAACGACCTGATGCGCCCCCGGACAATCGTCCGGGATCGCTGAGCACCCCAGGCCACCGCCCCGGGGACTCCGGCCACGACCGGCCGCTGCCGGGGCCGCGGCCGGCCCTAAGGAGACGTCAGCGACTGCCCCGCCGGACGGTTCACAACGATGAAGTCAATCGCCTGCAGAAAGGGACGTGGGCCTGCGCAGCAGCCACTGCCCGAACGTCCGGCGTGGGGGCCGCACTACGACACGGCCAAAGCTCTTCTTCCCCACCAGCTCCACTCGCAGAGTGATCGGCATATCCGCGTGAGGAGCCCGACGGAATTTGACCCTGCTGTGTTCCAGGCTCAGGGCATCCGCATCGACCACGATGCCCGGCCTTGTGACCAGCGTCAGGGTCTTACCGCGCATATCCATGTCGATCCGCAAGGTGTCCTGCGTGATCACGGCCTGAGTGAAGTCGAGCGTCACCTCGCACCACTCTGTGGCGAGCTCCAGCTTCCGCGGCACCACCCAGCGCCCCATACGTGTAACCGGACTGAACCTCTGGTCGATCCGGACTACGTCCTTGACCTCTGCTACGGCCGCGCCGACCGTGGCCGATACGGGCGGCAAGTCAGCGGTGAGCACGGTCAGTTCGCTCACAGTCCGCGCCGACAGGGCAGCCTCCAGGCGCTCGTCCAGCTCGACCGCAGTCAGCCGGCCGTCCCCCGCCGCGACACGCAGCACATCCACCACCCGGTCCCGGTCCGCGTGAGAGGCCCGCAGCTCGGGCGACGAGCCGTGGCCAGAGCGTTTCCCCGTGGGCGCGATATCTCCCGACATGCTTCCGTCCTGGTCCTGTCGAACGTCTCCGCGCGATGCAACCAGCGGCGCGCCTAGGGGACTAACGCTATATCGCGACATGGATCCGGCCAAGCCCCATCGAGGAGAGGCGATGGTCAGCACCGATTCACGGCATGCGGCATCCGTCACGCCGAGGCCCGGTCGCGACAACAACTGCACCCAGGGGGCCGGCTCATGCCGTTCCCCGGGGCCACTTCAGAGCGTCCGGAATGAACAGACCGCCACAAAACAGGGCCACCGCAGACCAACACGCATGCCGGGGCCGCTGAACAACGTCAGAGTCGATCCACGTCGACTACAGGCGCGGCCGAGGGGCACCGAGAGGGCCCCTAGATTTGACTCAGTCCAATCTGACGGGTAGCTTGGTGGATATCGGAACTCGGGCCGGCTTCTGAGCCGCCTCCCCAAGGAGTTCCCCGCGACACTCACTGCCGAGTGGGACCCATCACGGCCATGCGCCGAGCTTCAACATTGGAGAAAACCATGACGTGCCATGACTGCGCCCAGGAGGACCGCAGGGACACGACCGTTGTTGGCGTCTGCACGCGCTGTGGCCTGGCGTCATGCCAGGACCACGGACGCGTCTTCGGCGCCCCGGTCCACCACGCCAACGGTTTGGGGCACTCGATGGGCTCACTGAAGGCGCGGCGATTCCTCTGCAACGTCTGCCACACCGCAGAAAACACGCGCTGAACCGTCCAACCGCACATGGCCGCCCCGCCCGATGCGCCGAATACGGCAATCGTGCCTCCGTTCCGGGTTCCACTCGGGCCAAAGCGGTCCTGCCTCACCCGGCCCGGCGGCATCGGACCGGGTGAGGCGGACCCGCGTTCGGCCCGCCGGGCGGACCCGCACCGGGGCAGCCAAGAACGGTAACTGCCGCTGCGAACACTCCAGTTGGGCTTCAGTCCGACACAGAAGAGGTACGCCCCGGGGCGCCGCGAACGGGTACGGTTCCAGCGCCGTGATTTGACTCTGTCAAATCACGGCGCTAGCATGCCTGGATCGCCAACACTGCAGACCGGCAGACGCGCCACTTTTCAGCGGGCCTACGCAGACGCAGATTCCCCAGGAGCGGGCCGATACAGCCCTTTGATATCGCGGCCTCGCCGCACCGTTGGTCGGGTACCCGACACCGAAGGAGTTGATATCGACATGGACCAGCTTGTCGGAGACCTGCTCAAGCGCAAGGGACTGCGCAGCACGACGCAGCGCCGCGCCGTGTTGACGGCACTACAGGGACAGCCCCACTCGACCGCCGCCGACCTGGAGGCGCGGATCGGCGAAGGCACGGGAGGCGCTGCCGCAAACCTGTCCCGGCAGGGGCTTTACAACGTCCTGGAAGACCTCACCAACGCCCAGTTGGTCCGCTGCATCGAACCGGCCGGGTCGGCCGCTCGCTACGAACTGCGGGTCGGAGACAACCACCACCACCTGGTCTGCCGCACGTGTGGGCGCATCGAAGACGTGGACTGCGGCATCGGGGTGGCCCCCTGCCTCGACCCCGTCGAGGACAAGGGTTTCGCCATCGACGAAGCCGAGATCACCTGGTGGGGGTTGTGCCGCGGCTGCCAAAACACCGAGAAGAACGCCTGATTCCCCTTCGGAGGCGGATTGCCGCCATCCGTGCCCATGCAGCGGCGGACCGTACCCTGTTCTCTGTGGCTGGTGTGGCCGGTGCCGCGGTGGCGCCCGCACTTCCAAGGGCAACGTCGAGCGACAGAGCCACAGCTTTCTGTCCAGTCATCCCGGAATAAGTAGGGACCCAGACCCAAGCTGCACTCGTGGTAATCCCCGGAGTACGCCTCACCGCCTTTTTGAATTCGTCGGCGCGAATCACCCATCTATTTGCTCGCTAAAAGACGGCGTGACACCCCTCCCCCACTATGGCCGCCCGTGGGGTCATTGCCAGAATTGCTTGGCTCTGGGGACCGCCGTTGCGTTTGATGCGCACCACATCCTGATCACCTCGCCAGTGAGATCTACTTTCGAAACAGACCTCACCCAAGGGCCAAGCGGCATCCAAGCAAGCGGCATCCAAGGAAGTAATACGGCTCCAGCTGCGAGATCTGGAGTCTGCGGCGAGGATGGAGATGACATGGCCGCACGTTTCCCCTGTGCTCAGTACCTGGGGAAGGCGCTCTCTCTAAGGAGCAGAGACATGACGTCGCACACTGTCCCATCCAATGCTCGTCTCTCCGAGCGGGAAGCTGCCGTGGGATTCACGGCATCCCGGCACTTGTCAGATGCCCTGCAGGCAATACTTGTCGAGCTTGTCGAATTGCATCTGCAGGGCAAGCAGGCCCATTGGAACCTGGTTGGCCACAACTTTCGGGACCTGCACAAACAGCTCGACCACATCGTGGATGACGCCCGCGACGCAAGCGACACGGTTGCCGAGCGCATGAGGAGCCTCCACGCTGTTCCGGACGGACGCTCCGACACCGTCACTGCCACCACGACCCTGCCCAAGTTCCCCGATGGTGAGCTGAGCGTGGCAGCCGTGGTGGATCTCATCACAACGCGTTTGCACACGGCGACAGCGACCATGCGGCGCCTGCACGATGGTGTGGACGCAGAGGACCCATCCACGGCCGACATCCTCCACGCGATCATCGATACCCTCGAAGAGCACGCGTGGATGGTCAGCGCCGAGAACCGTAAGGTGTGAAGCAACCAGAGGTCCTACCAGGGGGATCCCCGCGAGTCGTACGGCTCGAAGGTGCCCTGCACGCTCGATGTACTCCAGGACGTCGGCGTGCACCGGGAGCGTGGGACGCGGAACGGCTATGACCTGGGCGGTCATGGGCGAGCCCTCCCCGGATCCGGTGGATGGGTGATCCTGCCGGAGCCCGGGAGGGCGTCGATACCCGCTTGGCGTCGATTACCCGCTTGGTAGAGCCGCGCGGCTCAGATCGTCGCCGTGTCGATCACGAAGCGATAGCGCACGTCCGAGGCAAGCACA
Source organism: Streptomyces sp. NPDC102274 (assembly GCF_044766385.1). Lineage (NCBI taxonomy): Bacteria > Bacillati > Actinomycetota > Actinomycetes > Kitasatosporales > Streptomycetaceae > Streptomyces > Streptomyces sp. NPDC102274. Next base: position 11,211 of record NZ_JBIWLW010000039.1, on the reverse strand, counting down.
CGCTCGTACGCCTCGTTGATCCTGCTCGCCTCGATCAGCTCGATCTCGGCACCGAGGTGGTGCTCGGCACAGAAGTCGAGCATCTCCTGGGTCTCGGCGATGCCGCCGATCGCCGAACCGGCGAGGGTCTTGTTGCCGCCGATCAAGGAGAACAGGTTCAGGGCGATGGGCTCCTCAGGGGCGCCTACGTTCACCAGTGCGCCGCCCGTCTTCAGCAGGCTCAGGTACGCGCCGAAATCCAGGGGCGCCGACACCGTGGAGACGATGATGTCGAAGGCGCCGGCCAGGTTCTCGAAGGTGGCCGGGTCGCTGGTTGCGTAGTAGTGGTCGGCGCCCAACTTCAGGCCGTCGTCCTTCTTGCGCAGCGACTGGGAGAGGACCGTGACCTCGGCGCCGAGGGCATGCGCGATCTTGACGGCCATGTGCCCGAGGCCGCCCAGGCCGATCACGGCGACCTTCTTGCCGGGAGCCGCGCCCCAGTGCTTGAGCGGGGAGTATGTGGTGATGCCGGCGCAGAGGAGCGGGGCAGCCACGTCCAGAGACAGCCCGTCCGGGATACGGACGGTGAAGTTCTCGTCGACGACGACCTTCTGTGAGTAGCCGCCGTAAGTGGGCTCGCCGTCGCGGCCGATGGCGTTGTACGTGCCGACGTTGCCGCGCACGCAGTGCTGCTCCTGCCCGGCCTTGCAGTTCTCTCACTCGCGGCAGGAGTCGACCATGCAGCCGACGCCCACCCGGTCGCCGACCTTGAACTTCGTCACGCCGGAGCCGACCTCGGCGACGACACCGGCGATCTCGTGACCGGGCACCATCGGGAAGATGGCCTCGCCCCAGCCCTCGCGGGCCTGGTGAATGTCGGAGTGGCAGATACCGGCGAACTTGACGTCGATCAGAACGTCGAACTCGCCGACCGCACGGCGCTCAATCGTGGTGCGCTCCAGCGGTGCCTTGGCGCCGGGAGCGGCGTATGCAGCAACAGTCGTGGTCATGTTCTCCAGCGTGCCTCCTCACAGCCTGTTCACCCAGACCACCGCTTTGCGTACGTCCAGTGGTCCTACTACTGGCGGGGTCAGGCTCCCGGTCGTACGACCGGGAATACTTGGAGACATGAACGACACCCCCGCCGCGGACAACGGACAGGCAGCCCGCCCCGACAGCCTCGACCGCCGGGCCGAGCTCAGCGAATTCCTGCGCACCCGGCGGGCTCGGCTCAAGCCGGAAGACGTGGAAATTCCCTCGCACGGGCGGCACAGGCGGGTGCCGGGACTGCGGCGCGAGGAGCTGGCACAGCTGGCCGGGGTCTCGGTGGCCTACTACACACGCCTGGAGCAGGGCAACGGGCGCAATGTGTCGGCGGAGGTGCTCGACTCGATCGCGCGCGCCCTGCGCCTGACCGACGCCGAGCATGCGCACCTCACCCACCTCGCCGCGCCGAAGCACCAGCGCAGGAGAAGCGGGGCGCCCAGGCGGCAGCAGGTGCGGGTGGCGCTGCAGCAGCTGCTCGAGTCGATGGAGGGCGTGCCCGCGTACGTCAGCGGGGCGCGCTCGGAGATCCTTGCCTGGAACCGAATGGCGGCGGCGCTGTTCGGCGACTGGGGCAAGCTACCGCCCGCGGAGCGCAACTGGGCGCGGCTGACCTTCCTCTCGCCCGACTACCGCGAGCTGTTCCTGGACTGGGACTCCAAGGCGTCCGACATCGTCAGCTATCTGCGGCTGTACGCGGGCCAGCACCCGCAGGACCCGGACCTGTCGGCGCTCGTGGGCGAACTCTCCGTCAAGAGCGAGGAGTTCAGGCGGCTGTGGGCCACCCACGACGTGAAGGAGAAGGGCCACGGCGTGAAGCGGATGCGGCATCCGCTGGTCGGCGACCTCACCCTCGCGTACGAGACGATGCAGCTCCCGGACGACCACGAACAGTTCCTGTGCGTGTACCACGCGGAGCCGGGCACCGCGTCGGCGGAGTCTCTGCGCCTCCTCGCGAGCTGGGGCACGGACACGGTCCGGGCGGGCAGCCAGACACCACACCCCTGAAGCCCCGCCGCCGCCACCTGGGAGAACAGGCGTCGCCCTGGTCCTCGTCTCGTGCTCGCCCATGTCTTTGTCATGCTCCGATTCGGCGCACCGGGCCAGGGCGTGGGAAACACGGGCGCGAGCTCCGTCTCACCCGCCGCCCATGGGGGGCGTGCCTCCGAAGAGGGCGCTGTGTGCACGGTGTCCCACCGCGTCCCACAGGGTCCCATTCGGGACGGTGTACCCGCAGGCCAGGGCGTGAGATGTCCCAGCATCCCGGTATTTACCGGCTGACCCTGGCAGGTTCCTCGGCCGGACCACATTCTCGTATTGCTGCCCCGGAGGCATGGCACACGGCACCGCGAGCTGCTCCGGCACTCCGCATTCACCGCCCGCCGTGCCCGCCGGCAGTACGAACCACCACCCGAGCATCGACCGTGCCGGGTGTCGTCCATGATCCACAAGGGGGAAGAGATGCGACCGAACATGGTGACGAGGACCCTCGTCAGCCTCGCAGCAGTTGCCGGCCTGGCCGCCGGCGGCTTGGTGGGCGCGGGCTCGGCGTTTGCCCAGCCCGCGTCGAACTCGCCGACCGTCGCGGTGAGCACCAAGGATGTCGCGCCGCTCGCGGTGAACAACCTTGGCCTGAGCACCACGGAGGCCAGGTACGTCCAGTGCTGGCTCCAGGACTACCACGGCTACAACGGCGCTCTGGACGGGCTGCTGGGCTCGGACAGTTGGAAGGCGATGCAGCGCAGCCTCAAGGCCTACTGGGGCTACACGGGCGGCATCGACGGAATCGTGGGCAGCGGCACCATCAAGGGGCTGCAGCGCTCGATGAAGAAGCACCAGGGTTACAACGGCGGGATCGACGGCATCGCCGGACCGGCAACCAAGGCCGCGTTCAAGCGATTCGCCGCCGACTCCAAGCCTTACTGCTGAGCAAGCCTGGCGCAGTTCCGGCCGAGCGGCGCGTCCCGGAGGCGCGCCGCTCGGCGCACTGTCCTTGTCGGCAGCGCCGGAGGCCGTCCGCCCGCCTTCAACGGGGAAGACGGCATAGGGCGTGTCTTCAAAGTCCCGCCTGCCCGGCGACGCCCGGCACGCACGCTCGCCGCGTTGTCGGGATCACCCCAGTACGTCCCCATCCAGTACTGGGGAGACCCTCCGCCTTGCGATCGCGCTCGGCATCCGCAGGACAGTTCCCTGTGCCGAGACGGAGCGAGCGAAGCGAGTGCAGTGCACCGGCCGCCGCCGGGCCCGCCCCTCGGGCGGACGGCGCTACTGTGAAGACACGCCCTGAGGGCTGCCACGGCCAGCCACCTGAAGCGGAACTGGGAGGCTGACGCGACCGCGATTGCCTATCCACAGCTGGGTCAGGCTGCGTGTCCCGAGTCGGCGCATACTCGCATCCATGAACGGAAAATCGCAGCTCGGGGACTTCCTGCAGACGCGGCGCTCGCAGCTTCGCCCGGAGGACGTCGGTGTCCCCACCTACGGGGAGCGCCGGCGTGTGCCGGGGCTGCGGCGTGAGGAACTGGCGCTGCTGGCGGGGGTGAGCGCCTCCTACTACACGCGGCTGGAGCAGGGACACTCACTGAGCGCCTCCGCGGAGGTTCTGGATGCGATCGCCGGGGCTCTGCGGCTGGACGAGTCCGAGCGGCGGTACCTGCACGACCTGGCCCGGGTGGACAGGCAGCGCACCAGGGGCCGGCGGTCCGCGCCGGAACGGGTCTCGGAGGCGACCCGCCAGTTGCTGGACGTGCTGGCGGACGTTCCCGCGATCGTGCTCGGTCGTCGGAGTGATGTGCTGGCATGGAACCGCATGGGCCACGCGCTGTTCGCCGGGCACCTGGACCCCGGTGCCCCCGACCGGCCGGCGCAGCGTCCCAACATGGCCAAACTGGTGTTCCTCGACTGCCATACCCGCGACCTGTACACGGCCTGGCAGACCAAGGCCAGGGCTGTGGTCGGGAACCTGCGCCTGGTGGCGGCCCAGCAGCCGCACGATGCGGCTCTCCACGCGCTGCTGGGTGAACTGTCCGCCAAGAGCGCGGAGTTCGCATCCATGTGGGCCGACCATCGGGTCAAGGCCTGCACCGTCGCCGGCTACGAGATGCGGCACCCGCTGGTCGGCCCGCTCACCGTCATCCAGCAGACCCTGCACAACGGGCCGGGCCCCGACGTCGTGGTCGCCACCACGGAAGCGGACTCGGCCTCGCGGGCCGCGCTGGCCCTGCTCGCCCAGGCCACCGGCCGGGCCGCCCGGCAAGCCGGCTTCTCCCCCGGTCCGGCGCCGACGCGGTCCCACGTCGACAAGGGCTGACCCCGCACAACGTCACCGGGCGCGCGGCCGAAACGAGCCCGCGCCCGTCCCGCCCGGCACGGCCGGCCACTGCCGCACGCGGCGGCGGGCTGTGCCCTCCGAGAAGAACCCGTGTATCCCAAGCCATGCGTCGGTGTGTTGCTGCCGCATGCCCGAAAACAGAAAAGAAACCATGACCAAGAAGCTCACCGCGTCCGCTGTATCGGCGTCCGTGCTCGTCGCCGCCATTGCCGCGGTGCTCGGTACGACTCCGGCCTCGGCCGTCTCCGCGCCGCTGAACAGCACGCGGATCGCCGTGCACTTCGACCTGGCCAAGGGTCAGGCACCGGAGAACATCACCCTGGCACCGGGCGGCGCCGCGTACGTCACCTTCGCCGCAAGCCGCCAGGTCGCCGAAATCACTCCCCGGGGCACCACTCGGATCCTCGCCACCCTGCCCGAGCCCGCCGACCGAGGCATCCACACCCCGGCCATGGGCTTCCCGCTGACCGTCGGCATCGTCCGTGCCCACGACGGCACCCTGTACTTCCTCTACGCCACTGGCACCCCGGACCTCACCGGCGTGTGGCGCCTGCGCCCCGGCGGCGTACCGCAGCGGATCTCCGCGCTTCCGTCCAACGGGCTGCCCAACGGCCTCGCGCTGGACGCACGCACCAACACCCTTTACGCCACCGACTCCGTACTCGGCACCATCTGGAGCGTGCCCACCTCCGGTGGCGCCCCCACCGCCTGGTCCGCCGCCCCCCAACTCGCCTCCACCGGCTTCCTCGGCGCCAACGGCCTGAAGATCCACAACGGTGCGGTGTGGGCCACCAACCTCGACAAGGGCACCATCCTGCGCATCCCCATCCTCCGGGACGGCCGCGCCGGTGAGGTCAGCACCGAGGCCACCGGTCTGCCGGGTATAGACGACCTGGCCTTCACCGGCCGCGGCGACCAACTGCTGGCCGCCCTCAACGGCCCGAGCGAAGTCGCGCTGGTACAGCCCGACGGCAGCCACTCCATCGTACTGACCGCGTCCGACGGCCTGCAGAATCCCACGTCCATCGCCCTGCGCGGCGACACCGCCTACGTGCTGAGCGCCGCCTATGTCACTGCCAAGGATCCCAACCTGGTCGTCGCTCACCTCAACGACCAGCGCCGCGGGCACGGCACACAGACCCGAGGCTGGGCACACCACCCCTCCTCGCACCGAACTGACGGCCGGTAACCCCCGGCCGACCCCGTCGCCGCTCCAAGCCCCCCGAGAACCCGCACCGTACGGAGAAACCCCATGCAGGACATGAACGACATCACTTTGGGCGATGTCACCATCACCCGGATCGAGGAGATGCACGGCCCGATCATGCCCGCGGACCAGTTCTTCCCGGACCTGCCCGAACAGGCATGGCAGGACCACCGCGAGACGCTCGTGCCCGACCACCTGGGCGCCGACGACGCCATGGTCCATGTCGCCATGCAGACCTGGCTGCTGCGCAGCGGCGGCAGGACCATCCTGGTCGACACCGGCGTCGGCAACGACAAGCCCCGCCCGGCCGTCGCCGCATGGGACGGTCTGCGGCTGGACTACCTCGGCAACCTCGCCCGCGCCGGTGTACGGCCCGAGGACGTCGACCTGGTGGTCAACACCCACCTGCACGTCGACCACGTCGGCTGGAACACCCGGCTGGTCGACGGCGTCTGGGTGCCCACGTTTCCGAACGCCACCTACCTGATGCCCAAGGCCGACTTCGAGTTCTGGAACCCGGCGAACAACTCGGACATCACCGGCGGCGTCAACGAGAACGTCTTCGAGGACAGCGTCGCCCCCGTGCACGCAGCTGGCCAGGTCCAGCTGTGGGAGACAAGCCACACCATCGACGCGCACCTGCGACTGGAAGCGGCCCCCGGCCACACTCCCGGATCCAGCGTCGTCAAGCTGGAGTCCGGCAGCGACCGCGCTCTGCTCGCCGGTGACCTGATGCACACCCCGCTACAGGTCACCCACCCGGACCACAGCAGCTGCTTTTGCCAGGACCCCGCACAGGCACGCACCACCCGCCGCGAACTCCTCGGCTGGGCCGCCGACATGAGCGCCCTCGTCCTGCCCGCCCACTTCAGCGGCCACAGCGCTCTGGAGGTCGTCATGGACACGGACAGCGGCTTCGCGATCAAGAAGTGGGGGCCGTTCGCCCGGTACTGACCCCAGGTCCCCCGCCGCTCCGGACCGCACACCGGTCCGGAGCGGCGGCCCAACCCGTGCAACCAACAGCAAGGAGAGGCGAGATGGCGCCCCGCGGTCTCACCACCATCACCACCACCACCTCCGGCCCGATCCGCGGCCGCCGCCACGAACACGGCACGGTCTTTCTCGGCGTGCCGTACGCCGCCCCGCCCGTGGGTCACCGACGTTTCACCGCGCCCATGCCCCACCCCGGCTGGAGCGAGGTCCGTGACGCGACACAGCCTGGACCGACCGCGCCCCAACCCGTCCGGGACGCCTTCGGCACCCTCGACATGTCGCCCTACTTCGGCCCTGGCTGGCAGCGCGGTGACGACTACCTCACCCTGAACGTCTGGGCTCCACCACCGGGCGGACCGGCGCGAGCTGTCATGGTGTTCGTGCACGGTGGAGGTTTCGTCGCCGGCTCCAACCGCGTGCCGCTCTACGACGGGATGAGCTTCGCGCGCGACGGCGTTGTCCTGGTCACCGTCAACTACCGTCTGGGCATCCCCGGTTTCCTTCATCTGCCGGACGCGCCGGACAACCGCGGTTTTCTCGATGTCCTCGCCGCTCTGCGCTGGGTCCAGGACAACATCGCCCGCTTCGGCGGCGACCCCGGCAATGTCACCCTCTTCGGCCAGTCGGCCGGAGCCATCATCGTCGGCGGCATCCTCGCCGATCCCGCCTCGTCCGGCCTCCTGCGCCGGGTGATCATCCAAAGCGGCACCGGCACCGGCGCGTTCACACCGGAGCAGGCCGGCATCGTCACCACAGAGGTCGGACGGAAGCTGGATATCGAGCCCACCGCCAAGGCCCTGGCTGGCCTGCCCGAAGAGCGTCTGGTTGCCGTCCTGCCCCGCCTGGCCGGCCTGGACCTGCGCACCCCCACCCACCACGACCCCCTGGGCGGCATCACCTCCTTCAGCCTCGTTGGCGAGCGGCAGCCCGCCGCCATCGTCGCCGCCGCTCGGGACAGCGCCATCGACCTGCTGATCGGCTCCAACCTCGACGAGGGCAGCCTGTACCTGGCCCCCCTGGGTATCCTCGCCGACAGCACCGAGACCGATGTCCGGGAGACCGCGGCACGGTTCCACTCCGACCCCGACGACGCTGTCCGTGCCTACCGGGCACAGCACCCCTTCGCCACCGCCGCCGGACTACGCACCATCATCCTCGGCGACGGGCTGTTCAAGGCGGGCACCCAGCAGATGGCTGCCGCACACGCGAGCGCCACGCCTGGACGGACGTACTGCTACGAATTCGCCTGGCGCTCCGACGCGATCGACGGACAACTCGGTGCCAGCCATGTGATGGAACTGCCCTTCGTCTTCGACCACCTGTCGCTGCCCTCGCTGCGAGGTCCGCGAAGGCTGCTCGGCAGCGCGGAACCGCCTGCCGGGCTGGCCACCCGGATCCACCGTGCGTGGATCACGTTCGCCGAGACCGGCAACCCCGGCTGGCGTATCCACCAACCGGCCGGGGGATACATCGAGCACTTGCGCGCCACCTGACAAACGCTCTCGTTCGATGCCACCACCATGCGGACGGGTCCGGCCGGCGCCGCGCACGGCCGGAGCAGGTCAGGGGCGGCGGGCTGCCCACGTGGTGCGGGTGGTGCGGACGGTGAGGTCCTCGCGGCGCGGGATGCCGTCGGGGCCGTCGCTGTCGAGGACGGTGTCGAGCAGGGCCAGGTCGGCTTCGGGCAGCCGGCCGTCCGCGTGGGAGCGCAGCTTGCGCAGGGATATCTGCGCGTAGCGGCCGGCGGCGCCCGGCAGCGGGGCGCGCAGATCGATGACGAAGGGCCGCTTCGCTTCCAGGATGAAGCCGGCCCGGGTCAGGTTGTCGGTCCAGTCGACGGCCGGGCCCTCGTTCAGAGCGGCGTGCAGGCGGGCCTCAACGCCCCCCAGGCGGATGTCGTCGGACAGGAAGCGGGGGAAGAAGTCCATCTCGGTGACCGCCATGAGCCCACCCGGTCGTAGCGCGTCGAAGGCCCGGACCAAGAACTGGTCCGGGTCGGACATGTGGTGCAGGGAGGAGGCCGCCCACAGCAGATCGGCCGGAGCGAGGTCGGGCCACGCCGTATCCAGGTCCGCCTGAACGGTGCTGAGACGGTCGGCCAGGCCGAGCGCGTGGGCCTTCTTCGACAGATGGTGCAGCATCTGCGGGGACAGGTCCAGCGCGGTCGTCTCGGCCTGCGGGAAGGCCTCCAGCAGGGCGAGGGTACCGGTCCCCGTTCCACTGCCCAGGTCGAGAACGTGGCCGGGAGCCGGGTCGGTGAGCTTGCCCAGCCAGGAGGTCAGCTCGGCGCGATAGGTGTGCAGAACCTCGGCGTCGAGATCCAGGAGCTCCGCCATGGCGATAGTGTCGGCCCCGTCCCGCTCATGGTCCTGGTGGGTGCTGTGGATGTCCTTGGCGTTCATGTTTCGACGTTAGCGCCTGCCTGCTCATATGGCATACAGTCTTGCCTATGGCGCAAGAAAGTGATCTGGACGGCACCATCCGCCTCCGCATCAGGAGCCTGAGGAAGGCCCGCGGGTGGTCCCTCGACAACCTGGCCGAGCGTGCGTTCCTCAGCCCCTCCACGTTGAGCCGCATCGAGACCGGCCACCGGCGCATCAGCCTGGATCAGCTGACCTCACTGGCCCGCGCCCTGGGCACATCCCTGGATCAGCTGGTGGAGTCCGTCGACGACGATGTCGCGATCCGGCCGCACCGCGATGAGCAGCGCGGGATGACCACGTGGCTGCTGAGCCGCGAGTCCGGGCCGTCCGGGATCACCGTCGCCAAGATGCGCATCACCGACGAAGCGCTCGGGGGCGGCGACGACCAGCTCGGGGTCCACCCCGGCAAGGACTGGTTCACCGTCCTGTCGGGCACCGTCACACTCCTGCTCGGCGAGCGCACCAACCACGTCGAAACCGGCCAGGCAGCACAGTTCTCCACGATGATCCCCCACGCCATCAAGGCGCACGGCGGCCCGGCGGAACTCCTGTGCATCCTCGACCGGGACGGACAGTTCACCCGCCTCCGCCCCCCGGTCTGACCCCCACCGAGGTCTCGGGGCAACAGGATGCACCCAGCTCACGGAGCGTCCGGCTGGGCATCTCCGACAACTGAATTCCTCATCGCCGAGCTACAGACACGCTTCGACCCTGGGCCGGCGTCTCCCCCATCCACTACCGGTGCACACCCACACCACGAACCCGACCACGCCACGCTCATGGTGTGGGTGTTGTCAGCCCTCAGCAGGTGTGACACGAGGGTGCGTGTCCATTCGGGAGTGAGGGCCCGGTCGGTGAAGACGGCCCGGGAGGAGAGCGGGGCAAGCAGGGCGTCCCGTGGTGCGTTCGACGGTCGGGGTCCGATTGCCCCGGGCCTGTTCCCGTTCGAGTATGGCTTCGAGCTGTTGTTGACGGTCTCCGCTGCATGCGCCGGCGCCTTGCCCTCCGGCGATACCGATGGCACGCGCACCGGGTTGAGAACTGCCCCCGAGGCCTACGCGCTGGCGATCGTGGTGATCACTGCCGCCGCCCTCGCCCGAAACACATCTTCAGCCTACTCATCGATACAGAGTTCTATAATTCGGAACAAGGAGACACCGTGGCTATTGCAAGCAGGACCAGGAAGAATCTTGAGGTTCGGCGATCGGACCGCACGACGATCCGGTACACGGCCAGCGGTCCGGTTGGAGGGCCGACCCTGGCCCTCATCCACGGCTGGGCGTGCGATCGCAGCGACTTCGACGCGGTGACCGACCATCTGCCCGAGAACTACCGCGTCCTGGCCATCGACCTCGCCGAGCATGGCGAATCGCGGTCGACGCGGGACGTCTGGACCATGGAAGAGTTCGCTCGCGACGTGGCGGCGGTACTGGAAGCCGAGTCGGTGGACACGTGCGTCGTGGCCGGGCATTCCCTCGGCGGTGCGGTCGCCGTCGAAGTCGGCCGGCTGCTCCCTGACACGGTCTCGCATGTGGTCGCACTTGAGGCGCTGCACCATCTGTTCCTGTTCCCGGCGCTGAGCGAGGAACAGACCGGCGCGGCGCTGCACACGTTCGGTGAGGACTTCGCCGGAGGGGTGCGGGGCCTCGTGGAAGCAGGTTCCCTGGCAGGGACCGACACAGCTCTCAAGGATTCGTACTTCGAGAAGATGGTCGCTGTACGGCAGCCCGCGGGTCTGCGTTCCATGGAGGGCCTGGTGCACTGGGACATGGACGCAGCGCTGCGCGAGACGAAGCAGCCGATCACCGTGTTCGCGGTACGTGAGCTGGTGACGCAAGAAGCGATCGACCGCTACGGGGACCGCTTCGACATCGTGCTCGTCGACCTGGGCAGCCACCACTTCCCGGTGGAGGCACCCGAAGGCACGGCGAAGCTGCTGGCCGACGTGGGAACCGAGTAGGGACGAGCCTGGTTCGGTTCCCTCTTCCAGCACCGGAATCACCGACCCGGACCGACCCGATCGGAAGCGCCACCTGCCCTCTGACATGGCGGGTGCCGAGTGAATCCCGGCCGGGTGAGACTCCCGGGCCCCGGACCGGCGAGAGGTGTGCGGTCGTGGGCACGGGAGTCACACGGGAGCCGAAGTCCTAGCGGACGTGGACGAAGACGGGGTTCGAGTAGAACCACAGGTCGTCCCAGGGGCTCTCCAGTCCGTCCGCGAGCGGCTCGGCCTC
>NZ_JBIWLW010000038.1:59549-79877 GCF_044766385.1 Streptomyces sp. NPDC102274 | reverse complement strand
CTGGCCGGCAATACCGTCGTTTTGAAGGTCTCCCCGGAGAACTCGCTCAGCATGACGCTCCTGGCAGACCTGTGGCACGAGGCCGGGCTTCCCGCAGGCGTGCTCAGCGTCCTTCCCGCCGACCGCGAGACCAGCGAGTACCTCGTCTCCCACCCGGACATCGACAAGATCGCGTTCACTGGCTCCACCCGTGCCGGCCGGCGCATCGCCGCCATCGCGGGCGAACACCTCAAGCGGGTCAGCCTGGAGCTGGGCGGCAAGTCGGCGGCCCTGATCCTGGAGGACGCGGATCTGGACTCCGCCGTGCGGGGACTGCGCTTCGGTTCCCTGGGCAACAACGGCGAGGCCTGCATCCTGCAGACCCGCATCCTGGCTCCGCGCAGTCGGTACGAGGAGGTCGTCGCCGCGCTCAAAGCCATGGTCGAATCGCTGAAGGTCGGCGATCCGTCCGCCCCCGACACCTTCATCGGACCGATGATCCGTTCCGACCAGCAGCAGCGTGTCATCGACTACATCGGCATCGGCATCGCGGAGGGTGCCCTCCTGGTAGCCGGCGGCCCGCAGGTCCCCGAGGGACTGGAGAAGGGCAACTACGTCACCCCGACCCTCTTCGCCGACGTCGACAACTCCATGCGCATCGCCCAGGAGGAGATCTTCGGCCCGATCCTGGCCGTCATCGCCTACGACGACGAGGACGACGCGGTCAGGATCGCCAACGACTCCGAGTACGGCCTGTCCGGCGGCATCTGGACCGCCGACCCGGAGCGCGCTCTGGCGCTCGCCCGCCGACTGCGCACCGGAACCGTCAGTCTGAACGGCGCGCCGATCAGCTTTGACGGCCCCTTCGGCGGCTACAAGGCCAGCGGGATCGGCCGTGAGTACGGCAAGGTCGGCCTCACCGGCTACGTCGAGCACAAGTCCATCACCCGCACCCAGTAAAGGCCTGCTGATCGCGGGGCTCCGGGTGGCCCTATGACTGGATCAGGGTGAACGCCCGGCCGATGACCACCGCCCAGCCACTGGCGAAACCCTTGATCAGCCGGGCAACCCAACCAAGTTCGTCATTGTGCGAACCGCATACTGCGAGCACCGGCTCGAAGACCTGCAGCGATCCCTGCCCGCCGGGCTCGGCGACGAGAAGCACGTTCACCACCGCCAAGGAATTCAGCATGCCGGGCCGTGCAACCGCGCGGGAAACGGCTCAGACGACCACGACCCGGCCCCTGCGCGTGTGACCTGCATGGCTGTCGATGTGCGCCGCCGTCGGCGAGCGTGTACGGCTTCTCGACCGGGATGTGGAGCTTTCCCCGCGAGACGAGGCCGGCGGCCTCATCTCGGGCGCTTCCTGCACGCTCCCGGCCACGCCTGAGAATCGGACACCGAGCTCCGGCGCAGCGAGATCGGCGATACCGAGCACGGCGAGGCCGCGGCCCATCCATGTCTCCGGGGGCGGCCGTGCGGTTCGGGCTCATGCCCGCGGGCCGCAGGGAGTTCCCGTGCTCGCGTGCGCCACTCCGACCCGTCGGAGGCATGTAGGTGGCCAGTTGGATCCCCGCTCCCGGCCATCTGATGGGGAGTCAACCGGCCACGAGGTCGGTGAACGTCAGTGCAATGCCGGTGAGTTAGCGACTCCGTGCAGGTCAGACGCTCGCGAATGGTGGGTTGGGGGTGAAATGCCCCCTGGTGACGCTGCGTGGTTCGTCACTCCGGTGACGTACCAGCGGAGGCTGGGACACGGCAACGGAGCTCCCGGTAAGATAGAAGATCGACCAAGATCCGACTTCCGCAAGGGAACTCCGTTGGGTACTCAGTGTGCCATTGCCCCGTGCCAGCTGCCATCGGCGAGGGCCATCACGTCCCGTTGGGCAGGCAGGTGGCGTCGCCGGACCAGCGCTTCGGTGAACGCATTCGCCTCGGAGTGCCGACTGAAGAGATCGGCCCTGAACTGGTCGATGAGGTAGCGGAGTTGACTGGTGAGTCACCCAGCTGACGCTCGCCGCCGCTGCCCTCACCCACAGGGAGGGCGCGCCACCGCCCCCGCAGCCGGTCTCTGACAACGTCATCCTTCTTCGGCCCGTCACCTGACCCCAGCCGTCCGGCCCCGGCGGACCGGGGCCGGACGGGGGCCGGACGGTTACGCAGAGGCATTCCCAGCCCGGGATCTGGACCTTCTCGGCCTGCGGCCCCTTCTCGCCCTGCGCGACTTCGAAGGAGACGTGCTGTCCCTCCTTGTTCGTTTCCGCGCGCCGTTTCTCTACGCTCGATCGAGGAGGTCATCAACTACCGCATGACATCTGCCCGGTGACGGAGTCGGCGTGGGGTGCGCGTCCCCGCTCCACGCCACCACTGGACGGCTTCAGGCGCAGCCACGGGTCGGCACATCCGGACGCCGACGACCCTGTGTGGCGCGTCCCGCAGGGCGGCGAAAGGGATGCGTCGTGCCTTCGGCTTCGGCGAACTACCGCACCCTGCTGCGCACCTCGGGTGCCGCGGCCTTCTTCCTTCCCGCCGCTGTCGGGCGACTGGGCATCGCCATGACGGGGATCGGCATCGTCTGGCTGGTGCACGCACCGGGTCGTATGCCGCCGCGGGTCTCGTCACCGGCGGATTCGCTGTCGCGGACGCCGTCGCCGGGCCTCAAATTGGACGCCTTGTCGACCGGTTCGGGCAGGCGCGAGTGCTGCCCTGCGCGCTGGGCGCACATGCCGGGGCCGTGGCGCTGCTGCTCTCCGGCGCCGTTCCGGACCTCGTCGCCGGAGTGCTCGTCGGGGCAACGCTGCCCCAGCTCAGTGCCCTGTCCGCCGCTCGCTGGTCCACCCTGCTGTCCGGCGAACGGGCTGCCGCGCTGCCCACCGCCTTCGCCCCGGAGGCCCTCGCCAACGGCATGTCCTATCTGGCCGGCCCGGCCCTAGCCTCAATACGGGACTGTAAAACGTTCGGCTCTGTTCCGTAGTCGGTGGTGACGGCAGGTGACTGGCGTCGTTGACGTCGTATGCGAGATGTCAACTTCCTTGTGGCAACGGTGTTTTCAGGGCTCTCGGCACTGGTCATCGATGATGTGGCGGACGACGGCGCGGTGATCCGGGTCGTAGCCCGGACCCGGGATGTACCCTTTCCCTGTCTGGTGTGCGGGGTGCCGACGGGGAAAGTGCACGGGTATCACGTCCGGACGGTTGCGGATGTGCCGGTGGATGGCCGCAGGGTCGCGGTCAACGTCCAGGTTCGACGTCTGGTCTGTCCGGTCCTGGGCTGTCGGCGGCAGACCTTCCGCGAGCAAGTCTCTGGGCTGCTGGAGCGCCTTCAGCGCCGCACGGCGGAGCGATGACAGCGGTACTCACGTACGAACCTGCACGTCTCGTTCAGCAGCCCCGACACCGACGAGAATCGTCCACAGCAGCGAAAAAGCCCGGCAGGCCGAAAGAGGTCTGCCGGGCTGCGCGCTATGCGCTTGTGGCTGTCGGCGTCCTCCTGCCGGACGCGGAGGATTCTCACCCCCTGTGTCCCTGGCCGCTTCTCCGCGCGACGCTCGCACCGTATGCGGTCTCGGGTACGCGGCCGTCTCCAGCGACGTCACGAGGAGGCCGGTACCGCTTCCGCTGCCACGGTCTGTCGGCCCCGCGCGGCGAAGTGCGGCTCCACGTGGCCAGAGAGCGAACTCCCTGGTGGCGAAAGAAGCGGGGAGGGCCAAGGCACCCATCTCTGGCCCGCGGTGGGCAGGGACGACGGCAACTGCGCTGAGGGCGGGGGCGGGGGCGGGGGCGGTCAGGTCGCCGGGCTGAGGGTGAGGCGGCCTGCGGAGCTTTCCGGCAGCACGCGGCGCAGGACCGGTACCGGTGAGGCGAGGGAGGAGGCGAAGGCGGCCACGAGATCGTGGGGTGTGGAGTTGCTGAAGGCGACACACCACAAGTACGGAGCGCCGAGGACCGGTTGGGCCCACGCCTGCCAGCCGACGGGTCCAGGGCGCGGGTCGGCGTCCTGGATGAGCGGGGGGAGCAGGCACAGCGTGAAGCTGGAGGCGAAGCCCGTATCGGAGGCGGCGCTGTCGGGATGGTCGATGTCGCGGACCCAGCCCTGCCCGGTCAGCGCGGCGAGGACGGCCTCGGGTCCGTCGAATCCGGACGCGGGGTCGGGGCGCGCGTCGAGTGCGAGGAGGAAGTCGGCGAGGACCTCGTGCGGGACGCCCTTGGTGAAGTAGGCGTTCCACTGGGCCACCGGGTCCGAGGGGTGTGTGCGGGCGGATACCTGCCAGGCCACGGGCAGTTCGCCGAGCTGGAAGGGTTCGTCGGCCAGTACCCACTGGGCCCAGGTCAGCAGGTCGGGGCTGAGGTGGAGGACGGTGCTGCGCAGCACCTGCCGGTCTGCCTCCGCCTCGCCTGGTTCCTGGCGTCCGCGGACGATCGTCAGGCACGTCCAGCCCAGCTGGGTCAGGGTGGCGGTGGCGTGGTCGGCCAGTCGGCCGTCGTCACCGGCGAGGTGTCGCGGGGTGACCCAGTACAGCGGGTCCGGGGATCGAGGGGCGGACGGGCCGAGGGGGTGGTGCGGGTGCAGGGGCGCCTCCTGAAGATCGGGGTTACTGGGCGTCGCGGTGACCGGCTGTGCGCCGCCTGCGCGGGGGCGCTTGGACCGGGGCGTGCCAGGTGAGCGCGATGGCGACGTCGGGCGGGAGATGCCCGAGCTGTTCCTCCCCGTCGCGCCCCTCGGCGATGTAGACCACCGGGCGTCCGGTCTCGTCCGTCGCCGCCACGATGTCGGCGAGGCGGTGGGCCATGGGGAAGAACGGGTTGATGGCCAGCCGCACGACCGCGTCGCGGGGGCAGGCGGACAGACTGTCGATGATCTCGCCGACGGTGAACTCAGGTTCCGGTTCCATAGCCTTCTCCTTGCGTCGAGACTGGGGGCAGCCCGCGAGGGGCAGAGTACGGACGGCATACGAACCGCCCGCGCCACGCGACGTGGGGATGTCGCCGGTCCCCGCCGGAAGTACCGGCCGGTGTGCGAAGGCACATGCGGGTCTCGATGACGAGGTGGTCGGGGCGGTGCGGAAGAGCGCGGGTCGTGCTCGGCTCACAGGGGGCGGGAGCCGGCGAGGGCGCGGTGTACGGCGGCGGCGACGATCTCCGCCGGGGCCTCGGTGTCGAAGCTGATGCTGTAGCCCGGGATCGAGGCGGTGCCGGTGACGGCGAGTTTCCAGCCCTCGCCGTCCGTTCCTGCCCGGCCCATGGGAAACCAGCCGAGGTAGAAGCGGCCGTCCTTGCTGCTGACGTGGACATCCGCACGGTCGTCCACGACCAGGTGGAACAACTCCGCGCTGAACAGGTCCATGACCGCCGTCGGCTGTCCGGGACCAAGCTGCCACGAATGCAGCTTCAAGGTCTCAACGGTCGTGGAGAACCCGGGTGCGGTGGACGCAATCGGCACAGGCAATCACCTTTCTGACCTGGCGTTTTACGGGAAGGCGTCCACGTTGACATGCCTCTGCGACGCTTGGCCAGTCCTTCTTGGATCTTTCCTGTCTGCCCCCGGCGAACTGGCGAAAAGGTGACGCAATCATCCCGTTTCGCGGATCAGGATTGCCAGGGCTGCCCCAAACGCATCCGTCGGTACGGGAGCAGTCCGCCCCCTGAGGCTGGCAGCACGGGAGGGAACGCATACACGGCAGCCAGGCCGACGCGGGCGGCTACTCGCCTCAGACGATCTGACCCGCGGGGGGAGCGGAGCGGACGCGCTCCCCGCTGCGGGAGCGATGGATCGTCGCGTCGCTGGTGTTCGTCGCGGTCAGCTCGGTGTTCTGCGGGGTGTCCTCGGTCGACGACCCGTCGGTGTCGGTGGGCCTGCTGGGCGCCGCTGTGACCGGGCTCGGCATGATCGGGCTGTTCTTCATCCCGGCCGCCGCCTCCCGTCAGCTGCCGGACGTCATCCGCCGGCGCTCCCGCCGTACGGGCACCGCCCCGGGTGCGGCAGACCCGCAGGAGGCCGAGCCGTCCGATTGCCCGGGGTGACGCCCGCCGGGCATGCTGCGCGTTTCCGGAGGAGAAGGGGTTAGCGTGTCCGAACACGACGACGCAACTGCGGCGGAAGCATCGCTCAGGAAGGCCGTGGAGCAGCTGAGCGGCGAGGGGACGGGCGACGACAGCAGGGCCGCCCATGAGGCCGTCCAGGCGCTCTCTGACAGCGCTGGGCAGGCATGGACGCCCCTGCAGGAGGCGCAGATCCGGGCCATGGTGGAGCAGATCCGCAAGGTGCGGGACCTGAACCGGCCGGGCGGGGGCTGGTGGCGTCGGCGCCGGGAGTGGCGGGCCCGGGGCCGGCTGGTCGACCTGATGATGGTCGGCGGTCCGGAGCTGCTGAACGAGGCGGAACTGCGGCACTGGAAGAGCCACGCGATGGTGGAGCTGCTGCTGGAGTTCGCTGGCAGCGCGATGAAGAAGGACGACACCACGAGGGCGCTCACCCAGATGGAGACGCTGAACGCCGTGACGTACGAGGACTTCCAACAGGCCAAGAAGATGCTGGCCGACCGGAAGGCCGCCACCGGCTGACCCGTCGGCGTGTGGAAGGGGTCCCGAACCGGCGCGCGGTTCGGTGCCCCTTGTCACGAGCTGTGACTGAGCGCGCTATCTGGCGGCATCTGCCAACTACCGCGCTCAGGGACAGGAAGGTGCAAAAGTCTCCGGGTTACCCAGCCACTTACGGCGTCACTCCTTACGGGCGAGGGTGAGCCACCAAGGATGCTGTCGCCGACCTCGGCCTGAGGGCTGGCTCCTCCGTCGTTGCGCTGATCAAGTCGACCGAGATTTCCCTCGCCACGGCCTGATCCACGGCGCGAGGGCCCCCGCCCGTACACGGGACGCTGTTGGCGAATAGGTGCCTTACTTCGCCCCATCGATGTCATTCGGTGGGGCGAAGTGCTGCCAGGTGGCTGGTGCGGGTCCGGGCGTGTGGTGTCCCGGTGAGATGGGCGTCGATACGGACGAGGTTGATCGCCGCGCCGGTGAGCTGGTGCTGAAGGCTGGACTTGGTCAGGCTCCGGTAGCGGGATCTGCGCAGTCCGTGGGCGAGGACGCCTTGGGAGATGGTGCCCTCGACCCCGGCGCGGATCTTGTAGCGGTCCTTCCAGTCATCGGTCTGCTGGAGAGCCCGGGCCTGGTGGATGGTGTCGTACTCGATGTGGGGCCGCAGGGTGAGGTCGCGCCGGATGAGCTTGCGGCTGCCGGACTTCGGTTTGATGCAGTCGGGCCGCTGAGGGCAGGGGGTGCAGTCGCGCCGGGAGAACTGGACGCGGATGACCGGCGTCCCTCGCTGTGACATGGCCTGACGCCACACGATGCTGGTGTGAGTGCCCGGAATCGTGGACCTGCTGCTGGTCCCAGTCGATAGTGAACGCTTCCTGCCCGAAGGTCGCTTCACCTCTGGATTGGGCGGAGGTGACGGCCTTGAGTGGTCCGTGCAGGGCCACGCCGTGATCCTGACGGGCGGCGCTCATCGCGGGACCGTTGGCGTAGCCGGTGTCCACCCAGTGCTCGCCGGGCAGCAGGTCCCGTCTGGCGAGGGCAGCGTGGACGACAGCGGCCATGCGGTCATCGCTGACCTCGCCTGTTGTGGTGGCGACGTTGGTGATCAAGTGGATGGTATCCGGCTCGCAGGTCTCGGTCAGGTGGACCTTGTAGCCATCCCAGAACACGTTCCTCTTCCCGCCGTTGCGTGCCTCGGGGTCATACGGGGTGGCCAGGCGTGTGGCGCCCGGCGGACGGTCTTTTGGGCCTCGGCGGGCCACTTCGCCGTCGACCAGGTGGAAGTGCTGAACCCACACCTGCCGCAGGATCTCCGCCTCGGGCAATGTCCGTAGCCCTGGCGGAGCATCGTTCGCCCAGATCATCCGCAACAGGTGCGTGCCGTCGGCGCCGATCCGCTCGTAGACCCGCGTGCGCTTCGACCGGTCCTTGGGGAAGCGTGATTCCTCGGCGCGGGTGGCATAGTGCCTGAACCAGTCCGGCAGGGCACGCTCACTCAGCCAGTCCGGCTCGGCGCGGGCCGCCGCGTTCAGGGCCGCCCGCAGACTTTCCGCGACCAGCTCCAGCTGGTTCAGCTCGCGCACCGCGGACAGCACGTGCGTGGAGTCTGTCCGTGCTCTACCGGCGGCGGTGATCAGTCCCCGATGCCGGGCCGCGGCCAGAATGCCGTCCAGGATCTCCCGACCGCCGTCCGCACCGGTCAGCCGGTCCCTGAACTCTGAGAGAACCGAGTAGTCGAAGCCCGCGTCGGTGAGATCCAGCCCGAGCGCGTACTTCCAGTCGATCCGGGCCCGCGCCGCCTCGGCGGCCTGCCGGTCCGTCAGGTTCTCCACGAACTGCAACACGAGCACCACAGCCAGCCGGCCTGGTGACCAGGCATGCTTGCCCCTCACCGGGAACAGACCAGCGAAGTCCTCGTCCTGGAAGATCACCCCCAGTTCGTCCCGGACCCTGATCGCCAGGCTGCCCTTCGGAAACGCGGCCCGTGCCACCCGCACGGTTTCCACCGGAACGTCTCCCGACACCTGCGGCCTCATCGACAAGCGAACCCACCCCAAACAGCAACGTCTGCCTTCGAGACCACAACTGGGTCTCGAAGGCAGACGTCACGCCAGAGGCCCTATTCGCCAACAGCGTCCCGTACACGGGTGGGGGCCGTCGGCATGCTTGCCGTCGCTGGGCGCCAGACCGCCACGTTTTCGCCGATCTGGGAACCTGCTGCGAAAGGGGCATGCCAAGCGTCGCTGACACGGTCTAGCTGCACGCTGGATGGCCAAGATCCTGGCCGGATACGGCGGTTGGCCACCAGGGCTGACCGCGGTCACCACCCCTACTTGGTCGTGTGCGTGGGGTAGACCTCAACGTCGGTGTAGGCGCCCTTGATCTCCCCCGCGCCCGCAGGCCACTTCAGGCTCACGGTGTGGGTCTCGTTCGGGGGCGTCACCTGGATGTTGGTCGGGTCTGCGAGGCTGTCGCCGCTGTTGTCGATGTCGTAGGCGAGGTTGAAGATAGCGGCGTCGCCGGGCTTCAGGGTGGTGATACGCGGCTGGGCGTGGCCGCGCTCGATGGGGTTCGAGGTGTTGTCGGCGTCCTTGATGTTGACGCCCGCGAAGCCCGTCGCCGAGCAGGCGGTCGAACCCCGGTTGATCATGGTGATGTCGATCCTGCCGGAGTTCTCATCGGTCGCGGCGTCCCTGGCATCGATGGCCAGGTCTTCCGTCTTGCAGAACGTGACCTTGCCGCCGGTCTTCGTCGCGCCGTTCGCGGCGCCGACGCGGGCCTCGGTGTCCTCACCGGAGCCCGACTTCGCGTTGCTGGCCTCCGAGCCGCCGGAGCCCGAGCCACCCTCCGACTTCGAGCTACCGTCCGAGGATGAAGAAGACGAGGACGAGGAGCCCTTGGAGGACGAGTCCTTCCCGGAGCCGTCGTTGCCACAGGCGGTGAGCGAGAGGGTGGCGGCGACCCCGATGGCGGCGAGAGCAGTGATGCGGGTGTACTTCACGGTGTTCCCCCAGAACGGGCGCGGTGCATGCGGTCGGAAGTATTTGTATCTCACACCGAGTTACAGGCGGTCTTCAGCGAAGTCTTCGTTCTGTCACGGACGTATTGACCTCACGGTCCGCCACGGCGCCACCGTACGGTCACCATGCCACCGCGCGATCACGGAGAACTCGCGCTGACCTGGTCGGTCCCCGACCTGGAGGGCATTCAGCAGCTTCGCCTCGTCATCGAGTAACTGTGCGCCCGCGCCGACGCCACGGGCCTGCGCTCCCCGGCGTGACCACCGACGACCTGCTGCTCCTGCTGGTCTCGCTGGGCCACGCCGTCCAGGTCACCGACCAGTGCCGCCCGCAAACGAGGCACCGACGGAGCGTCAGCTCCAGATCCTGCGAGTGATCAGGACGTGGATCGCCGACCATGGCGAAGGGCCTTCCGTCGGTCGCCTACCAGCTCGCCCGGCTGGAAGGACGCGGTCTGATCAGCCGCAGCGACCGGCGCTGGCGCTCGGCCCGCCTTGGCAGCTGATGCCCAATGGCAGACGAGCGGGGATGAGATGTACCGGAATCGCATCAGCGTGGGAGAGCCTGCGGGGACCGGTCTGCCCCGGGTCGCGTACGGGCCCGCCCCGGGCTTCACCGCCAGCCGCTCGGCCGCTACACGCGGCAGGCCCCCGGGACTTCCCGGGGGCCTGCTGTTTGAAGAAGACGGTGGTTAGTTGGTCTCGGTGTTCTCGTCCTGGTCGGGCTCCGGGGTACTGCGGCGGCGCGCGGCTATAAGCATGGCGATGCCGCCGGCGAGCAGGAGTCCGGTTCCGCCGAGGATCCACGGGGTGGCGTCTGCACCCGTGTGGGCGAGTGAGCCGGCCGGAGCCTTCGGCGGCCCAGATTCGCTCCCGTCCATGGACGGAACGAGCGAAAAGTCGGTGTCCGGCGTGCCGGTAGC
The DNA here is from genome assembly GCF_044766385.1 of Streptomyces sp. NPDC102274. Lineage (NCBI taxonomy): Bacteria > Bacillati > Actinomycetota > Actinomycetes > Kitasatosporales > Streptomycetaceae > Streptomyces > Streptomyces sp. NPDC102274. The sequence continues at coordinate 69,423 of NZ_JBIWLW010000038.1, read as the reverse complement.
CGTCGGGTTGGGCTTTGACGCGCCGGGGGTGCTCTCGGCCGGCCTGTCCGTGGGTGCGGGCGGGGTGTCGGTCGGTTTGTCCGTGGGCTTCTCGGTCGGGGTGGGCTTCGGTGTGGTGGCGGTCTTGGCGTTGGTGACGGTCACGGTGACCGGGGCGCCGGGTCCAGCGGTGAAGTTCTTGGAGGGCTTGTAGAGGTCGTACCCCTGGGGGGCCTTGATCTGCTTGACCCAGAACTCCGTCTTGCTGCTGGGCACGGGCAGTTCGCCGGTGGCGGTGCCCTTCGGGCCGGTGGTGAGGGTGAGCAGAGTCTTCTCGCCGACGCCGATGTTCACGGTGGAGCCCGGCAGGAGCTTGCCGGTCTTGTCGTCCTGGGCCTTGAGGAGGACCTGGGCGGGTTTGAACGGGTCGACGATCGTCAGGCGGGCGGTGGCGCCGGGGGTGACGATGACGTCCTGGTCGGCGACGACGTCGTGGAGCGGGCTGCCGGAGGAGGTTTCCTTCAGCCGGTAGACGCCAGGGGCGAGACCGGTGAAGGCCAGCTGTCCCTGTGCGTCGGTCTTGCCGGTACCTGTCTCCTGGCCGGTGGCGTCGAGGAGGAGGAAGGCGGCGCCGGCGAGTACGTCGCCGGCCGGGTCCTTCTTGACGATGACGACGCTGCCCGCGTCGGCTACGGACCTCTCGCTGGGCGCCGTGGAGGCGGCGGGCGTCGGCCCGGGCGACTGGGCGGTTGCGGCCGGGGACCAGGTAAGGGTGCCGGTCACCGCTGCGGCGACGGCGACGGCAGCGGGAAGGCGGCGGGCAGGGCTGATGCGCAAGAAGTAACTCCTGAGGTGTCTGGTGGGCGAGGGGCCGGGGTCAACGGGAGCGGCCGGGCTTGGATTTGGGTGGTGATGCGGGTGGAGTCGGTCGTGGGTGGGGCGGGGCGGTGAGAGCGAAGCGGCGGCCGGCGGCGCGGACGAGCTGCTGCTGACGTTCGACGGGCATCGCGTCGATGCGGGCCAGGCCGTGGGCGACAGCCGGGGCGAAGGGCGAGCCTGCGGGAAGACCGGCGGCTGCGACGATCTGGGCTGCGGCCTCCGCTTCGGCCAAAAGCCCGTAGTCGATCGGGATGCCGAGCAGGTCGGTCGCCTGGTGCCGGGCACCCGCAAGGGCCTCAGTCAGGGTGAAGTCGTCTTCCATGACGTTGTCGGCGATATCGATCAGGGCCAGGGTCGCGGTGTGCAGCCGCGCGAGGAAGGCGGTATCGGTCAGCCAGAATCCGTCGGGTCCGGCCGGCCCATCGGTGGTGGCCGGTGGTCTGCTTCCGGGGTGTTGTGGAGGCTTTCGGCGGGCGTTCAGCCAGTGGTGCTTGGGCACGCGGCTCCGTTCGATCGGACGGAGCCGCGGACGACACGAGGACGCATGAGAAGAGGGGCTCCTTGATCAGGGTTAAAAGGGGAGTCAGCGGGTTCGGCCGGGAGGCGGGCCCGCAGGAGGCGCTGCGGGTGGCGAGGAGAGGTGCGCCTGCTTGTCCGCCACCGCGACGTAGAGGTGGTGGCGGGTGTGGAAGGGGACGTCCTTCGCGGTGCGGTTCACCGGTTCGGTGGAGATCAGCGAGGCGGTGAAAGCCGCGACGAGTGTGATGGGTGTACCGAACGAGAAGCGCGCCTGCCAGTATGGGGCGCTCGGGTATCCGCCCCAGGCTGTCCAGGTCGTTCCGTCGTAGCCGGTGGCGTAACGGTGCCGCACACCTCCGAGGCCCTCCGGCGCGACGAAGGTCTGCGTGCCATCGGTCTTGACGTCGTGGCTCCAGCCACGGGCGAACAGCGGCGCGTACGCCTCGTACGGCGCCATTTCGTCCTCGTACAACCAGTCCCGGTCGCTGTTCCGGTCTTTCAGGTAGAGGTCGAACAACTCGGCGTGGACATCGTGCAGCAGTTCGACTGGGGTCGTGGCATCGAAGGTAATCTGCCAGGCCGCCGGCCCGAACGGGACACGGTTCGCACGGATGGTCCACTTCCTCTTGCCAGGCTTGTCGGGTTCGGGGACGAGGCTGGTCCACAGCCGCAGACACGGGCTGCCGGCGAAGGCCGTACCCTTCTCGGGCTCATGCAGAGACCAGTCCTCGTCGAACGGGAAGGGCCAGGCCGCGCGGGGGCCTGCGGGGCCTGGGCCTGCCAGGTGGCGGGGAAGGACCTTCACGGCCTGCGCGGGGTCGAGGTTCTTGAAGGGATCGGACGACATGAAAGGGCTCCTGCCGGGAAGGGCTGCACGAAACGCTGGTCGTAAAGAGGAGAAACAGGAACGGACTCAGCGGGCGCGGCCACCGTTGCGGGTGGCCGACGGGACGGGAGCCTTGTGAGTGGTAGGTCCCGACGCTTGGCTCGGCGCGGACGTCTGCCAAGCACCGGGGAACCAGACGGAGGTGTACTGCTCGATGGCGTCGCGCAGTCCGGTGGTGACAGCGACCTCCCACGGCGGCCTTCCGGGCGGTGGTACTTGTTGAAAGTGCCGTAAGCGGACCTGTTCTGGGCTTCGTCACGGCGGTGGAAGGTGCCGTGGTCGGCGAAGTCGAGTGCCACGGCATCGATCTCGCCCCTGTCCGTGTGAACGACCGCCAAGCGGAGGCCGCCATAGGTATCCGCGGTGATGGTGCCGACGAAGTTGATCCGCAGACGCAGCGGTACGCCCACGGTGGGAGGGGCGTAGTAGGTGTTGCCCACGACGGTGCTGCCGGTGAAGGGGAGGCAGAGTTCAGCGAAGAACTCGGGGGCCTGCAGGGACAAGAGGGCCTCCGGTAGAGGTCGAACTGTTGCTATCTGCGCGGGCCGGGCAGGGCCGGTCGGCTGGTGGTGCTCCAGCGCGGGACGCTGGAGGTGGCGAGGGCGGCCGGGCGGAGGGCGGCGGCGTGCTGGACATCCAGCGGAGTCGGGGCCGGCGGGCGCGGCGGAATGACCGGGGTGAGGTGGGCCAGGCCCTGGACGTAGCTGTACGTGTCCTCACGCCATCGCGGCAGCGGTGCGGGATCGCTGACACACTGCATGACGGCGTTGAGGAGGGCGACGGGGGTTTCGGTGCTGGCGGTGGCGTGCCAGGCGGGGCGGTCGATCGAGGTACCGCCCCACAGCTGCCAGCGGGCGTCGCGGGTGGTCAGCTCGGCTTCCGGGCCCAGGCGTCCGGCGGTAAATTCCAGTCCGGCGAGCCCGTCGGCGGACTGAATCGTGAAGACGCCCCCGCGGGGGCGGTCGATCTGCCAGCCGCGGTTGACGAGCGGGGCGACCGCGAGGAACAGGTCGCGGTCTGTTTTCCCCGGGCCCGGCGCGGCGAGGTAGGCGTCCGGGCCCTGCTCGTACGCCTCGGCGAGCGCGGTGGTGAAGGCACGGACAAATTCGGTCGGGCACCCGTCGTTGAAGCAGGCCCCCCAGGCCGGTGAGGCGAAGGCGTCCGCATAGGCGTTGATACGCCACAGGCCGTCGTCTTCTCCTTCGGGGAGATAGCCCAGGCGGACCGTGTGGTCGGGGGCGGTGACGTAGACGTTGCCGAGATCGTCGTGCCGCAGGTCCCAGCCCAGCGAGAGCAGGGGCTCAAGGGCGGGGTCCCCGGTAGCGGTGGCGGCGGCAAGGTAGCGGGGTGAGACGTAGACGTCTCCGTCGATCGGTTCAGGGTCGGGCATGGGCACATCCGGTGGAGAGCAGGAAGGGGATCCTCGGCGGGCGGCCCGGGTCAGGCGTTGGGGGCGACGGTGACGGCCAGGCGCTGGTGGGTGGCCTGGGCGCGCGCCTGGGCGAGGTCGCCGGTCGGGCCGGTGGTGATGAGGAAGCCGAGGCGGGCGGTGAACATGTCACCGCCGTCTTGGGGCAGCCGTACTTCGTCGCCGGGTCGGCGCTGGAAGCGGATGCGCTCCAGCCACGGCTGCTGGGCGCTCTCATCGAGGTGGAGTTGGGTAAGGATGCCGGAGGTGTCCGGGTAGATGAGGCGGATGGCCGCGGCCTGGCGCCGGGTCGGGGTGTGCTCGGGGGCGCGCGTGCAGGCGATGTCGGCGGCAGCGCGCGCCAGGTCGATACCGGTGGCAAGGTGGACGAGGTGGCCGATCATGTCGCCGGCGAGTCTGCCGTTGACCTCGATCAGGCGCGGGTGGTTGTTGACCAGACGCATCTCGATGTGGCTGACACCGTCGGTCACACCCAGTGCCCGGAGTGCCGCGGCGGCGACGGGGGCCACAGTGGATCTCAGCGGGTCGGCGGCATCGACCGCATGGGCCAACTGCTCGAAGTACGGGGGCGGGCTGATCGTCTTGCGGGTGACGGCGACCACCGTGGTGTGCCCCTGGTAGGTGACGCATTCGACGGAGATCTCCGGGCCGTCGAGGTACTCCTCGACGAGCACCTGGCGGTTCTCGACGCCCCGTTCGGCGGTCTGCGCGGCGAACGCGTAGGCCGCGTCGAGACCGGCCGCGTCATCGACACGCATGACGCCGACGGCGGCGGCGTGTGAACCGGGCTTCACGACGACCGGGTATCCAATCCGCTGCGCCACGGCGGCTGCCTCCTCGGCGCTGGACACGCTCACGGAAGCGGCTGACGGCACACCATGGCGGGCGAACAGGCTCCGGGCGGTGGCCTTGTTGCGACAGCCCTGCATGGCCTCCGGCGTATTGGTGGGCAGTCCGAGCTGGCGGGCGAGCCGTGCGACGGGGACGAGATACCACTCCGTCCATGTCATCACCCCGGCCAACTGGTGGCGTTCGGCCAGGGCCCGGCCGGCGGCGGACAGCGCGGCCTGGTCGGTGGGATCGGCGACCTCCCAGTCGGCGAGGTAAGGCCGCTCCCACGTCGGCTCGGTACCGGTGATCAGGACGACGTCGTAGGCGGCGGCCACGCTCTGCAGGCAATAGCCGCGGTACGCCTCGGCCTCCATATCGGCGGCAGCAACAATCAGAACAACAGGACGAGACAGCAAAGAATCGACTCCAAGAAAGGATCAAGTGGCGGGGCGGCGGCGCGAGGCCGGCGGAGGGGTGAGGCACAGGTGTCCGAAGGCCGTCCGTCGTACTCACCCAGCCGGACCGCTGGAAGCGATACGCATCCGCAGACCGGAGGGTGGAGGTCGAACAGAACCGGGCCACCGAGTTGAGACGAGCGCCAGCCAAGGACAGCCGTAAGCCGTCAGAGGAAGGCGAGTTCAGCGGCGGCGTGCGGGAACAGAGGCGGGCGCGGGTGCGGGCGGGAGTGTGGTGGTGCTCCAGCGGGGGACGCTGCGCGTGCCCACGGCCGGCGGGCGACGGGCGGCCGTTGCGCGTTGCATGTCGAGGGGGGTGGGTGTTGCGGGACTCGGTGGCTGGACGGGGGTGAGCTGTGCCAGCTTCGCGAGCCGGAGATCGAGGGTGTCCTGGTAGCGGGCGACGGGGGTGGGGTCGAGGAAGGCGGCTGCTGTGGCTGCGATCAGGCGCTTCGGAGTGCGCGCGGTGAAGACCGCCTCGGCGCGGGTTCCCCAGCCAGGAGGCCCGGCCCAGAGGGTCACCAGCTCGGCGTCCGGACTGGAGCTGACGACGTCGATCGTCACTCCCGCCAGCTGGTCCGGGGACACGATCTCCGCCATGCCGCGCGCGAGGGGCTTGCGTTCCCATCCGGCGTCGAGCAAGGGCCGTACCGCGTCGGACCAGTAGAAGGACCGGCAGTGAAGGAAGCTGTCGCTGTTCTCGTCCCACTCCGCAGCCAGGGCGCTGGTGAGGCCGTGGACGATCTCGGGGGGCATGTTCTGGTTGATGCGCGCCGTCCAGCGGGCTCCGGATACGGGGTCCTCGGCGGCGCTGATCTTCCAGATGTCGTAGTCGTCGCCGAACCAGCCGATCCTGATGCGGTGGTCCGGCGATGTGATGACCTGCTGGCACGGTCCGGCATCGAGATGGTGGCGCGGCCAGTGGGCAACGGGGTCGAAACTGCGGCCGGAGTGTCCGGGCAGTCCGGCGAGGTAGCGCGGGGAGACATACACGTCTCCCTCTGTCGGGGCGAGGTCGGTCATGGATACATCCGGTCAGGTTCGGGGCGGTTCAGCGGAGGGCTGTCGGGCGTAGGGCACAAGCGGCAGGCCGGCACGGGGCAGTCATGGGTCACTCGCGGGCATGGCCAATGGCGGATGTCGTCGCGGGCGGAGGATGCCGCGGCCGTTCGCATGCCGCCCCGACGAACCAACTCGTTGGGGCGGGTGGTTACGGAGTGCGGCGGCGGCGCAGTTCGAACGCGGGCGCCCAGTGGGGGGTGCGCTCAATGAGCTTGCAGGCGTAGAGGCTGGCGTAGTTGTTGTTCAGCCCGCGAACGCCGTGTGGCATGCGCCAGCGGAGAGCTTCGAACAGGGCTTTCATACCGATCCTCGTGGCGCCGCCGGCCAGACGCTCCAGCGCCGGGCAGACCCATGGGTGTTGCTGGTCGAAGGCGATGAACTGCTCGGTGATCGTGGGCCCGCCCCGGCCGGGCCGGGGAGACCAAGGCCGGGCAGGTCCTGCTGGGTTGCGGTGGGCACGGGCATCGAATTCCTCTCCGATTCGGCAAAGGGGTCAGGGCCTGAATGTTCAGGCGTGCGCGGCGCGCAGTCCGGGCAGGGACCGCAGGCGCGTGAAAGAGAGGGCCAGGCCGAGGGTTTGGAGGACGGCGCAGCCGGTGATGGCGTAGCCGAGACTGGCGGGCGGTACGGCTGCGACGAGGAGACCGGCGAGGGGGAAGGGCAGCAGGAGCAGGAGGATGGTCAGCGAGAGGGTGGCGCTGAACGCTTCGGCGGGGATGAGACGGGAGCGCAGGGTGCGCAGGACGACGGTCAGTCCGCCTTCGCCCGCCATGAGGACGGCGATCAGTATCAGGTAGGTGCTGTAGGTGTGGGCCTGGGCGACGGCGAGGGTGGCGCCGGCGGCAATGATCGCGGAGAGGGCGCCGACCGGCCACAGTCCCCACCGGTCGATCGCCGTGCGGCACAGGGTGACGGCGGTCAGTGAGGCGACGGCCGCGGCGGACCAGACCAGGCCCACGTCCGTACTGGAGTGGCCGAGCTGTTTGACCACGATGACGGGAGCGGCGGCCTGGAGGACGCCGACCGCCAGGTTGGAGACGACCAGCCCGCCTACGAGCCAGCAGAGAGCCGGCAGGGAGCGCAGGGTCCTCCACCCCGTGCGCAGCCCCTTCACCGCTGCGGCGGATGCGACCGTGGGGGCCGGTTGTTGCGGGGTGAGGGCGGCGGCGAGCAGGGAGAAGCCGGCGAGCGTGAGGAGCATCCCGGCGGGTCCGCTCCGGTCGAGGAGGACGGCGGCGAGCGCGGGTCCGGTCAGGGTGGAGACCTGGTCGATGCCGATCAGGACCGACTGCACCCGGTGCGCGCGGGCCCCGGCCTCGCGGGCGGCGGCGCTGCCCGCGGTCTCGGCCGCGATATAGCTGAACTCGGTGAGCACTCCGGTGGCGGCGGCCAGCGCCATGACCGTGAGCGTCGATCCCGGCCCGCCGTTCTGCGCCGGCAGGACAACGGCGGCGGCGAGCACGATCAGGGCGCGTGCCACCGTCGCGAGGCGGAACACGGCGGTGGTGCCGTACCGGTCGACCATGGTCCCGGCCAGCGCGAACGCCGACAGGCGCGGAATCCACTCCAGTGCGAACGCGAGCCCCGTCAACGACGCGGAGCCGGTGGTGGCCAGGACGAGGAGGGGGATGCCGTAGGTGGTCATGGCGGACGCGCCCGCATCCGCGCCGCGCGGCAGGTAGATGCCGCGCAGCAGACCCGGGACCGGGCGCGGGACACACGGCGGTCCAGCGGTGGATCTCACGCAGCGCGCTCCACCCCGGCCGGCACAGCACTCAACGATCCCCGCGCCGCCGCGGACCTCAGGTGCGGGTGGGCGGTAAGCCACTGCGTCAGGGCCGTCCACGGCCGACGCAGGTCTCGCACTGCCTCGGTGGTCGGCAACAGGCCGACATCGGCCAGCTGCTGGGCGGTGTCGTGCGGCTCGGCAGGCGCCGGAGCGGACAACGCGTCGAAGACCTGCCGGTCGGCGAACAGGGCGAGGGTCTGCTGGATACGGGTGACGAAATCACTCGCCGCCTCGGTGGGGTGGTTGTGGTTCCGGGCCCAGCGGGCGGCCAAGTCGTAGACGTCGGCCAGCCCCCTGCCGGTCCTGGTGAGCAGGTAGCAGGAGTCCGAGGCACGCTGCCCGACGCGCACCATGTGGTGGTCTCGGGCCGTGTCCACGGCGTGGCGGATCTGGTTGCGGGACAGGCCGGAGAGAGTGCGCGTCAGCGCGCGGCGCGGAATGGGCCCGTTGTCGTCGATCTCGCTGACCAGCCGGATGAGCCCCGGCTGGGACAGCACGGTAACCGCGTGGGCGAGTCGCGTATACGCGAGGCTGTCGGGGAGATTCACCGGCCCCGCCCTCCAGAGGCCGGGGCGGGAGCGAGGGGGCGGGACGGTATCTGGTGCGAGAAGAGGTCGCCGCCCTGCCAGGTGGCCGGGGCCTGCCGCGCCGTGAGGGCCGGAGTAGGCGGGGCCGTGGACGGTGGTGCCGACTGGCGGGACTGGTGCGTGGCCCAGACGCCCGGCACCGCCTGGGACGGTACCGGCATCTGCCCCCACACCGGGTGGGTGCTGGCCTCGGCCAGAGGGCGCCCGGCGGCCCACGCCGATACCGAGCAGAAGACGGGCGCAAGGCCCTTGCCCGATGGGGAAAGCTGGTAGACCGGGACCGGCCCTTCCGTGGCCTCGACGAGAGCGTCGTCAACCAGCTGGCGGAGCGGGGGGTAGATGTTGGTCCACGTCGAGGCGGGAATGGTGACACCGGCCAGCCCCCTGGCACTGCAGGTGTCGCGGGTCTTGAGGGTCCACAGAATGGTGGTGGCGTGCCGGGGGGTGAGCAGGGTGAGTGCGTCCTCGATGTTCCGCGCCGGAGGGATCCGCTCGGGCTCCGTCTCCCCCGTCCTGCGGTTGGTGACGAGGCGCTTCTCCAGATACTCATCACCCCAGTCGGCGATGGTCTTCAGGACGGGCAGCATGTGAGTACCACGGTCGGTCAGGCCGTAGACGACGTGCCGGGGGGAGTATGCGGTGCGCTCGACCAGCCCGGCCCCGGAGAGCCTGCTCAGCCTGGGGTGGAGCTGACCGTCGTGCAGCCACGACAACTGGCGGCCGATCTCCGCGTAGCGCAACGGCCCCGAGGACAGCGTCATCAGCACCCACACGCTCCAGCGCGGGGCCAGCATCTGAAAGGACTCGGTGACACGCGACAGATCAGCATCAGTGGCAGGGGGCAGACCGGTGATGGCCAAAGGGAAAACTCCTGAACAAAGGGGCAGGTGAAAACGGTCAGCGCGCGCGGGCCGCTGCGGCGGGAGCCGACACAGCCGGCGCCGAGGCTGGTGCCGGGGGTTCCGGGGCGGGAACGCGGTGCAGGCTCTGCAGGACCGCGCCGGTGACCTTGGTGTGGGCGTCGCGGACGGCGACGGATTCGGCGATACGCCGCGCGCAGTCGAGGATGTAACTGGCGTCATGAGGCCCGATCACACGCTCCGGACCGGCCAGCTGGCGAAGCCGCGCCAGCTGGAAATCGATGTTGCGCTCGGCGAGTTCGAGATCCGCGTAGCTGCCGAGGAGCGCGGCGAGCATGCTCTCGCGGGGACTGGCGTCAGCGTGGGCTTCGAGATCGGCGAGCGCAGCGCCGTAGAGATCCTGGATGCGCGCGGCGATCGCCGCAGAGGTCGTGTGGGGCAAACGGCGGGGCTTTCACGGTCGTCGGGCCCGCGCCGCGGGGGGGGCCCCCGGGGGGGGGGGGGGGGGGGGGGGGGGGGTGGGGGGTGGGGGGTAGCCCCACCCGCCCGGCGCGGGGGGCGGCCCCCCGGGCGGGGGGGGGGGGGGCGCCACCCACCC
>NZ_JBIWLW010000038.1:0-59539 GCF_044766385.1 Streptomyces sp. NPDC102274 | reverse complement strand
GCCGGCTCGTTATCGGGGGGGGCGGGGGCGGCCCCCCCCCCCGGGGGGGGGGGGGCCCCCCGGGGGGGGGGGGCGGGGGGCCGCGCCCCCCCCCCCCCCCCCCCGGGGGCCCCCCCCCGCGGCCGGGGTGGCGGTGATCTGGGACTGGGTGAACCGGACCGGCCGGGACGTGGCGACGGCCGCCGGTGCGGGCATGGTGCGCAGCACCTCGCCCAGGGCGGCGGTGTACTGGTCCCGGGCGGTGAGTGCCGCCTGCAGCCACTGAGTGTCGAACCGCAGGTCGTCCGCGGACAGGTCGCCCATATCACGGTCGGCGGAGGTGGCTTGATGGATCTGGTCGCGGGCCTGGGCGGCCCGTTCCTCGGCCACGGCCAGGAAGGAGCGCAGCTCCAGCGCCCGTAGCAGGGCCGCGGACGCCTTCGGCCCGTTTGCCGTCTCGTACAGGTCGACGACGGGGGCCCCGAAGGCTTCTTCGATGCGGCTGTCCTGGCTGGTGGGCTTCGCGCTCACGCTCACCGGGACACCCCGCGAGGTGTGACGGGAGCCGTCGTCGTGGTGGGGCGTGCGGGCGGACACGTCTGGAGTGCCGGTCCCCGGCCGGCTGCCGGAGCGGGACCGCGCCCCGCACCGCGGCCGGGCGGGTCGAGGAGGAAGGTGACGACCATGGCCCGGCCGTCGCGCACGGCGACAGCGGCATTCACCTGATGCGCGAGATCCATGACCGGGTCGTCGAGTTCACCGGGCCGGGTGCCGAGCGCGGTCACGAGTGCGTCCTCGGCCCGCTCCAGTATCTTCTGGGCCTCGCCGAGCAGACCGTAGCGGTGCACGACCTCCGTGGCCTGGCTATGGGCGTCCGGGGCAGCCGCGACAGCCCGCCGCAACTCCGCGACACTCATGACGAACCGGTTCTCGATCTGCTCGGTGATGACGCCCATGACGTCGTCCGCGCCGTCAGACACAGCGAATTCCCTTCACTCACAGACAATTAGCGGGGCAGGCGGCTGATTGCCGGGGAACGGGTCAGTCGAGGCACATTCGGACGTCGCGGTAGACGTAGGTACCGGACACCCAGCCCTTTACGCCGGTCGTGCGGTCGGTGATGTAGTGCCAGTTGCCACTGGTCTTGTGGACGGTGAACTTATGGCCCTTGTAGAGGATTCCGAGACTGGTGGACTTCGTGGTGGCCTTGGAGTGGATCGTGACGGCCTGCGTGCCGATCACCCACGGCCCCGGCCGTTCACACGGCTGGGCGACCGCGGCAGGCACGGCGGCCGGAGTGGATGCGGCACTGGCCGAGGAAGCCGAGAACAGGGGAACGGACAGTGCGCCGATAACGGCGGCACAGACGGCGATACGGGATGAGCGCATAGGGGGATTGGCCTCCAAGCCAATGAGGAAATGCGGAAAGTAGCCCCGGGCGGATGCCGCGCGGGCTATTCAAGAGTGCGGAGAATCCCCGGTTTCGCTAACCGGGAAAGTGCTGCTATGGTCCGGCCGGAACGCGCCGTCGAATGGCTGCGCCAGCCCAGGCCACAGGGCCTGGTAAGAGCCGGACCGGACCCATTGCGTGCGGCAGTGTCAGCGCCTCCGGCCACGCTGCGGTTGAACGGGCGCGGGGCGCGCCGGTGCGGCCGGCGGCTGGGTGCGGTGCGCGGAAGGTGCCATCGGCAGGGGGATGTTCTCGCCCGACCAGCGCCTGTCCCACCATTCCGTCGCGGCCTCGAACGTGGGAAACACGCCCTCGCGCAGGGTGTGTGTCCAGGCGGCGGTGTCGGTCTCCTCCAGCAGCACACGGAACGGCTGCGGGGAACGCTCGTCAATGGCGCGCAGGAGCACCGTGGTCTGCGGGGTCTCGGACGTGTCGTCGGTGTAGCTGGTCAGGGAGGCGAAGTGATCGCCATCCGTCATCAGCCGCTCTTCGAGGGCCCGGGTGGTCTCGTCCGCCGGCGTCGTGCCTCTGTCGCCCGGCAGGCGGATGCTGTCCTGGGGACAGCCGCGGGCGATCAGCCAGGACTGCGCCATGGCCGGCAGCGGCAGCGTCGCGCGGTCGAAACTGAACGTGTGTGTATCGGGATCACGCTGGACGTGGAGAGCCACAATCTGCGGTTCGCCGGGGTGCCCCCAGGTCGCGGTCCGGTCGTGCAGGACGTAGTAGCCGTGCCGGTCGTCCGCGGAGTCATGCACGGCCAGCGGCGTGAACATGTCCTCGTTGATCCAGACGGCGTGCCAGAACTGCTCTCGGACACGGTCGTTGACGGGCTTATAGCCGTCGAGGCGGAGATCCAGGTCGTCTTGTGACATGGAGCCTTTCAGGCCGAAACGGCAAAGCAGCCGTGCCGGCAGGGATGTGGGTGTTGGTGATCAACGGCGGGGGCGGGAGGCGGCGGGCCAGGCTCCGGCCCGCTGCGCCGGGGCCGGGGCCGCGGTGCCGGGGCGGCGCGAGCCGCTCAGCGTGGTCCGGCCCGCGTCGGTGAGAGTGACGGGCTGCCCGGCATGGAGGGGATGCGAGGTGTCACGCTCGACCAGTCCGGCCGTTTCCAGCCGGTCGAGGGTGGACGGCACAAGACGCTCCCCGGACGCGGTGACAAGCGACAACCGCCCGGTGAGCAAGTGCTGGTGGAGGTTCGCGCCGCGGGCGATGGCAAGCAGGGCGGCGAAGTCGGGAGCCGACAGTTGCACGTCCCCGTGCGTGGTCTGCGTCGTGGCGGCTGCTTCGACCGGGTCCAGAGCGGTGCGGACCTTCGCCTCACGCTCGTCGCGGGTGGCAGCGGCCTCCTCCAGTTGGCCGACGGTGCGGTCGATGCGTGTGAACAGCGCCGCGTCGACCGGGTATTCGCCGGACGCCAGACGGTGCAGCAGCGTGCGGTAGAAGGTGACGGACGTCTCCGCTTGCACCAGATCACGGTGAGCATCGACCAGACGGGCGCGCGGCTCGTCGAGAATCTCACGGTCGCGTTGCTTCCACAGCGTGTCGATGCTGTGGCCGACCGCCGCCTCGATGCGGTGATCGAGGGACGTCAACGCCTTCTGCGCCTGCGCGGGGGTGGAGGGCATGGGTGAGAGAACGCTCCTTGGGGGTGAGGGGCATTCGGCCGACGGTCAGCACCTCCAGCGCGGCACGGGGCGGCGTTGTACGGGTGTGGGGCTGCGCTGTACCGATACCGTGACGCTGTCGGGGTGTCGGTGACCTGCGGATCCGGGCCGCCGACGCCCCGCCCCACAACTGGGCGAAGGGCCCTGGGCTGCGAGGGCGGGGCCGCCGCCACCTGTGGATGGCGGAAAGCGAGGTGATGGTCAGGAGGAGTGGTCCGGCAGCGCGGCAACCAGGCTGCTGCGCAGATAGGACTTCAACTGGCCTTCGCCGAAGCGGCTGTTGCGCGGGCGTGCCCCGTACGGGGCCAGGAGCCGGGCGAGGCGGAGCGGGGTGAGTTCGGCGTATGCCCAGCGTCCCTCGGCAAGGCCCGGAAGATGGCGCAGGCGGTCGGTGAGTTCGGCCGAGGCCATGGCCTCCGGATCGCCGGCCGTGGCGAACATGTCGAGGCAGGCGTGGACGATCGTTGCCGGCGGGCAATCACCGGGACAGCACAGGAAGTCACCGTCCCCGCCGAAATGCTCGTCGCAATCCTCGGCGGAGTTGTCGGCTTCGGGGTCCGCGCAGCAGCATGCCATGGACAGGAGGCGGCTGAGTTCGGCTCCGGCAGCGAGGCGTTCGACGAGCAGGTCGACGAGCCTCTCCAGCTGGTCGGCGGCGCCGGCATCGTCGCTGGGGTGGCGCTCTGCCCAGGCGACGAGCTGCCGGTCCAGAGCCCGTACGTCGGCGTAGGTGTCCAGCAGGGCGCGGTGCTGGGGGTTTTCGGGCCGGGGATCACTGTCGAGCAGGGTGGTGGTGAGAGCGTCGAGGAGCGAGGGGAACGTCGTCAACGGGCGGGGCCCTTCGGGGTCTGGAAAGCGGCGGGGTGGGGCAGGCCGGGTGCAGTGTGTGACGGCGGGCCCGGTTTCGGGATGGTGGGTTGAGTGGTCAGCTGCGGCGAGCGGGAGCGGGCGGCGTGAGTACGCGCGCTCAGCGGCCGGCGGGTCATACCCAGGCGCGCGGCCACCGTGTCGTACACGTCGTTACGCGCCCGGGGTCGCACGGCCACGATGTGGATCTCGGTGGTGTGGACCGCGTGGGCGGGGGCCGGGCGCTGGGCGTAGACGATGCGCCAGTCCTTGCGGGCATCGACGTGGAGCTTGCGGTAGCCGGACAGGTCACCGGTGAGCTTGCCGCCGAACACGTCGGCGTTCACGACGTCCTGCAGTTTGGCGAGAGCCAGGTCGCGAATGTCCTGCGGAGCGGCCAACAGGTCCCCCAGCGCCCGCGGGTCGAAGCTGAGGCCGAAAGCCGGCCGGCCGGTCACAGCGTGACCTCGTCCGCCTCGCCGTTCTCCTCCGCCACCTCGGACACGGAGGTGGAGGCGGTGGACCGTGCCGAGGGCTGCGGGCCCGGCAGCCGGCGGTGGGCGGGCCGGTCAGGTGAGGTCATGCACGCCGACAGCGGCCCGCCCGGGGCCCGGACCGCGGCCATGGCGTGCGTGAGGAAATCGCGGTGCCACACGAACATGCCGGACAGCCCGGCTTCGGGGTCCTTGTGCTGCTGGTAGGCCATCCACAGGGCGTGCAGCCAGGCGACGACATCGTCGTGGTCCTGCCACTGCTCGCACCAGGGCGCCGCGGTGGTGACCTCCGCCCCGTAGACGTCCATCAAGTGGCCGTCCACCCAGTCGGTCAGGGCGTCAAGTTCGTTCTCGTACTCCTCACCGTCCAGCTCCAGGATCGGGAGGGGGTCCGGGGGCGCCGGCTGCTGTGGCATGCCCCCGAGCCCCGGTATACCGAAGGCCGGGAAGCCCGGCGGCGGTGCGGTGGCGAGACTGTCGAGCTGCCGGGCCTGGTCGGCGGACCGCTCCATGAGCCTGCGCACGCTCGCCTCGATACCGTCGAGATCGGAATCCGGAAGCCGGATCGGTTCCATTTCCCCGTCGCGGGGATCGATGGATTCAGGCATGGAAATAGGGGCTCCTTGCAGCCGCAGCCGTGAGTGGGGAGTACGGCTTCAACGATCCGCGGATTCCCCGGTTTGGCCAACCGGGGAACCGCTGCTACAAAGCCCCCCGCCCGGCGCGGGCGTGCATACCGACGGCGGATAGACGCCCGCGCCGGTCAGCGGCAGGCGGTCTAGGCTGACAGGGTGAAGTCGTCCTGGCTGAGGGTCTGTTGCAAAGATGCGGTGAGGCGGTCGGCGGCGATCTCCGCGTAGTGCTTCGTCTTCTCGACGCCGATGAAGTCCCGGCCTTCCAGCAGGGCCGCCACCCCGGTGGAGCCGGAGCCGGCGCAGAAGTCGAGCACCGTGCCGTTGTCCGGGCAGATCTTGACCAGTTCGCGCATCACCTCGACGGGCTTTTGTGTGATGTGCTGCCGGTTCTTGCCCGAGGGCTGGGAGGCGCTGTAGAGGCCGGGCAGGTAGACCGGGTTGCGGGAGGCGTCGATCGGGCCCTGGCTGGCCCAGATGATGAACTCGCAGTTCTGGGTGAAGCGGCTCTTCTGCGGCCTGGCCTGCGGCTTGTGCCAGGCCAGCACGCCGCGCCACAGCCAGCCGGCGGCCTGGATGGCGTCCGTGGTGACCGGCAGCTGGCGCCAGTCGGTGAACAGCAGCGCGGTGCCGCCGGTCTTCGTGGCGCGGTGTGCTTCGGTCATGATCTGCGTCAGCCAGAAGCCGTAGGAGCGCTGATCCATGTTCTCGCCGGTGAAGTCCGGCAGGTCATGTCCGGCATCGGCGGAGGTGTATTTCTGGCGGGCACTGCGGCTCGTGCGTTCCTTCGCGGTCCGGCCGCCCGAGTTGTACGGCGGGTCGGTGATGACGGAGTCGACGCAGTCGTCCGGCAGACCGGAAAGGACGCTCAGCGCGTCGCCCTGATGGAGGGAAAAAGGCAAAAGGGGTACCTCAATGGGTCGGGAGAAGCGGTGGGGGTGAAACGCTCCGGATTGCACGTGATCCCCTGCCGACGGGATACGGGCGTGGCGAAGCCACTGCTGCAGGGCAAGGGGTGCGAGGGGGAGGAACCAAAAGTGTAAGGGCGGATCCCCGGTTGACTGCTATCGCGGCCGGGAACCTCACCGGGCCAGAGCGTTAATCACTGACTTTTAGGTCAACCGGGGATCCGCCCTTATTGTTTTGGAAGTGCCCGGCGGACACCGCCGATGGCCCATCCCCCGCCCTGCCCCTCGTGGAGGTTTCTCCTGCCCTGGCACCCCTGCCCCACCGCCCCGACATGGGTGCGAGCGGCAACTCGCATCCCTCGCGGCTCGATTCACCCACCGCCGGCCGCCGCGCCCTTTCCACGAGTGCGCATGCGCGACGGCCGGCACTTCACGTCGAAGGACACCCCTGCTGTGACACTGCCCTGCCCCTCCCTGCCGGAACACCGGCCGCCGGCCGACCGCGAGCCGCAGGGAGGCGTCCCGGGTTGAAGTGGATAGCCGCCGGTATCGGCGTCGTCTTCCTCTCCCCCTTCCTCCTCGGCGGCACGGCCATGATGCTGGCCTCCTCCACCGAAGCCGCCCAGAACAGCGGACAATTCGGCAACTGCCTCAACGGCGTTGACACGGACGCCGTCACCCAAGCGGTCAGCGAGATCCTCGACGGCGCGGACGGCAAGAGCGTGCATATCGAGGGCCTCACGCTGCCCGCCGAGCAGATCCCCAACGCGCAGACCATCGTCGCCACCGGCATCAGCCTCGACGTGCCCCAGCGCGGCCAGATCATCGCGCTGGCCACCGCGATGCAGGAATCACGTCTGCGCAACCTCGGCTCCGGAGACCGCGACAGCCTCGGACTGTTCCAGCAGCGGCCCTCCCAGGGCTGGGGCACCGCACAGCAGATCCGCGACCCGCTCTACGCGAGCGAGAAGTTCTACAGGACTCTGCTGACCGTGCCCGGCTGGCAGCAGCTGACCGTCACCCAGGCCGCCCAAGCCGTACAGAAATCCGGCTTCCCCGACGCATACGCGCAGTGGGAGAACCTGGCGACAGCCCTGCAGAAAGCCATCGCCGCAACGTTCCCGACCAAGCCCGGCGAGGATGCCGGAACGGAACCCGGGACAGGAATCTCCGGATGCGCCCCGGGTGAGGACGGCTCGGGATTCGGACGTATCCCCGAGGGCACCGTGCCGAAGGGATACACGATCCCCAAGAACGCTCCGGCGAAGGCGCGCAGCGCCATCAATTGGGCGATGCACCAGCTCGGCACCCTGTACCAGTGGGGCGGCAGCTGCACCAACGCGCACGGCCCCGACCCGATGGGCCGGTGCGACTGCAGCTCGCTGATGCAGCAGGCATACGCCCACGCCGGCATCACACTGACCCGCACCACCTACACCCAGATCAACGAGGGCACAGCGGTCTCGCCAAAGTCCCTCCAGCCCGGTGACCTGATCTTCAGCCGAGGCAGCGCCGCACGCCCCGAACACGTGGGCATGTACATGGGGTCCGGGCTGGTCATCGAGGCGCCGCGCACTTCCAAACCGGTCCGGATCACGCCGATCAAGGACTGGGACGTTCTCGCCGCGCGCCGCGTGCTCTAGCACCACCACCCGCCACGCCCCCTGTGCCCGCCGTACCTGGGCGCCGCCCCCCTTCTTCCCTGTTCTTTCCTGTCCCGCCGGCCCCTTCTCCGGGCTGCGCATGCAAGGAGTTCCGTCATACCTATGTCGCTCGCAGACCGCGTGGTCTACCTCGCCTATGACCCGGGGATCTCGCCCAAGGGCGGTGGCCTGCCCGGACTGTCCGTACTGAAGAATGTCGTCAACTCGATCAACCTGTTCGGGATCGTCGCCGTCGTCGGCGCGCTCGCCGTTTCCCTCGCGGTGTGGGCCTGGGGCCACCACACCGGCGGTCACCAGGCCGAGGCCAACGGGAAAAAGGGCGCGACCGTGGCCGCCGGCGCCGCACTCGGTCTCGGCGCGGCCAACGGGATCGTCGCGTTCTTCAGCACGCTGGGGTCGCAGATCCAGTGACGCAGAAACGCTTCCCCTCCCTGGCGGACTACGGGGCGGGCTGGTCGGCCAACCGCCGGATCCTCATCGTCGCGATCACCGTCGCCGCCCTGGTCGCCGTCGCCGGCACCGTCGCATGGTTCACCGGCCGCAGCGACCAGCACCACACCCCCAGCGCCCCACCCGCCACGAGCAGTACCTCACCCAGCGGATCCGCGCCCGCGCCAACTCCGTCCGGTTCCGGTTCGGTGCCCGGGCCACCGCCGATCTCCGAGCCCGTCGCTTACGCCAAGGCCGCAGCTTCGATGCTCTGGTCCTACGACACCCGCGACACCAGCCGTGACCAGCACCTGTCCGGCATGCGGGCGTGGATGACGACGGAGAGCGAGTACACCGACTGGACGTCCGTCTCCGCCCAGGTCCCCGACCCGGTGCTCTGGTCGCGGATGGCCGACCAGGACCAGCACGCCAGCGCGTCCGTCACCGAAGGCCACTACCCCTCCGCGTTCAAGCAGGCCCTCGCCGACGACCCGTCCGCGATCACCGAGGCGTACATCTACGCGGTCACCGTCAACGGCACCCAGCAGATCACCTGGAAGGACGGGAGCGGCGGCGCTGAGGACCGGGCCGTGACGCTCGCCGTGCAGTGCCGGCCCGACCACGACTGCACTCTCGCCGCCATCGCACCCCGCGTCGTGCCCTGACCCGACCCCGACGAATAGGAGGAACAACTCCCCGTGGGTTTCTGTGACTTCCCCCTCGCGGAAGCGCTGTGCACGGTCGGCGACGCGGTCGACTTCGCGTCCAATCCCGGCCAGGCGATCGGTGACTGGATGGCCAAGAGCACCGGCGAACTCGCCGCCGCCGCCGCTGACCTCGCCGCCATCGCCGTCGACTCCACCACCCATATCGACCTGAACGCCGGATGGTTCCGCGACAACTACGAAACTCTTCTGCCGATCGGCCTGGTGGTCCTGGTCGGTACCTTCTGCGCCCAGCTCATCCGGGCCGCCGTCAAACGCGACGGCCAGGCCCTCACCCAGGCTTTCACCGGCACCATATCCGGCGTCCTGTTCGCCTTCTGCGCCATCGCCCTGACCACCGTCGCCATCGAAGTGGTCGACGCCCTCTCCGCCGGCCTGTTCACAGCCGCGAGCCTCGACATCGAGACGGCGGTACGCCGCATCGTCAAGGTCTCCCAGATCGGGGCCCTGTCCGGCCTGGGCTGGCTGGTGCCCACCTTCGCCAGCCTCGGCGCAGCCCTCGGAGCATTGCTGTATTGGTGCGTGATGATGGTCCGCAAGGTCGGCATCCTCGTCCTGGTCACCCTGGCGGTCTTCGCCGGGGCGGGCGGTGGCTGGGAGATGGCCCGCCGGTGGCGCAGGGGCTGGGCCGAGGCGACCGCCACCCTCGTGGTCTCCAAGCTGCTGATGACCATCATCTTCGTGCTCGGTGTCGCCGCGATGGGCGAGACGGAGTCCAAGGACGGACTCGCCGCGCTCGCCGATGTCATGGCGGGCATCGTCATCATGATTCTGGTCCTTCTGTGTCCCTTCGCGACGTTCAAGTTCGTGCACTGGGCTGCGGAGGGCTCGGACGGCGAGACGCTCCACCGGGCCGGCGGAGCCGGTGCGCAGATCGCCCGGCAGCACGCGGAGAGGGCCGGGCGCAAGGCAGCCTCCATGGCGGCCACCGCCGGCAGCGGAGGCCCGGCCGCCGCAGCGGGCGGCGCCCCGCAAGGCCCCGCCGGACCCGGCGGCACGGTCCCCGGCCATCTCGCCTCCCACCCCTCCGGCGGTGGAGCCAGCCAGGGCGGCCAGGACGACGGCGGCTCCGGGATGTCGCCCGGCGGTGACGCTGTCAAGTCCGGCCTGGCCAAGGCTGTGCACCCTCCACCGACCAGCCCGAACTCCGACACCGCCGGACAGTTCGGCGCAGGTCCCGACGGCAACGGATCCGGCAACGGAACGGGGCACGGCGGCGGATGGATGAGCCCGCCGGTCTCCGGCGACTCAGCTCCCCCGCCCCAGGGCGCCCCGCCGGCTGCTCCGCACACAGGCGCCGATGGCGGAGGTTCCGGCACCGCGCCGCCGTCACCAACCGGCCTGTGACCCAGCCCCTTTCCCGGGCGGGAGGCACCGCTGCACCAGGCGCTGCCTTCCGCCCCGACCACCGCCCCGCTCGCGCTTCATCGGAAACGGTCCATGTCTCTCTCCGTCACCCCTCTCACGGTCAAATTCCCGCACAGGTCCCGGCGCGGCATCCTGCTCGGGCTGTCGCTCGCCCAGCTCGTCCTCGTCTCCTGCGCTCTGGCGTTGCTGCTGGTCATGGTCGTCAGCACCGGCCTCCTCGGGGCTATTGCTCTGGCACCCCTGTGGGCTGCGGTCGCCGCTGTGGTGGCGGTCCGGCGCCACGGCCGGTCGCTGGTCGACTGGGCTCCCATCGTCATCCGGTACACGCGGCGCCGCCACGGCGGGCAGACGCTGTGGCTTGCCCGGCCGGTGTCCCGGCCACGGCAGGACGGCCTGTTGCACCTGCCCGGCACCACCGCCTCTCTGCGCGTGGTCACACCGGACGGATCCCAGGCCGCCGCCGTGCACGACCCGCACCACCAGACCCTGACCGCCGTCGCCCGCGTCTCCTCCCGCGCCTTCGCCCTGCTCGATCCCGCTACCCAGAACCATCATGTGAGCGGATGGGGCAGAGCCCTCGCCAGCCTCGCCCGGACCGGGCACATCGCCAGCGTGCAGGTCCTGGAACGCACCGTCCCCGACTCCGGTGACACCCTCGCCCGGCACTGGGCCCAGCAGGGCCGGCCCGAAACGCCCGTAGCCGGCCAGATCTACACCGACCTCGTCGCCTCCGCCGGACCCGCCGCCGCACCCCACGAGGCATACCTGGCCATCAGCCTGGACCTCAAGGCCGCCAAACGCCTCATCAGCCAGGCCAGCGGCGGTCTCCCTGGCGCCTTCACCGTCATGGAGCAGACCACCACCTCCCTCGCCCAGGCCGCACGCAGCGCGGGACTGATGGTGACCGGCTGGCTGACCGCACGCGAGATCGCCGCCGTGATCCGCACCGCCTACGACCCCGCCGCGCTCGCCGCACTGCAGCAGTGGTCGCCGTCCGGCCGGGCCGAGGCCGACCCCGCCGCCGCCGGACCCGTGGTCCAGGTCGAGGAGTACGACCGCCTGGCCACCGACTCCGCCCGGCACGCCACCTACTGGGTCGAGGACTGGCCCCGCACCGAAACCACCGCCGGCTTCCTCCACGGGGTGATGTATACCGCCGGAGTACGGCGCAGCCTGTCCCTCGTCTATGTGCCGCAGGGCCTGGAGTCCGCGCTGCGAGACGTGCAGCGCAAGAAGGCCGCCATCATCGCCGACGCCAACGAACGCGCGAGGCGCGGACAGGTCGACTCCGAGGCCGACTCCGTCGAATACGCCGACGTCAAGATCCGTGAGCGGCAGCTGATCGCCGGCCACGCCGACATCGCGCTGACAGGACTGATCACCGTGTCCGCAGAGAGCGACGCGCTGCTCGATGCCGCGTGCGCGCAGATCGAAACCGCCGCCGGCACCGCCCAAGTCGACCTGAGGCGCCTGATCTTTCAGCAGCCCGAAGCCTTCACCCTGGGCGCCCTGCCCCTGGCCCGCACCACCCTGTGACCAGGGCCGACATCCTTGCCGCACGGGCAGGAAGGACATTCCCCTTTTGACTTCTCCCCCCGCCGTCGGCGACGCGCACCCCTATCTGAGGGCCGCCAGCGCCGGCGTCCGCCACCACACCCGCGCACACGCCCCGGATGCCGGCACATCACCCGCGCCGGCGGACCGTGTCCACCTCGACGTACTGCACACCCATCTCACACTGCTCCATCAGCTCCTCGACCAGGTCGCCGACGCCACCCGGCCGCCCCACCCCGCTGCGGGCCGGCATCTGGCCATGGCGCATGCCCGGCTGTGGCAGGCGGCCACCTCGGTGCACGACGCCTTCCACCTCACGCCCGCATCACCCGACGACGCTGACGCAACCCAGTGCCATCCCGAGCGGCTGCCGGAGGGGCCGCCGGTCTTGACCATCTGCCAGCGCCACCTCGCCTCCGGCCACGCGATCCGCCGCAAGACCACCCCGGCCGACCTCAACACCCCGCTCCACGGCCACACCACCACCTGCGCCCGATGAGCGGAACCCCCCGCCGAAACGAGCCCCCGCGATGACCCACCGGCCCACACGCCGCGCCCGCCGCGCCTCCGCCTCACCCCTGTTCACACCGCACGGCACCAACCGCGCCAGCCGAAAAGCCGCCCGCCGCCAGCTCGCCGAAGCCACCGCCAAAGCACGCGCCAAAACCCTTGCACAGCAAGACGGAGCCGAGCCCACCGATCAGGAAACCCCGCCCGCCCTCTTCCCGCCCGGCGGGCGTCCCGGGCCGGCCTCCGCCCGCGGCAGCAGGCTGCGGCTGCCCGCTCACCGCATGACCACCGCCGTCGCGGCCGGGGCCTACCCCTTCCTCGCTGAAGGCGGACTCGGCGCCGAAGGCATGTACGTCGGCCGCGACGTCCACGCCGAAGCAAGCTTCTGCTTCGACCCCTTCGCCCTCTACGGCAAGGTCGAAGGCTTCACCAACCCGAATGTCCTGCTGGCAGGGGTCATCGGGCAAGGGAAGTCCGCGCTCGCGAAATCCTTCGCCCTGCGCTCCGTGGCCTTCGGATACCGCGTGTATGTCCCCTGCGACCCGAAGGGCGAGTGGACGCCCGTCGCCACCGCGCTCGGCGGCACCTCCATCGCCCTCGGCCCCGGCCTGCCCGGCAAGCTGAACCCACTGGACGCGGCGCCCCGACCCGACTCGGTTTCGGAGACCGACTGGACGAGCGAGATCCGCAAGCGGCGCCTGCTGCTCCTCGGCTCCCTGGCCCGCACCGTCCTTGGACGCGACCTGATGCCGATGGAACACACCGCCCTCGACGTTGCCCTCGACACCGTCGTCACCCACGCCGCAGCGAGCAACCGCGTGCCGCTGCTCGGCGACATCGCCGCCACCCTCAACCACCCCGACCAGCTCGATGCGGCCGGCGGCATCATGTCGGGACGCCTGGGCGACGCCGCACGCGACCTCGCCCACGCCATGCGCCGCCTCGTCCACGGCGACCTCGCCGGCATGTTCGACGCACCCAGCACCGTGGCCTTCGACCCCAACTCGCCGATGCTCACCATCGACCTGTCCCAGCTCGGCGGAGCCGGCGACGACACCGCCCTCGTCCTCGCCATGACCTGCGCGTCCGCATGGATGGAATCCGCACTGACCGACCCGAACGGCGGCCGGCGCTGGATCGTCTACGACGAAGCCTGGCGCCTCATGCGCCACCCCGGCCTCCTCCAGCGCATGCAGTCCCAGTGGAAACTCTCCCGCGGCATGGGCATCGCCAACCTCATGGTCATCCACCGGCTCTCCGATCTCCTCACCGCCGGTGACGCCGGATCCCGCGGACGCGCCCTCGCCGAGGGCCTCCTGGCCGACTGCTCGACCCGCATCGTCTACCGGCAGGAGACCGACCAGCTCCACGCCGCCGCCGCGCTGCTCGGCCTGACCTCCGTGGAGACCCAGGCCATCGCGCACCTCAACCGAGGCCGAGGGCTCTGGAAGGTCGCCGGACGGTCCTTCATCGTGCAGCACCTCCTCCACCCGCACGAGGCCACACTCTTCGACACCGACGCCCGCATGCACTGACAGCCCAAGATTCCGTCCGAAGTCTGCCGCCACCTGTGCCTTTCCCTCCGCCCCCCAGGGAACCCATGCCGCCACCCCGCGCCGACCTGTCCGCCTTCGCCACTGCTCTGGCCGCCCGCCTCCCCGGGGACTGGACCAGCGAATACCACCGCCACGCCGCCTACGAGGACCAGTTCCCGATCATCGACCGGCTCTGGGACATCGGCCACGTCGACTACATAGTCAGCCAGTACGTCCTGGTCCACGACGCCGTGCTGTACGGCCCCGACGACCAGGCACTGTACATAGCCGACCGGCCCCTGCGCCCCCGCCAGTTCGTCGTGGCCCCGCTCGAACCCCACGGCGACACGATCAAGCCCCACCACTTCGTGGGCGTCGAGGAACCGAACGGCATCGCCGTGCCCAACGATCCCGCACGTGCCGCAGCCCAGCTCGTCCAACGCCTCCTTCCCCGCTACGAGGACGCCCGGCGCACAGTGCGCCACAACGCCCAGCGCCAGCCCGAGCCCCCTCACCGCAAGGGCCCGCCGCAGGTCGCGCAGGTCGTCACGCTGACCCAGTACAAAGACGGGGCGCTCGGCGCGCCGTACGAAAGCGTGCCGCCAGAGGCACACACCACGCTGTACCTCTACGGATTCCAGTACCTGCCGCATCAGGCCGCTTTCCTCCTGCCCTCCGCGTACGGCGAGGCCGGTCGAGCTCTGCGCGTCTATGCCATGGCCCAGGAGCTCGCGGCACGGGGCATCGGTGTGAATCTGCGCCACGCCGCCCCGAGCACGAGCCCGGCCCTGTCGACCGCGCCGCGGAAGGCCGCCCATGCACATCACCGCTGACGGTGTCTTCCCTGACTCACCTGTCTTACGGAGTACCCCCTGCTCTTCGCCTACGACGACATGGGCCAGCTGCACGGGCTGGCCGAGCGGATCCATAACGTGGCCGACGAACTGCCGCTCACCGACTCGCGGTACACACGCAGCGACGACCTCGACGAACTCGACGAGCGCGTGCGCGACATCGCCGGGCTGGTCACGCATCTGACGACCGCCGCCGCCTTCGAAGACCGGTCGGTGAACAGCGGCCAGGGCCCGTCGGCCGACGTCACCCGGTACAAAGTCGCGGCGCTGACGCACACGGTGCGCGCCCTGGCACAGGCCCTGGCCCATCTCGGTGAAGCCGTCTCCCAGGCCGGTCGCCTGCACCGACTCGACGCCCTGCCCCGCTCCGCGGAACGCAGCAAGGCACAGCAATCCGCGCGTAACGCCGTCAACGAGCGAATCGACAGCACCCGGCGCGACCTCAACGAGGCGGGCCGACAGTTGCACCACGCCGCCAACCGGCTCACCGCGCGGCAGGGCACCACGACACCTCCGCCCCTGCCCAGGCAGAGTCCACGCACCCGGTGACCGCCCCATCCGCGCCACCATTCGGCAAGACGCCCCCGCTGACCCTCACGATCCGAAAGCTGCGCTGTGCTGTACCTAGGCACGCCCTCGGGGCCTGACATACGAGCCGCGATGAGCGCCGGACTGATCGGCTGCATGACCACCCCGGCGCAAGGCAGCGTGATTCCGCCCGCCGCCGAATACGCCTGCGACAACGGCAAGTTCGGCCAAGGCTGGCCCGGTCACGATGCGTGGTACACGTGGCTGGAGCGCACGGTCGAGCGGTACGGCCCTGGCCGGTGTCTGTGGGCGGTCGCTCCCGATATCCCCTTCGACGCGGCCGGCACGCTCGCCGAGTCCCTTCCATGGCTTTCCCGTATCCGCACCCTAGGTATTCCGGCCGCGTTCGCCGCGCAGGACGGATGCGATCTTCTCGGTCTGCCCTGGGACGATTTCGACGTCTTGTTCCTGGCCGGATCCACCGAGTGGAAAATCGGCGCCGCCGCCGAGCGACTCGCCCGCGAGGCGAAGGCACACGGCAAGGGCGTTCACATGGGCCGCGTCAACTCCCTGCGCAGGATGGGTATCGCCGAATGGTTCGGCTGCGACAGCGCTGACGGCACCTATCTCGCTTTCGGGCCGGACAAGAACCTGCCCCGTCTCCTTCGCTGGGTCGACGAACTCGACCGCCGCCC
This sequence comes from Streptomyces sp. NPDC102274, assembly GCF_044766385.1. Lineage (NCBI taxonomy): Bacteria > Bacillati > Actinomycetota > Actinomycetes > Kitasatosporales > Streptomycetaceae > Streptomyces > Streptomyces sp. NPDC102274. Next base: position 43,704 of record NZ_JBIWLW010000038.1, on the reverse strand, counting down.
CTCCCTGTTCGGAGCCGTACACGCAGATACCCGCGCCACCGACCACACGGCCGTAGACACACCGCCCAGTCCACGCCCCCATCCCGAACCCCGCCCTGGAGCCCCCTGCCTACCAACGAGAACACGCCGCCCGGTCCGGACGGCCACTACATCCACGGCCACGCGGTCCTCCATCTCACCGACCAGCTCAACGCCTCCGAGTCGTACGAGCAGGCCGCAGCACTGACCGACCAGGTCCTGCATCCGACTGACGGCCTGCTGGAACGCCTCGCGGACTTCTTCGAAGCCGCAGCCGAGAAAGCCAAGGAATCCGAACACGAAGACGACCTGCACTACGACTTCGAGGACGCGGCAGCATCCCTGCGTGGCCTCGGCGAAGACCTGCACGCGGCCGTCGACCGGATGCGCGCCCTCGGTCCGGCACCGCGCCCCAACTGGCAGGCACAGGTCGCCACCGACTACGGCACCGCCGTAACGGCACCGCCTCCGCAACCCGCGTCACCCGCCGCCGGCCCCGGCCACTCACGCTGACCCCTCACGACCACGGATCCCGGGCCCCCAGCCCCGGCACCGACCTCGCTGACCTTGCCACGGTCGTGGCCGAGCGCCTGCCCGGCACCTGGACGAGCGCCCGCCATCAGCATGCCCAATACCAGGACCAGTTCCCCTTCGCGCCACCGTCCCTATGGAGTCCGTCCTTTGTCCACCGACGTCGCCAACCCCGACCACCTGCTCCGCCTCGCCGGACGCGTCTCCAGATACGCCTGGCGGCTTCCCGAGCCGCCTGCGCACGCGGACGACATCGTCACTCAGCACATCGAAGACCGGATCGCCTCACTCGGTGACCTGCTCACGAGCCTGGCGTACGAACTCTCCTATCGACGCGGTGAAGCAGCCCGGTTCCCCCACCGGCACACCCAGGTCCACCGCCGCGGCACCGCCGCTCTGGCCCGCGCCGCCCGCCCCATCGGCCACGCCCTCGCAGACCTCGGCGCAGTCGTGGAACAGCTCGGCTTCCTCCACGAGATCTCCGAGTACACACCGACCGCGGAGCACGCCGACGCCATCCGCTCCGCGCGCGAGGTCATGGGCGACCACCTCGACAGCGCCCGCTCCCACCTTGACGCCGCCGCTCAGCAACTCACACAGGACGCCCGCCGCCTTCTGGACCCGCCCGGGGACCGCGGACTCAAACGCTGCGCGGCTTCGAGCCAAACCCCCGCTGCCGCCTCCCGCCCTACGGCGGCACCGCGTTCGCCCTCACAGACCCGCTAACGGCCCGCCGATTCAGAGAGTCCCCATGTACATGTACAACCCCGATTTCGACCTGTACGACAACGCCGGCCGCACCACCGAACAGAGCCACGCCTACAACACCAACAGCCCCACCAGCGACGACCTCCACCGCTGGGCCGCCCACGACGCACAGGAATTCACCGACTCCCTTGCCATGGCCGCAGCCGGGCAGAGCATCACCGCCTGGACCGACCAGATACCGAACGCCCGCAGCGCCGCGGAATTCCAGGCCGTCACCGAAGCGGTCCTCAGCCACGAGCACGGCGCCCTGGGAGCGCTGCACCAGTTCCTGGAATCGGCCGCCGAGTGGTGCGACCGCAACGAAGAACCGGACATCGCCCGCCGCTACCGCGCCCGCGCAAGCCGCCTGGCCGAACTCGGCGATCAACTCGCCTACCTCGGCGAAGACCATCTCGCCCACACCTACAGCCCCACGTCAGCAGCAGCCCCTACAGCACCAACCAGCACCGCCTGCGCGCCACCACCCCCGACCACGGGTACACCGCTGCGTCGCCCGCCCCGCTGACCACCCGCCGAAGGAGACCACCCCCTGTCGACCCGATCATTCATCGCCCGCCCCACGACCACCGGCTACGAGGGAATCTACGTTCACCTCGACGGGGTACCCAGCCACCATCTCCCGCTGCTGCTGACCGCCTACCAGTACCGTTTCGGCCGCGACCTCGACGCCATGAGCCGGCACCTCATCGACACCGTGACCATCGCCTGGGACGAACTGGGCACCGACCTTCTCGACGGCGCGCCCGACGACCTGCTCACCGCGCTGACCGGCGGCCAACAGTGGCCCAGCACGACGCTGGACAACCTGATCCCCCCGGACGGTTCGCCCCCGAGCCGCATGGCCGTCACCGACGAAACCGCCATCGCGCAGGACATGCAGTGGGGCTACATCCTGTACCCGTCCGGCGTCGAAGTCATCAGCCTCACGGAAGAAAAGCACGGCCCCCTGGTGAGGTGGGATACCGACCCCCGTACCCGGTTCAGTGACCATCCCGGTCTGTGGAGTCCCGCCCGCCCGGCGCCGACCACCGCGCCCGCCGCAGGCTGCGCAGCTCCCGCGACACCTGCCAAGCCGACGCGGGCATCCCGCAGGTGACACCGCCTGCGCCCGCCCGCCACTCACCGTCCCCCGTGGCCGGGCGCTGACCCGAAAGCTCCTGTTCATGACCTCCGCACAGATCATCCTGCTTCTCAGCCGCGCGGACGACAGCATCGTCGCCCTGCCCCGCGGCACCGGCCGTCCCTGGGCAGAAACTGCCCTGGATCTGGCCGGATTCACCCGGCAGTACGGCGGCATCCGCACCCTCCCGCTCACCGACACCGCCGCCGCACGCGAGGCCCTGGCCCACCTCACCCAGACCGCGAGAGACTGCCAGACCCAGATCACCACCAGCAACCGCGCCTACCTGGGCGACGTCGCCTCCGCCATCTCAGGCAGCCTGCCCGGAGCCTGGAAAGTGACCACCGAGAACTTCACAATGCCCGATGTGCAACAGGGCCTCGTCTCCTGGCTCTGGGGCTCGGAGAACAAACTGGCCACTGCCATAACGCAGTACGGGGTGCCCTACGGTGCTGTCCTGAGCGACCAGAGGGGCGCGGAGTTCCTCCTGATCGAGCGGCCCGGGGCGGAAGGCTGGTATCTGCTCGGTGCCCTCGTGCCGGACGCCGACTACATCGACCTCCCGGTGCCGGCGCCGTGCACCATCGCGGCGCCCACCCTACAGACGGCCTCGGTGGCGATGCGGACCGTGCTGCTGCCCGCGTATGAACAGGCAGTTCGCCTGGTACACCTGCACGAGGCCGAGGAAGACCTGGCCTGGGTACAGGAAACCTTCGAGCCCGGCACCGTGATCGAGCCGTACCCCTTTCACCTCGCTGCCAAGCTGGAGCAGTTCCTGAAACGTGCGCCCGGGTTCATCAGCGCCATCCGGCATCCCGACGCCCCAGTCCTCGCCCCGCCGCAGGCGGCGTTCCTCGACTCGTTCGAAGACGCCCTGAACGCGGCCCGGTCCGGCCCCGACCAGGCCCTCCGCAGCAGCCCCAACACAATGGCGCTGTGGCTGGACAACGGCGCGCAGCTCATCGAACTTGCCAGAGCGATCCGCGCGCCCATCGGTCCCTCCGCGCCGTCGGCACCGGCACGCCCGGGCGTGCGCACGGCCGCCCCGCCCCCGCCGCCCGCTGCCGACACTGCTGCCACTCACCGCCGATAGCCCGCCACCCACGCTCTCGAGGCACTGTCTTCCGCCTCCGCTCACCGCCAGGACTTCCATGCCCGCACCCCCGTCCGCACAGATCACCCTCTGCTTCAGCCGCGCCACCGGCATCGTTGCCATCGCATCCGGGGAGCAATACCGCTGGGCGCAGACCGCGCTCGCCGGATCCCGGTTCCAGCGTCGCGACAACGGTACGTACACACTGCCGCTGGACGATCCGGAGACCGCCCGTACCACCCTCACCGGCCTGGTCCGCTCGGCCGAGCGCCACCAGAGCACGGTGGCCACCAGCAGCCGCCGCTTCATCGGCGACATCGCCGGCGATCTCGTCGCACAGCTCCCCGGCCAGTGGAACGCGACAGTCGAGGTCTACAGCCACCCCCTGTGGCAGGAGGAGGACCTCGTGCCATGGCTGTGGGACAGCGGCGAACTCACCCAGGCCGCGCAGAGCGCCCGCGTCCCCTACGCCGCGCGGCTCAGCGACGGAGCGGACATCAACCTGCTCCTCATCGAACGACCGGGCCACGACCAGGGGTATGTGATCGGCGCGTTCGCCCCCGAGGGATTCGACGACAACTACGAGGAGCCCAACGCCCCGCGCAGCATCGTCGTCCCCGCATCCCCTGGGCTGGCCGCCCGCGCCGTCACCGGGCGCTTTCTGCCCGCCTACCAGCGGGCGCTGCACGCCCGGCGCGTCACCGAGTTCGCCTCCGCGCTCTGCCACGTCCGCGCCGAGCACGAGACCTGGCAGGCGATCCGCGCATCCGGCCGTTTCAGCGACGCCACCCCGCTTGCCACGGACGGCCTCGCCGCGGCGAGCGAAGCCTTCCAGGACAACGCCTGGTACCACTTCCGTGACTTCCTCACCCATGGCCCCATCCTGCTGGAGCACTGCCGTCCGGCCGGCACACCCTGGCCCGAGGACACCGCGGCGCTGGAGCGCCTGCGCGCCGCTGTGCAGGAGGGCCAGGCCACACTGGAGTGGTGGAATGGCCAGCTCACAGGACTACGCGAGACCCCGGCTGCCCTGCCTGCCGACAGCCCCACCGCCGCCAAGCGGACGCGCAACGAACGGGTGTGGCCGGCGGTCGAAACGTGGCTCGCCGATGGCGAGGCCCTCATCCGCCAGGCGAAGGCCGCCGCACCCGCGCCACAGAGCCCGGCCCCGCTCACGCCTGCGACGGCGCCTGCGGCCCTCCCGCCATCCCACCGGGCCACGCCGCACCGCTGACTTCTGTACGGAACTCCTTCATGACACACAACAAGACCAAGACCACGGCCAGCGCCTTCTTCCACATCAGCCCCCGCTATCTGGCAGCGAGTTGGCCCATTCAGCACCAGGCGCACATCGCGGCATTCGGCACGGCACGCGACTGGTCGTGCCGGATGAGCGCGTTCACGCTCACGGCCACCAGTCCCTGCGGGCGCATCACCATGCACCACGACCAGCGGGCTGAAGGCCGCGGCCCCCACCTGGTCATCACCGCGGGCACCGGCCCCGGCGCGCCCGACCGGTGGCGGATCGACGTCGCCGGCAACACGCCCGTCGAATTCGTTGCCGCTCTGACCACCGCCATCGCCGAGCACCTCGAAGCCGACCCGGAGCTGATCGAGCTGACGGTCGACCCGCACCGGTGGGAGTACGTCGAGGAATCCGGCCTCTCCGGGTTCCAGTCCCGCGACGGCCGCGCCTTCATGATCGGCCGCCCCGCCGACTCCCCCGCGCCGCCCCTGCAGGGCGACGAGTCCATCGAATTGCACATCGGTGCGGTCACCGGCGAACACGGGGCACTGTGGGCGGTCTCCTTCACCCACCAGACGCCGCCCACCGTCGTCAACTCGGTACTCAGGCAGACCTTTTCCCCCGAACCGGTCACCCGCCCCGCCAGCCAGACCCTCCCGGCGGCTCTCGCTCCGCTCGTCACCGTACGCGCCGCCCGACGCCACCCTGGCCCCGGTCATCCGCCACCGCCCGACCGGCCGCCGCACCGCCCCGGCATCCGCCGGAGCCGCTGACACACCCCCGCCGGCTCGAACACGACAGGAAGACCTCTTTTCACTTGTGGACCCATCCACTCACTTCATCTTCGGTATCCACCACGACCACGGCTTCGTCGCCCGGATCGGCCCCAACATGCCCATGAACCTGGGTAACTGGTTCCTGACCCGTGAACAGTTCGAACAAGTCCCCGGCACTCCCGGCCTCTACCGGCTCACCAACCCGGAGACCGACGGACCGCGGCGTACCCGTCAAGCCGTCCACGACCTGCGCGAACTCGGCTGCCACGTGCACTCCGACTTCTCCCTCGACCCCGCCGCCACACCCGATCCGCCGCAGCCGACCGTACGCAACGGGCTGATGGAGCGCCGCACGCGGATCGCCCGGGCCGCCGCCGTCCGCTCGCCCCAGAATGGTCCCGCCCTCACCACCACACCACCCACCGCCAGGCCGGTCCCACCCAAGCCCGCCTACGCCCCCACCGCCGCCACCCCACCCGGCAGACACGGACACGGCAGGCGAACGTGAACAGCGACCCGATCCGCATCCTCCGCGGGCAAGGCGGTCAGGTCGAAATCGAAGGGCCCCTCGACGCCTACGCCGCCGGCACCCTCAAACGGGCGGGGTTCATGACCTTCCCCACCCTGTACGGGCAGTGGGTGCGCCTGCCGTTCGACATGGGCGAAGCGTGGGAGAACGAGCACGCGTCCTGGGCCGCCGACATGCTCACCACTGCCCACTACCCGGTCGAACTCGACCCCAGCCTGCGCACCGCGGCGCCGGACGATACCGCGCCGCCCGCGCCGGTGCCGCGCCGCACCACAGCCGCCATGACCACCCAGGCCGCACCGCCCGCTCGCGGCTCCCGCCGCTGAACTGCCCCTGGAGGGGCTCATCACCGACACCGCCACGCCCTCACCGGCAGCCCTCGCCGGTCACGTCCGCGCCTACGCCCTGCGCTTCTCGGTCATCCATCTGAAGTGCGAGACCGCCCTGGACCAGCTGCGCAACCGGCACGGCACGATCACCGACACCCACGCCGCCACAGCCGCACGCACCGAGCGAAACCGTGACGCCGCAGCAGCCTTCGAGACCCATGTCCTGCCGCACACCAACACCCTGCTCACCGCCGCGCGGAGCGCGATCGCCACCATGACGCCCGCACGCCACCACCGGGCGTGGCGGCTCCTGCTGGACGACCTCGACCACGCAGCCACCCAGATCGATCGCATCCTCACCGACCCGGTCGAGCCCGGCACCGAGGCAGCCCGGGAACGGGACACCGCGCTGTGGCCCTACCTGACGGCCTGGGCCGAGCACGAGTACATCGTCAGCGACCTCGCTGAACAGCACCGCCTGCCCGCACCACCGTCACCGAGCGCCGACACGCAGCGGGAAGGGACCGCCCGCGCCCAGGACGCCCGCCAACGCGGCGACCTGGACCCCTTTGAATCCTGGTACGACGCCGAGGGCCGCCTGATCACCCTTGCATACCTGATCGAGGACGACGTATCGACCGTCCTCGCCCTCGCCGGTGACCTGGACAGCCATGCGTGGCAGGTCCTGGGCCAGTACGACAACGAGTACGCGGCCGGGCAGGCCTCACCGCCCCCGGTACCGCCCGGCGTGCTGCGCCCGGACTCCTCCCGCTACCACCGCCGCGTTCCCACCCCGGAAGTCACCCTTCAGGAACTGATCGGAGACATCGTCGAGGCGCGGCACAGCGGTGATGTCGCCGATGTCCTGCTGACCGCGACGCAGGACGCCGGGTACGCGCCCGGCCCGCTGGCCCGTATGGGCGAACTCATCTCCACCGCAGCGCAGTTCGCCGAGGCGACGGAGACACGTCAGGGCCACCGAACCGGCGCACGGCTGAGTGTCATCGCCCAGCAGCTCCGCCTCCTCACCGGCGAACTCCGTCAGGCCGGTGAGGAGTTGTCGGCGGCCGTCGGTGTGCTGCCCCCGCACCGCGCGCCCCGGCCGCGATTCCTGACCGCACCGGCGACGCCGGCCCTCACCACCACACCACCACTCACCGGCCCCGCACCGTACGGGCGGACGACAACCGCCCCGCGCCGCTGAACCCCCAGAAACCTGCAGCGGGCGAACGCTCCCGGCTGACGGAGCCCCCGGCAGGCGGCGGCCGTCCGCCGCCGCCTGCCGAAGGGCCCAGACCACGTGCAGGTGCGCCGTCGCAGGAGCGCCCTACCTCACCGGCCCCGCGCCGTAGACAGCAAGGACCCTGTGCCCACCGACCATCCCTCCCAGATCACCCTCGCCCACAGCCCCGGTCCCGGCATCATCGCCATCCCCTCCGGCGAACAGCACGACCGCGCGCGAACAGCGCTGCGGTCAACCGGCTTCGCCCAGCGTGACGATGGCACCTACGCGTTCCCGCTGGCCGATCCCGTCCGCCAGAGCGCCGCTGTCGCGGAGCTGGTCGGCTTCGCCCGTGACCACGACGTCTCCGTCACCCTCACCGCCCGCCGTTACCTCGGCGACATCGCCGAGCACATAGCCCGTCGGTTGCCCGGTGGCTGGAGCGCCAGGGTCGAGATCTACGCCCTGCCCGCCGACCAGGACGGCCTGGCGGACCGGCTGTGGGATGCCGGCGAACTCGCCCAGGCCATCACGACGACCCGCATCCCCTACGCGGCCGTCCTGACCGGCCACCGGGGAACTGACCCCGGCCTGCTCGTGATCGAGCGGCCCGGCCACAACCACGAATACCTCGTCGGCGCCCTCGCACCCCTCACCGGCCGGGCTTTGACAGACGAGCGGAACGCCCCGCGCTGCGTCGTCGTCACGGGCGAGCCCGCCCATACAGCCCACGCGATCACGGAGCGGCTGCTGCCCGTCTGCCACCAGGCACTTCACACCCGCCGCATCAGCGAAGTCGCCCGCGCCCTCACCCGCGCACGCACAGCGGAGCGGACATGGGACGAGACCGTCCGCACCCGCCGTACCAGTGACGGCACTCCGCTGGACGACAAGCGCCTCGACGGGCTGGAGGTCTGGTTCCGCTACCAGATGTGGGACGCCTTCCAGACGTTCCTCGACCACGGCCCTGCCCTGACCGGCGACAACTCCCCTGCCTCGCCGGCCACGGTCGTGTCCGGCGTCGAGGCCGAAGCGCTCGACCGGCTGCGATCAGCGCTCGACGCCGGTAACCAGATCCGGCATCGCGCTCCCGCACCGCCGACCGCGGAGCCCCCTTCGGCCGCTCTGGCGCAGCGCACCGCGGATGCGTGGCCTGCCATCGCGACCTGGCTGCTCGACGGACACGTACTGATCGACCACGCCCTCAAAGCCACCACGCACCAGACGCCGGACCCCGCCACGCCACTGCCACCCCCACCGCCCCGGGACCGGCACCGCCTCTTCCCGTTCTGAATCACCTCATCGACAAGGAATCCCCACCCATGCCTGTGCCGAAGACCTGGCACGTCCACCACCTGTGCGGACATGACGTGACGCATGACCTGACGGCCCGTCCTGCCGACCAGCGCGCCGGCCTCGCCCGCTGGCTCGCCGGACGAGACTGCACCGACTGCTGGAAGGCCGCCCGCGACAACGACACCGCCAGCAAGGAGGAGTGGCTCGCCGCCAAGCGCGCCGAGGAACAGGCCACCGTGCGGGAGTGGGCGGCCCAGTTCGACATGCCGCCCCTCGACGGGCCCGAGCGCGCCCTGGACTGGGGCGAACGCTCCCGCCACCAGCTGGTCACCACCGCCTATGCCGCCCTCGTCGCCGAAGGCACCTGGGACGACGCCGACTGGGCCCAGTTCGAGGAGAAGATCCGTGCCGTGACCCGGGCCGGCTGGTGGATCGACCAGCGGGACGCCGACGGCACCGATCTGCCCGAACTCCTCGACGCCGCAACGGACAACGACCGCGCGAGCGAGAACCCGTTCCGCTAGACAGGGCGGCTTATACCCGACGATCCCCGGTTAGCGAAACCGGGGATCGTCCAGACCATTGAATCCCCCCCGCCAACGCCCGCGCTGCCCGTGGAAGGACTCACCGCTGTGCCCGACGCCGTCTCCCGCCCCCCGCAAGTCCCCGCAGACATCCTCACCCCCCAACGGGACATCACCCACCGCCACTTCACCCCCGGCGACCAGATCGTCGTCGTCAGGGGCGTGGCCGACGGGGAGTTGTGGGGCGATGCCATGACGGTCGTCACGCCGTCCTGGCACACCCCCACCGACGAGGACGGCTGGCGGCTGCGCGACCCCGACGGCGGCGCACGCACCTACGTCACCGGCCACCCCCGCTACCTCGTCCACCTGACCCGCCGCTGCCCCGACTGCCTCATCCACCTGCGCGCCATGGAGGACTACCTGCTGCCCAAACTCACCGACGTCCGTGGTGTGTTCGACTGTGGCTGGTACACGGTGACCGAGCTGAACCAACTGGTGCACGCCGCCGACGCCCGGAGCACCCGATGACCCGCCCCGGTGACCGGGCCGAGCGCCACCACCTGCTGGAGCAGGTGCGCGCCGCCGCGCGCGTCGCGGCGGCGTCCGGCGGCCACTGGCCCACGACCGTGGCGGGGATACTCGGTGACATCGGCGCGACGTGGCGGGAGTCCGCCGAGGTGTGCGCGGATGCCGCCTGGCAGGCCCGCGCCGACGGACACAGCGCACTCCTCGTCCTGGAGCCGGAGCAGATCACCCGCCCCGGCACGGATTCCGGCGTGGCCCGGACCTACCGGCACATCTACCTGGGGACCCTGCGCTACGACTTCCGCTGCCACAGCATCGAAATCCTCCTGCAGACCCTGCCCGACAAGGCCGCAGGCGAACTCGACCCCTACAGCCGGGCGCTGTGGGCGTTCGCGCTGCTCGGACAGTCCCGCACCGCCGGATACGCCCTCATGGAGCAGGTCCTCGACGAGACTGGCGACCACGCCAAATCGTTGCACGTGCTGCTGCACGGGCTGTGGCTCGGAGTCCGCCTGCCCGGCCGCGAGGAACGCATGCTCCAACTCCTGACACGGGAGCCGTTCGCCGACCGCAGAGACCCGATCGCCCTGTTCCGGGAGGCGGCAGCCCTGCGCGGCCTGGGCCGGTACCACGATGCGCTGGCGACGATCGACCGTGCGCTGGACCTGCTGGCGCCGGGCGACACGGCGGTCCACGCGGACTTCGTCCGGGAACGTGCCCTGATCACCGCCGCCCACGACTGGCAGCAGCTCACCACCCCCGGCGGCGATGGAAGCCTGCGGTGATGCCCCGCGTCTACCCCGGGGGCGTCGACTCCGCCGAGGCCCTCGGCGAAGCGCTCGGCCGGCCCGTCAGCGAACAGGAAGCGCTGACCGACCACACCGTGGTCGCCTACTGGCCGGGCCTGGACTACTACACCCTGGACGACGAGCAGCAGCTGTGGACAACGGCCCAGTGGGCGGAACACCTGGACGACCCGAACTGGCAGAACCCGTTCGCCACCAGTCCCCGGGGCAGCCGGGAAGCGATCTTCCACGCCAGCCTCCGTCTCGCCCCCGGCGACCGCACACTCACCGGGCCCGAGTGGTCCGAGACCGCCCACCGGCTCGCCCGCGCCGCCGGAATCGCCGTGCCGGGCGATGACCAGGGCTGCCGCTGGATCGCCGTCCAGGCCCAGCCCAGCCGGCTCGACCTCCTGGCCAACCTCATCCGGCTCGAAGGCACATGGCAGCCGCAAGACCCGAAGCTGCTCCAGCGACTGGCGGCCGAGGCCCGCCGCATCGAATTCGACCTCGGTCTGCGCACGCCACAGCCTCACGTCACCCGCGAACCGGACCTGAGGTCCACCGCGCCGGAAGCGGCCAGCCCGGCCGGGCAGATCGCGCAGATGCTGTCGCAGCTCACCGACGAGCAGACAGGTCCGCTCGCCACCGTGCGCGGCTTCATCGAGCACGCCGCACACCGCCTCACCGGCCTCCCGCAGTCCTACGGCCCCGAGACGGGGCACCGCCTGCAATGGACCGCCCGCCGCCTTCTCGCCCTCCAGCAGGACCTCGATGACGCCGCCACCGCCCTGCTCGACCAGGCCCGCCTCACCCCGGCCACGCCTCCGCCCCCAGCCGCACAGCCAGCCCCAGCCCCGCAACGTGCGCGCTGACCACCTCTGCAGAGAGATCGCTACTTGTCCCTGGCCGACCGCCTGCTGGCCCTGCGGCGCGACGTACATTCCGGTGAAGTCCTTGCCCGCGGAGGCGACCCCGAAGCGCACAGCATCCTTCAACGCACCGGCTTCGTTCCCGTCCTCCGCCTCCACGAGCACTACCACCGGCTGCCCACCGGCCTCGACGACACCGAGGAAACCCGCCTCGCGGCCCGCGCCGTCTCCCGGCTGCGCGCCGTGGGCTACCACGTCGACTGCGACGAACCCCTCGACACCAACCTGCGCGAGCCGCACTACCTCCCGCTCGGCGCACAGGTCGCCCACCTCGCCGAACGCATCCGGGAGGCGCCCTGCACCGAGGACGTCGCCGAGGCGCTGACCGAACTGACCGCCGCCCACGACGGGATCCTCACCGCCCTCAGCGAAGTCCTCACCGCAGCAGCCGACTTCCACCAGGACCTCGGCCAGGCAGCCGACGTGCATACCGCGATGCGGCTTCGCTACCTCGCCACCGAAACCCTCGCCGTCATCTCCTGCGACCTCGGTCACACGCGCAACGCACTCGCCGACCGCCACCAGCCGCACCCCAGGCGCAGCGAGTGCCGCGATGAAGTTCCCGCCGACGAACGCGAAGCGTCCGCCCTCTGCGCCTGCCCTCCTCCGCCGCCCCGCGTCGTCGCCGGCCCCGTCCCCCCGGCGACGCCTGGGTGCAGGCGCTGACCACAATCTCCTGCACTGAGGACCATATGCCCGACCTGAAAGACCCCCGCGACCTGGAGTCGTTCGGGATCGCCCTCGCCGACGAACTGCCCGGCCACTGGCACAGCACATATCACCGGCACGCCGAATACGCCGACCAGTTCCCCCTCGCCGACGACGTCTGGGACATGAACCTGGTCTCCGCCGCGATCGCCGACATCGTGCTGGAACAAGACGCCGTACTGACCCGCGACGACGGCGCCCGTCTCTACGTCATCGGCCGCCCGCGCCACGACGAGGAATACCTCGTCGCCGCCATGGCGCCCTCCGGCCTCGGCCCGGAAGCGTTCCGTGGCGTGCGGGAGCCGGACGGCATCGCCGTTCCCGACGATCCGGCCCGCGCCGCAAAGGACGTCACAAGTGACCTGCTGCCCCGCTATGAAAAGGCCGCCGCCCTGGTCCAGCACAATGTTGACCACCCCGCGCCCGCGCCGCTCTCGCCGGCGCCCGAGCCGGAGCGCGTGGTCATGACCTGGTACGGCGACGGCCTCCTCGCCGCGAAGAGCACCAGCCAGGAAGCGGCCAGGGCCCTCCACGAGAACGGATTCACCTGGGATCCGAGCGAGCAGGCGTTCGTGCTCTCCGGAGACGACACCGCCCACCAGGCCCGCTGCGTACGGGAAGCCGGAGCCCAACTGGCCCGTCACGACATCGGTGTCATCATGCGCCACCCGCCGAGCGGTCCCGGGCTGCAGACCACCGCGGCCCAGCCCGCGCCGGCTCCCACCCGGCCAGCCGCCCGAACCCGATGACACCGCTCGACGGCAATCCGGGACTCCCCGCCCTCGAAACGACCGCACACGCAGAAAGGGGAGCGCCCTCATGAGTCTCGCCGATGAGTCGGGCACCGACGTCGAAATCTACCGGCGCTACGGTGACGACAGCGTCTACCTCGACACGCGTACCGGGGCAGGCAAACAGCTCGAAGGCGCCCTTGATGATCTCGGCGCCACACGGCACAGCAACGGCCCGTACGTATGGCGGCAGCTTCCGGTCGAGGGCCTCACCGAGGAAGAGATACGCCAGTCGGCCACCGGCGCCCTGGTGTTCCTGGCCCAGGCCGGCTACCGCTGCAATCTCGACCCTGCGCTGTTCGGCCAGACCACCCACGACGCTCTGCTCGCCCACGCCGCCGACATGCGCGAGCACTACCGACAACATCCCCCGCCCCCAAGGCCGAACCCGCTGCGGCAAGCGGTCAAGCCCGCCACGCCAGGCGGGCACGGACAGCCGCCGTCGACCACGCGGTCGCGCACGAGCTGACCGAGACCGCCACACCCGACAACGGCCATGGCACCGCCTCGGTCAGACTCTGACCACCGGGCTGCCACAGGCCCAGCACCGCGCCCGGGTCCCGCCGCCGCGACGCCTGACTCCGCCCCGGGCTGGTTGGCGCCGGGGCGGCCCCCACGCTCATGCCTGCTGGAGCACCCTCATCTCCGATCCCGACCGCACCCCGCCTCCGATTACCGCTGGTCGCCGCCCCCGCCTGGCCGTCTTCCTCTTCCGCCGTTACCTGCGCGCCTGCGCCGTCGGCGGCGGTGAGCGCGGTGTCCGGCTCGCTCCCGGCCGGCTCCGGGCGTATCCCGCCGCCTCGCCCCCCCGGTGTGACCGGTGCCTGGCCGCGGTAACCCCTCATTCTGCGAAGGAATATGACCGACACCTCCACTCCCTACGCGGTGCTTCTCGCGCGCGACATCTCCCACCGGCTCGGCCTGCTCGCCGACCATCTGGCGAAGGCCGACCCCGCGGAGGCCGCGCGGATCATGAACCAGGTCCTCGACAGCGAGAGCGGCATCCTCGGCCGCACCGGCACCCTGCTCGCGACCGCGTCCCACTACGCGAAGGAACACGCCCATCCCGGCGCGGAGCCGGGCCTGTGGCAGGACCTTGCCCGGACCGCGAACAGCGTCCACGATCACGCCCTCGACCTCGAAATGCAGGCCGGTGAATTCCACGCACTCACCGGCAAGCCCGCCCCGGCGCCGAACCCACCCCCTGCACCGTCCGCCGGGCGAAAGGGACGGCGGTGAAGCGGAGACAGCAGTGGCCCACCGGATGGGGTCCGGCCGGGGCCGAAGTGCCCCAGCCGTACTACCTCGTAGAACCACGGCATCTGGCCGGCGGCGGCGACCTGCGGCACATCACCGAATACCTGCGGGCCTCCGGCTGGAAGGACCGCGCCCCCCGCGCCGGCTCCCCTCTCTGCTTCGAGAGCCCCGACCGCACGGTGCGTGTCGGCTACGCGGGACACATCATCCCGCCGATGTGGACAGTGTCCGGCGGGCCGAAGAACGACGCCGCCGCCGGCTGGCACGCCATCTTCGGCGCCGCGGTGCCCGTGGAGATCCTCGCGGGATTCGCCGACGCTCTCACCCGGCCCCCCGCACCGCACGCCCCCGACGTGTGGCGCCCGCTGACCCGACGGGACTGGGCCGTGGGGAAGAAGGACCATCACACGGCCAGCAGTCCCGACGGCACCGCGATGCTCCAGTTCTGCCAGGAGGAGGGCCAAGCCAGCTGGTGGGCCTGCGCGAACGCCACCACCGCCACTGGCACGTCCACCCGGGTGTGGTCCGCGGCATTCAGCGACAACGCACCCCTGCACGCCGTCGAAGGCTTCGCCGCCGCGCTGGCCGACCCGAGACCGCTGCTGCGTCCGCCCGGCCAAATCCCCTTCGCCGCCGCACGGCAGGTCACCGCCACCCCGTACATGGTGCTGCCCTCACAGCTGGGCTCCTGGCAACGCGACCGCCTCGCAGCCGCCCGCACCACCCGGGCCAAGAGCGGCTGGGCCGTCAACCGCGCCCGCACCTCCGGCCACACACCCCCCGCCTACGCAGCGCCCGGCGGTACGGGAGGCAGGAGCCGGTGAGCCACGAGTACTTCCACACCCGCGCCAACGAGCCCCTGGACACGATTCAGTTCGCCACCACTCCACGTCACTTCGCCGGACACGGCGACCCCCGCCACATCACCCAGGCACTGCGCGCCGCCGGATGGAAAAACCATTCCGCCCCCGACTACCCGCACGTCATCCTGGCCAGCCCCGACAACCGCTACCACCTCGTCTTGGAGCCCACTCCGTCCACCTACAAGGCATGGTGGCGTATCACTTCGGAGGCGCCCGGACAGTACTGGCACGCGGAGTTCGGCGGCGAGACCCCGGCCGAGATCCTCGCTGGTTTCACCGACGCCCTCATCCTCCCCGCGCCCGAGCAGCAACCGGACGTGTGGCAGCCACTTGTCGCGGCGGGCTGGACCTACAACCGCGACGAGCACGGCACCGAGGAAGCCGTCGCCCCGGACGGCATCATGCGCGTGAGCCGGTTCACCACCCTGACCAGCAACAGGTCTACCTGGAAGGCCGAAGCCGCCCTGCCCACTGGCCTGGGCGGGCACGAGCGGATCTGGCACGCCTACATCGATGACGAGACACCACGGCACCTGATCGCCGGCTTCACCGCCGCCCTGGCACACCCCGAACCCGTGCAACGCGGCATGTATGACGTCCCGCACGCTCACCTGGTCACCCAGAAACAGAACGGCCCGCAGGGCAAGCACCTCCTCGCCGCGCACGAGGCCCGGCTCAAGGCCGCCCGGACCGCCGCCCGCAGAACCCGCCGCGCGGCGGCGCTCCAGACACAGCCCAGCCCGGCCACCGCCGCGCCCGCCAAAGCCGCGGTCCACCGCCGCTGACCAGCCTTGCCCGCGCGACCAAACCGGACAGATGCCGTGCTCCCTCTCCGATTCCGTGGCGCAGCCCGCCCGTCCCCTCACCCGGAAGGTCTTCTTGACAACGACAGACACCCTCGACGCACACAAGCACCGGCTGGAACAACTCGCCGCGTTCATCCGCGAGGCCGACCAGATCCTCGCCGACTGGGACAACTACTCCGACCAGCACACCGACCTCGACGGCTGGCCCCACGACGACCACGCCTACGGCATGCGTGCCAGCCAACGCGACGCCGACACCTGGAAAGCCTTCAACCGCATCCGCACCGGCGCCAAAGACATCCTCACCACCGCCGAAACACAACTGCAGCAGCTCCCGCCCACGGCCATCCAGCCGCGGTGGACCTGGCAGCTCAGCCGTCTGTACATCGCGCTCGACCGGCTCACCGAACTGCGGGACGAATGGCTCACCACCCGTGACGGCCTGCCCCCGTCCGCCCGGCCGGGGACCCCGGAGTTCGACGACGCGCGGGCCGAGCGAAACGCCGAAGCCTGGCACTACCTGGACGAGTGGGCAGGCGCCGGCGAAACCGTCCTCGAAATCCACCGTGCGGCAGAACACGCCCTGTCAGCACCCGCACCCAAGACTCCGGCGCCCGTCCCGGCACGGCCCCGACCGGACGGCCACTCGGCCGCGGCCAGGAGGTGACCATGCACAACAACATCGACGTGGCCCTGGTCGCCCCCCGCTACCTCGCCGGCGGCGGCGATCCCGCCTGGATCACCGTCCCCCTCCACCGGGCCTGCGGCTGGAGCCACGGACACGACCCCCTGATCCCGCGCGTCATTCTCTCCAGCCCCGACCAGAAAGCCCTGCTGCGCCTGGACCCGCACCCCAGCGAGCCGTGGTGGATACTCCGGCACGCTCCCGTCGGCGAACAGCGGGCCTGGTCGGTGAGCTTCGACGCCCGCACCCCGGTCGAGATCATCGCCGGACTCACTGACACACTCACCGCCCCCAAAGCCGGGCCAACGCCCACTCCCGACCCGTACGAGCCTCTGCGGCAGGCCGGCTGGCAGGACACCCACAACCACGACGGCCTCACCTCCCCGGACGGAATCTCCCACGTCGAACACGTCAACAACGGCGCCTCCAACAGCTGGTTCGTCAACACCACGGTCAGCGGGGACCCCGAGGGACTGATCTGGCAGGCGTACTTCAGCCGCGACACACCCGCACACCTGATCGCCGGATTCACCCGCGCGCTCGCCGACCAGACCCCGCTGCCCCGGGATCCCCACCGGCTCCGCATCCCCGCCCACAGCCGACGCCATACCCACGTCACCCGAACCCAACGCCCGGCCATCGACGTGGCCTTCCCGCTGGAGAACCGCGTCAAGACCCTCGCCGACCGGACGCCCCACCCTCCGGCCCCCGCCCCGCGGCCACCGGACACCGCTCAACACCGACGCACCCGCTGACGCCACCCACATGACTCCTCCTCTCCCTCTGGATCCGCCTCCTTGCCCACCCCCTCTCCCCCTTCCAGCGACGGCTACGACATAGCCTTCAAGATCCTTCTCGGCGCCGTCGCCATCGCTGTCCCCCTGTCCAACCTCGCCTGGCTCGGCGGGAACACCACCGCCTGGCTCATGGGCTCCGGTCCCTGGACGCCCTACCAGCCGGCCGACGCCCTCTTCCACCGCGACCAGCTCTGGCCCACCACCGGGCACACCGCCCAGCTGGTCGGCGCACTCATCATCCCGCTGCTGATCACGATCACGCTCGCCGTCGCCGGCGCCCTGTGGTGGACCCGCCACAAGAGCGGAAGCGGCAAGGCGAAGCGGGTCGCCGGGATGGCGAAGCACAGGGATATCGAGCCTCTGCTCGCCAAGGCGATCACCGCCAAAGCCCGCTCGCTGCGGCCGAGTCTGAAGGACGCCAAGCACATCGACGCCCGTGACTCAGGCATCCTCCTGGGCAATTTGCAGGGCACGAGGCACGAGGTCCGGATGGGGTACGAGGATGTCGCCGTCGCGATCATGGCTCCACGCTCGGGCAAGACCACGAGCCTGGCCATCCCGTCCATCCTCAACGCGCCCGGCCCCGTCCTGCTCACCTCGAACAAGGCCGCGGGCGACGCCTACACCGCTACCCTCGACGCACGTACACGGGTGGGGCGGACGTGGTCGATGGACCCCCAGCAGATCGCCCATGCCGAGCGGGCCATGTGGTGGAATCCGCTCGCCGACGCCAAGACCCTCGACGGTGCCGGACGGCTGGCCGGGCATTTCCTCGCCGCATCGGTGGACGCCTCCCAGCAGGGTGACTTCTGGTCAAAGGCCGGATCCAACATCCTCAGCCAGCTCTTCCTGGCCGCGGCTCTTGACGAGCGGCCGGTCACCGACGTCATGCAGTGGCTCGCGTTTCCCGCCGACCGCACCCCGCTCGATATCCTCCGCGACCACAGCTTCACGGCCGTCGCCGCCCAGCTCAAGGGCACCGTCGAAGGGCCGCCGGAAACACGCGACGGCATCTACGAGACGGCCCGCCAGTACGCCGCCGCCCTGCTGAACTCGCAGATCGCCGCCTGGGTCACCCCGCAGAAGAACATTCCCGAATTCCGGCCGTCCGACTTCGTCACCAGCACCGACACGCTCTACCTGCTGTCGAAGGACGGCGGAGGCGGCGCCAGCGCGCTGATCGCCGCATGCGCGGACTCCGTCATGCGGGCCGCGACCGCCCAGGCCGAACGCGCCGGCGGACGCCTCGACCCGCCCCTGCTCGCGATACTCGACGAAGCCGCCAACGTCTGCAAAATCTCGGACCTGCCCGACCTCTACTCCCACCTCGGCTCCCGGGGCATCATCCCGATCACCATCCTGCAGTCCTACCGCCAGGGCCAGAAAGTCTGGGGCGACGCCGGCATGGACGCCCTCTGGTCCGCCTCCACCATCAAGGTCATCGGATCCGGCATCGACGACCCGGACTTCGCGGACAAGCTGTCCCGGCTGATCGGCGACCACGACGTCGAAACGAAGTCGACCTCGCTCTCGGACTCCGGCAAGTCGACCAGCTTCAGCATGCGGCAGGAACGGATCCTGCCCGCCGACGCCATCCGCGCCCTGGCCAAGGGCACCGCACTCTGCTTCGCCACCGGAATGCGCGTCGCCATGCTCGACCTGCGCCCCTGGTATCTGGAACCCGGCGCCCACGAACTGACCGCCGCATCCGAACACGCCTCGGACAACATCACCCAGCGCGCCGTCGCCAAGGCCGCCCCGCAACAGACCGACTTCGGGACAGCGGCATGAGCAACCCCCGCCCCAGGGCCGAGCGAGGCACCGAGCACATCGCCCGCACCCTCTGGGAAGACTGAAGCTGCCGCACTCCCTTTGCCGTCCGGCAGGA
Organism: Streptomyces sp. NPDC102274; assembly: GCF_044766385.1. NCBI lineage: Bacteria > Bacillati > Actinomycetota > Actinomycetes > Kitasatosporales > Streptomycetaceae > Streptomyces > Streptomyces sp. NPDC102274. The sequence goes on along the minus strand of NZ_JBIWLW010000038.1, from coordinate 24,215 downwards.
CGGCATCACCTCCGCCCGCGAAAGACCCGATCCCAGAAACCGAATATTGATGACCTTCCCCGACCACCACCACGACGTCTTCATCGGCTCGGCCGACGATGCGCCCCCTGTCGCCCGGGGTGCGGTGTCGGGTACACCGGCCGCAGCCCAACGGCGAGGGGCGGACCGGTGACGCCCGCCTCAGAGCGGCAGCACGGCACGTCACGCGGAGGCACCAGCACGGGGCGTCACAACTGGGAACTGGCGCGCGGTGATATCGAGGCGTTCGGTGAAGCGAAGACGCTCAGCGCGTGGGCACAGGATCCGCGCTGCCCGGTGACGAAGCCGACTCTCCGGGGGCGGCTCGCCCTCGGCTGGGACCCCGAGGACACGATCACCCGCCACAAGAACCACGAGCCGCCGCTGCTGTTCACCCATTTCGACCGGTCCCTGACCCTCCGCGGCTGGGCCGAACAGAGCGGCATCACCTACCAGACGCTCTACACCCGCGTGTTCACGAACGGAATGCGATTCAGGGCAGCCCTGCTGCAGGGACCGGGTGAACCGGACTACGCCATACCCGTCACCGCATTCGGCGAGACCCGGCCGCTGCACCAGTGGGCGCTCGATGCCCGGACGAACTGCACGGCCGCCACACTGCACCAGCGCATACAGGCCAGCTGGCCACCCGAGTCCGCGATCACAGAGAACCCGAACGCCGCCAAGCCCGGCACGCCTAGCGAAGGGCCGGACGCCACCGGGCCCCGTGCACCTGAAGCGCCCACCCTGCGCATCCCCGCCGCTCAGCTGCAGGCCGGCGACAACGTACTGGCCGTCAACCAGGACCCCGCCTCCGGCACACCCCTGCTGACCATCAGCCGGCCCACCAGCCCGCCGTGTCCTGCCCGCCCCTCGTCAGGAACCCGCAACGTCACGGGCCAGCGCCCCGCACCGCTGACACCCCCGACAAGCCACCCCCGAACCAGCCGGCCCTCACGGTGACCGCCAGCCGGCCTCACGACCAGTCGGCAGACCCGCTGACTCCCGACGCACCGGAGCCCCACCATCGGCATACGCCAGATCGACCTGCTCGGGCAGATCGACCATCTCCGACAGCTCGGCGCCGACTTCGCCGCCCTCCACTCTTCCCTCACCGCCCTGGACGCCCAGCCAGGGAGCGAGATGCTGCAGCAGCTCAGTCCCCGGATCCTGGCCGTCCACGAGCTGGTCGGCCGCACGCTGGTTCGTCTGTCCGTGCTTGACGGCAGCCAGTACACGGCCGTTCCCGGGAGCCGGGCTTCGCTGGAGACGCTCAGCTCCGTCGTCGCCTCCGCTTCCGTCGCTGCCTCGGAGCTGGCGAGGGCGGTGGCCGGCAACCCGCTGGACGCCGCTTTCTTCCCGGGCGGCCCGCCGGTCGATGACGTGGCCGTGCGCCGGGCACGGCATGCCGAGGCCGCGCCCCTCCTGGCCGAGAGCCTGACGACCGCCGCACACCACCTCGACCTGTGCGCGACCTCCTGCCGGTACACCGCCTCCGGTATCACCCGCGATCTCAAGGACCACCCCGAGCACGCCCCGCGGTTCCCAACCCTGACGGCCGCACAGTACGCCGCACTCGACAAGATCGCTCAAGCCGGTGCCCACCGCTACGAAAGCCGGGGCAGAGGTATGAGCGTCCTGGCCGGTGACGGCAGCACCATCCACGCAAAGCCCTTCGGAGCGATATACAAGCACCGCCTTGTCCACGTCAGCACGACAGCCTCCGCTCAACACTCCGCGCTCGCGGGCCAGAGCATCACTATCACCGCCGCCGGAAGGTGGGTCCTGGATACCCAGAAGCCTGGCCCTGCCCCAACGGCCCCACCGGGAAAGGTGCATACGGCCGGCAAAGCAGACGGAAGGAGCCGGTGACAGCCTCGCGACACCGTCGACCTCGTCAGCCGTGGCATCTGGCCGCGGGCGGAACAAACAAGATCACAGACGCGATCGGTTCGCTCGTCCGCTTGTCCCGTAGGCCCTTCGTGGACTTCGAGCTGGCCCAAGCCAGCGGCATCCTGGTGGGAGGCCCACCACCAACCACCCTTCCGGGCCGCCCCGTTCGCTGGCAGTCACCGGCCGTGACACCCCGGCTCCGGGCACAATCCAGCACCGCTGACAGCAGCACCAACGTGCCAGACACCTTCACCGTTCCGCAGGATCCCACTGTTCGCCCTGCCGCCGGCGACGTACTGACCACGACCGTGCGCGGCGACCGCGTCAACGCCCACCATGCCGCGGCGTGGGCCGCACCGGCCGCCACCGCCCGACTCCACTGCCCACACTCCTCTACACACGGAAGCCGCACACCCTTTCTATGCCCGACGACACCCCTTCTCTGCCCGAGCGCCTGCTAGTCCTCGCCGGCACGTTCACCCGCCACGACGACGCCCTGGCCGGGCTGTCTCTCAACAGCGCGACCGCCGGCACGCTCCACGCGTACATCCCCGCAGTCCAGCGTCTCGCCCACAGCACTCTCAACGCCCTCGACGCCGTCAACTGCCAGTTCCCCCGGCGCAGCGGTGCTGTCCGTGACGCGGAAGTCCGTCTCAAGCAGATCGCGTTCCTCACGACCGCCGCCGCGGACCACCTCACCGACGCGGCGGACATCATCGACGCCACCCGCGCCGAAACCCCGGACCACGACGACCCGTACCACTCCTACGAGCACGCCCTCCTCGATGCTCGCAGCCAGCTCCAGACCGCCCGCGAACTCACCGCCCTCGCCCCCGAGGACGCCGCCGGCATCGCCGAATCCCTCGCCACCGAACTGCACGACCAGATCCGCGACACCCCCTGGCTCGCCTCAGAGAAGCGCACATCCCTCTCGCCGGTCCAGCACGCCGCCCTGCGAGCGACCGCCCGCGGTCGGGTAGAGGTCTGCGAGACAGACGGTATGCAGTACGTCAGCAGCCGCGAGCTCCCCCTACCACTCACCACGATTCAGTCCCTGGAATCCAGGAACCTCCTCACACGACACGACCGGCCCAACACCCCGGGCCGGCAACGGCTCCACCTCACCACCGCCGGCCGCCGTGCGCTCGCAGCCGCCAGCGCCACGACGAGCCAACGGGAGCCGGCCGCTCTGAGCACCCACGCCGCCGCGAAACCGGCACGCCCCACACCAGCCCCCGCACGCAGCCGCTGAAGCGCCCTCCGGCCACTACCCGGAGAGGCACGACGTCACCTCCGCAACGTAACGCCCCAGCCACACGCCCCGCGCGTCAGCCGGCGCGCGGGGCGCAGGACGGCACCTCCGGCCCCGGGACGCCACGTCTCCGCCGGACTCTCGCGGCCGATGCATGCCCGAAGAAGGATGATCACCACGTATATTGACCGGCCCACGGTCGATGACGTCGCCCGTGCCCTCGCCAACCGCATCTCCGTAGATGTCCCCGTCCGCGACATCATCGCGAACTTCAGCGTCCGCCCCCAGTCCGCATCCGACTACGGCAACCGCTCCTCCGGCGCCCCGCTGATCAGGATCGCCGAGCGGGTCCACGCCGACCTCTACGGCCTGCCCCTCGACCCCAAGCCCGCCCCGGCGAGTCTGCGCGAACTCGCCGACACCTCCTACGAGGCACTCAACCAGGACGAGCAACAGGCCATCCTCGAAGCCACCGCCGCCCAGCTCCCCTACCTCGCCACCGTCCTCGGCCGCGCGGCCCTGTGGGCCGAGCGGCGCACCGGCATTCCCGAACAGGCCGCCGGACAGTTCGCGCACGCCGCTGCCATCATCCGCCAGCTGGCCACCGACCTCGCACAGGCACACCGCGCCTTCGGCCAACCCACCACGAAGCCCTCCGTGACCGGCCAGGCCGGCAACTCCCCCACACCGCCGCCGAGCCGTGGACAGCGCTGACCCCGCTCTCTGCCCAGCCACTTCCACAGACCGAACCCTGGAACAGACCATTTCGACGACGCCCCGCCTCCGCATTCTTTCACTCGGTGCCGGAATCCAGTCCAGCGCACTGCTCGCCCTGTCCGCAAAAGGCATTCTTCCCAAGGTCGACTATGCCATTTTCGCCGACACCGGATGGGAACCGCAGGCCGTATATACGCACCTGGACCGCCTGGAACGCGAGATAGCCCAGCCCGCAGAAATACCCATCCTGCGCGTCTCCTCCGGTAACATCCGCAACGACGCTCTCGACCCGGATCACCGGTTCGCGTCCATGCCTCTCTACATCCTGAACAAAGACGGCCGCCCCGGGATGACACGACGGCAATGCACCGGCGAATATAAAATAAAGCCGATCAAGAAGAAAGTCCGGGAAATCCTCGGATACCCCTATCCGGCACGCATCCCGAAGAGCGTGTTCGTCGAGCAGTGGGTCGGCATCAGCACCGACGAATTCCACCGCGCCAAAGACTCCGACGTCAAATACATGCACAACCGCCACCCGCTGATCGTGGACCTGGACTGGTCGCGCACCGACTGCGTCCGCTACCTCACCGCACTCGGCCTGGCCGACACCCCCAAGTCGAGCTGCCTGGGATGTCCGTTCCACGGCAACGCCCAGTGGAGACATATCAGAGACACATCCCCGTCCGAGTGGGCGGACGTGGTCGCCTTCGACGCCGCAATCCGCCACGGGAACGCACGCGCCAACCAGACCGGCAACAAGCTGCTGAGGCACGCCTTCCTCCACCGCTCCCGCGTGCCACTCAGCGAAGCGCCGATCGACCATGTCACCGCCGCCGAATGGGCAGCCCTCCAGCAGGAATTCGGCGACATCACGTCCGACCCGCAGGAAATGGAGCAGGGCGTTATCGACGGGTGTTCCCCGTGGGCGTGCCGCGGAACCGACCAGGAGCCGGTGCAGGACGACTTCGGGCTGGCCTCTTGATCCTGGACCTATTCGCGGGTCCGGGTGGCTGGAGCCACGCTTTGACGGTTCTCGGCGTCCCCGACGTGGGACTGGAGTGGGATGAATGGGCCTGTAAAACGCGATCCGCAGCCGGGCAGTTGACCATTCGCACCGACGTCGCCCAGTATCCAGTGTGGCCTTTCCTCGGACGGACAGCCGGGTTTATCGCGAGTCCGCCCTGTCAGGCGTGGTCGAGGGCGGGCAAGCGCCTAGGACTTCTCGACCAGCCGCTGGTCCACCAGGCCGTCGCCGACCTCGCCCAGGGCCGCGATACCCGCGGACAGCTGGTGGGCGCCTGCCGGGACCCGCGTTCCCTCCTCGCCGCCGAGCCCATGCGCTACCTGCACGCCCTCCACACCGTCGGCGAACCCGAGTGGATCGCGATGGAGGAAGTACCGGACGTGCTGCCGCTGTGGCGCCACTACGCCGCGATCCTGCGCACCTGGGGATTCTCCGCATGGGCAGGAATCCTCAACGCCGCCGACTACGGCGTCCCCCAGACCAGGAGGCGGGCGATCCTGCTCGCCTCCCGCACCCGCACCGCCGCGCCCCCCGAACCCACTCACGCCCGCAGCCCGGAGCCGGAGACGCTGTTCGGTCCGGGCCGTGAACGATGGGTGTCCATGGCCGAGGCCCTCGGCTGGGGTGCCACCGACCGGCCCGTGCCGACCGTGTGCGCGGGCGGCGGTCCCGGAGGCGGACCCGAACCCTTCCCCTCCGGCTCTCGCAAGATACTGGCCGACGCCCGCGCCCGCGGCACCTGGAAACAGCCGCCCATCACACAGGAGATCGACCACACGTCCGGTGACGAAAGGTCTACTCAGCCCGGATCGCAGGGCACACGCGGGTACCGTCCGGCCGGGGACCACCGCTGGTCCTGGTCGCTGCGCAGCAACAACCAGGCCCACGCGACCATCCGCTCCATCGAGGAGCCGGCCGGGACGCTGTTCTTCGGTCACCGCGCCAACGAGTGCGTCTGGATCGCCGAACCCTCCCACGATGAAGACACTGAGCAGTCTCCTGCACCGGAATCGATCCGAATCACCGCTCAGGAGGCGGGCCTGCTGCAGACCTTCCCGGCCGACTACCCGTGGGCCGGCAACAAGGGCCAGGCATTCGCCCAGATCGGCAACGCCGTCCCCCCGCGGCTGGCCGCTCATCTGCTCGCTCCGCACCTCGGCACATCCGTCAGCCCCGACGACTTCACCCTCGCCGCGTGATGTCTCCCTTTCCTGCTTCCGACCAGGGCGATGCTCCGGAAGACCCGTCTGCGCCGCTGCCGGTGCACTACGCCGAGCAGGCCCTCCTCGGCGCACTCCTCCTCGAACCCCACCGGCTACAGGCCCTCGACAGCCTGGAACCCGCCCACTTCGGCAACCCCGCACACAGCGCCCTGTTCGCCGCCATGCGCAGCGTTCCCGCGCCCGACCCCGAGCAGCACCGGAAGGACCCGGCCTGGCTCCACGACGTTCTGGAGGAAGCGAAGTCCGAAACGCGCGGGCTGACCGCGCCCTACCTCCACGCCCTGACCCAGGTCTGTCCCCGGCCCCAGCACGCCGTGGCGTACGCGGGCATGATTCGGGCCGATCACGCCCGCCGGACCGTCGGCACGCACGCCGAGCACTTGGCCCAGATTGCGACCGACACGACCCTGCCCGCCCCGGTCCCGGTCGTCCTCGCTCAGGCCGACACGCTGGCCCGGTACCTGGATGACCTCGTGGCCGAGTTCGCTCCGCACTCTGGTTCCCTTCCACGCACGTCGCTGCCGCCGGTGCCGCTACGTGACACCAGCGAAGAGGCCCTGGACGAGGAGCGCCTGCTCCTCGCCACCGCCACCGCTCATCCGGACGAGGTGAAGGCGATGCGGTGGCTGCGGCCGGATGACTTCGCGCTGCCGCTCCACGGCCGGCTGTACCGGTGTCTGACCGCGCTCGCGCACCGCGGTGACGTCGTCGACGCGGTGACCGTGCTCTGGGAGGCCCAGCACCAGGGGCTGCTGACCGCCAACCTCACACCGGCCGGCCTGATGGCCCTGGTCTCCACGCCGACCGGTTCCCCCGAGCACTGGGGCGAGAAGATCCTGCAGCGTGCCCTGCTCCACCGGGCCCACGCCGTCAGTCTGCGGATCCGCGCGTTCACCGACGATGCGGCCAACACTCCGCACCAGCTGATCACCGGCTGCCGCCGCGCACTGGCCGACCTCACCTCCGTGCGTGCCCGCTGGCAGCGCACCAGCCCGCAGCCGCTGGTCGCGCCCCGCGCTCCGCGCACGCCGGCCGTCACCCGCGCCGGCCCGCCTCCCCGCGCCACCGTCCCCTCGTCGACGGCCCGAACCACCCGATAACCCCAACCAGAACCGAGGCCCCTTTGCCCCACCCCGCCCTCCACGCACACGTTCACCTCGCGGCTCACCCCGACCATTCCTCCGCGGTCGTCGCCACGATCACCGGCTCCGGCGCCTCCACTGCCCGCGCCCTGCTGAGCGTCCAGGGCTTCCGCCCGACCGGCGAGCAGACGATGGTCCTGGCCCGCATCGACCACGAGGAGCACCACTACGCCGACCAGGCCGCCCGCGCCCTGCGCGAACACGGTGCCGCCGTCGACATCACGCCCGGCCTGCAGGCGGACATCGACACCGAATGGACCTGGGTCAACTACGCCTTGGACTGGCTGAACCGCGACGAGATCCGCGAGGTCTCCAACGAGGCGCAGAAGATCCATGACGACATCGTCTCGGGCCGTCTCACCATCCACCTGCACGCTGATGACGGCTGGACCATCGTGGCCGTCGGCAGCTACCGCCACGGCCAGAGCATTCACCTGCACGGCGAGAACCACTTGCGCCAAGTCGCCCTCGTCTATGACAAGCCCGCAGAAGCCATCGCGGCGTTCCACCAGTTCTACGGCGACACCGTCCGCCCCGGACCGGCGCCCGCCACCGACACCGAACGGGCCGCCGCGCAGGCCCTGGACGCCACGGCCGAGGCTCCGCCGTCGGAGTCACCTGCCACAGCGGTGTCCGAGACGGCCACCCCTGCGCAACAGAGCGAGCCCGGGTATGCCAGGGATCTCGGCGATCACGAAGCCCTGCTGAACGATTTCCTCGAAATGCACGGCGAGTGGGAGAAGTACCGGACCTGGGACGACAACACCACCGTCGTCAGCCACGAATCGCTCACCCTGCGCGTGATGTTCGTCCACGAGGCATACGTCAACGACATCGCCTGGACCATCGCCGCCTACGAATCACCCGTCGGTGCCCGCACCTGGCACGCCACCGCCAGCACCGGCACACCGGCCGAGGTCATGCGCACCCTCCTCGACCACCTCGCGTCCGAAGACGCCTACGCAGCCGGGCACAGCACACCAGTCTCCGAGCAGGCCATCGCCGAGGCAACGAAACCGCTGACCGAAGCGGGCTGGAAGCAGACCGTCGAGGGGAGCTGGATCCGGTGGGCGCCGCCGAACGGCGATCCCGTGGGCCTCCAGTTCGACGCCTTCGCCGCCCGGTTCCAGCCCGAAAGTTCCCTGGCAACCTGGACGCTCTGGGGCGGCAACACCCTCCGCCGGCCGACCTGGACCGTCAACTTCTCCCCGCACACGCCAGTCGGCCTCCTACAGCACCTCACCACAGAACTCGGCGACGCATACGACCAATCCGTACGACAAGCCCCCACACCCCCGCCGAACCACCAGACCAGCCACACCCAGCACCCGGGCGACAGCAAGCTCCCACCCTCACCGGCCCCTCCGACGCCCAGCCGCAGTCGCTGACTCCGCCCCAGTGCCTGCCGGTTGAGCCCAGCGCGGTCGCGCGGTGGAACGGCCGCGAGAGGCATGAGGGCCCCTGCCCCGGGGCCCGTGTCCCTTGCCCGGGGACCAGTCGCCGTCTGGGCAAGGGGCACAGCAGCGGCCCATCTCCGGTACAGGATCAGCATGGCTTCGGGCATCGTGAAGTGGTTTCACGCGTACACAGGGTATGGCTTCATCGTCCCTGACGACGGGGGACCGGATACCTCCGCCAACCCCTACGCTCGCCTGCCCGAAGGGGCCTCAACCGCCAAGCGACGGAGCCGTCCGCCACACCACCCCCGCGAGGTATCGGCCCTGGCCGCCGACGGGAGCCCGATCTGGGGCCTGAGCTGTCGTCACGCATTCGCTGGAGCCGCGCCTGCGGACGCGATGGGGCCGGCTGTCCGCGCCATGCCCAATCCGGTGGACGCAGCGACCGCTCGCGGTCAGCTGGCTCAGCTCACCGTCGTCGAAGAGGTGACTCCGCCCGGGTACAGCCGTACGAAGTTCCCGCACTGGACGACCCAAGCCGGCACGTGTGACACGCGCGAGGTCGTACTCCACCGCGACGGCCAGGACGTGACGCAGAATGCGGCGTGCCAGGCGGTCGCCGGTACCTGGTACTCGGAGTACGACGGCGCGACCTGGCCCGACGCGTCTGATCTGGACATTGACCATGTGGTGCCGCTCAAGGAGGCGTGGAGGAGCGGCGCGGACGTCTGGACGACGGCGCAGAGGCAGGGCTTCGCGAACGACCTGACCCGACCGCAGCTCATCGCCGTCACGGACAACATCAACCAAGGGAAGGGCGACAAGGACCCGGGGAAGTGGATGGTCCCCCTCGCCTCCTACAGGTGCGCGCACAGCCGCGCCTGGGTGCAGGTGAAGGACTACTACAACCTGAGCGTCGACTCCGCAGAGAAGGCCGCGCTCGGAGGCATCCTGAACAGTTGTTGACCCGCTGTGTACTGCCTCCGCCCCCGGCCCGGCCCGGGGGACGGGGCCCTTGGTCGTTCCAGGGCAGGATGTCCGGACGAGCTGCGGCCGTTGTCGTCGGGTCCGCAGCAGTGATGACGTAGCCGCCGAAGTGCCGTAGCACGCAGGTCACGAAGTGCGGTCCCCGCGTCTGCGGGTTGAATCCCTTTTCGACCTCGACAGTGGCGTCGGTCTCAAGTGCTCCTCCGGCGGCGGGGTTGAGCCTGTTGATGTTCGTCCAAGGCACAGGGTTATGGAAGCGAGCGTCGAGCGTGCCGTTGGTGCTGTTGCCTCCGACGACGGCCGTCCTCCGTATAAGCAGGTTTCATTCATGCTGTTCGCGGCTGTTCCTGGATCTCCAGACGGATCGGGCGAATTCCGTCATGGGTACCCAGGATTCGTAGCGGGTCGGTTCGGGGCCGTGGCCGGTGGGATTGGTCCACAGGGCAGTTGGTTTCAACGTGCACGGCGTGCTGTAGGCGAGTGCGGCCACCGTGCGCAGGTCCACGCACTCCGTCACGGTCTCGCAGTGGAAGAGGAGCCGCTTGAAGCCCTCCGGCCGGCCTTGCATGAGGCACCTGAGAGTGACCTCCAGAGAGCCCATGGGCAGACCCGCCAGAGAGCCGACGGCTTCGCCGATGCTGGGGCCGCCAGCACGGTGACCCCACCCTCTGGCGGCGAGTACGGCATGCGCCGCCAGGACAACCGCCATCACGTTGTCGTGGACTCTCTGCTGCCGCTCGTCGTCTCCGGACTGCTCGTGCGCGACGGGCAGCCCGGCTTCGTGCGCCGCTATGAAGAGGTCTACCGGCGAAACGGCGAGGAAGTACCCGCTGCCCGGCGCACCTGCCGACCGCGCCCAGCGGCGTGCCCTGTCCTTCCACCACCCTGGGGCCGGGGCCTGTTCTGTCAGGAATGCGCAGAGCACCCCGAGGTACGTTTCGTCAGTCATGTCTTCCTTCCTGGCGCTCTCCGGATGCCTGCCGCCGCCCCGCGCAGGGCGCGTCGGGGCGGCGGTGAGGCGGACAGACGGTATGACGGGCGCCATTCCCACGTCGGGACTCGGTGGTCCGGGATGTTTCGGGCATCTCCCGGCGCCGTCCGTCCGCCCCTGTTTCCCGTCCCTGGCCGGGGACGAGAGGAGAAGGCCGGGGCGGCGTGCGAAACCCGGTCTTCTCCTTCCGTCTCCGACGGGACAGGGCTCATACCGCTTCCGGCACCCCAACCGGCGCCCTGTCGCGGAACGCCAGCGCCTCGTCGTACAAGTGGCTGGTGGCCAGGCAGTGGTGAAGGCACCGGGTGAGGCGTGCGGCGAGGTTGCGCAGTGCCGTGTTGTGGTTGTCTCCGCGTTCGCGCCGCGCCCGGTAGTAGGCGGCCGCGCCCGGGGATTTCGTCAGGGCGCAGAACGCCGCCTGCCGCAGGGCGTCACGCAGGGCGTCGTTGGCGAAGCGGCGGTAGGAGACTCGCTGGGACAGGCCGCTGGCCCACGCGACGGGGACGACGCCGGCGTACGCGCACAGTCCGCGAGCGGTCGGGAAACGCCCTGCGTCGCCGATCTCGCCCAGGATCCGGGCGCCCAGGACGGTACCGATGCCGGGAACCGACTGGATCACCGCTGCGTGCGGGTGGGCGGTGAATGCCTGGTCCAGGCTCTGCGTGAGCATGGCAGCCGTACGGCACGCGTGGTTGAGGTTGTCGAGCAGGGCCAGCATCTCGACTCCTCGTGCGTCCTCGACAAGCGGATGGGTCCGTAAGGCGCGCCGGCGGAAGTGGAGGTGGAGGCGCTCGGCCTCGTCGAGGACGGTGCGCCACCGGCCGCCGCGGCGCAGGGCCTCGGCGATCTCGGCGCGTGAGAGTGATGCGGCGCGGGTCGGGGTGGGGGCGGCGGCCAGGACGGCCCGGGCCTGCGGGTGGGCCAGGCGCAGTTTGGGCCAGGCGGTGACGGCGGCCGGGTAGTAGGTGACCAGTCCGGCGCGCAGCTGGTGCTGGGCGCGTTGCCGGGCGTCGACGGCTGCGGCCTGTGCCCGTGCGAGTACGCCGATCGCGCGTGCTTCGGGCGTGCTGGGAGGGGTGGGGCGGAAGCGGCCGGAGGCCACCATGCCGGCGAGAAGAAAGGCGTCCTCCCGGTCGGATTTGGTGAGCCCGAGCGTGGTGGCTTTGCGGGCGCGTGCGGCCAGCATCGGGTCGATGCCGATGACGGTCAGCCCGGCGGCCTCAAGGCTTTGGAAGAAGAGGCCGCTGGGGTCCTCGGTCCCCACGGGGATCCTGGGCCAGCGTGTCCGGTTACAGGAACGCAGCAGGGCGATGAAGTCCGCGACCGGGTCGTCGGTGTCCTTGTAGACGATGCGTCGGTACGCGAGCCGGGTGCCGTCCTTCGCGATGACCGCGCAGTCCAGCCACCGATCGGCCCAGTCCACGGCGGCGTACATCGTCGTACTCGTCCCCACACCCGCTCCCGACTCCACCACAACCCCCCAGGACGCCAAATCGGTCCGTATACGGACCGCACCATTAGGAAATACACCCGCATGATGTCCATAAGATAACCAGCTTGGACCGTACACGGTCCATTGGTGGGGCGTCGACGCGGGAGTGAAACCGGACGGGAGGATGGACAGGTCAGATGGACCCGGTTGATGTCGGAGGGGTGTGCGTGGCTCGCAGCCGTGACCACCAGCCTCCGGCCGATTTTGTGGCGCATGGGCAGTGGCCGCTGGTCACACTCGTCCCGGACGCGCCGCTTACGGCCCGGTTCGGGGCCGCCTTCGCGCTGAACCTGTACACGGCGATGACCGGACAAGGGCTGAGCGACCGCGCGCTGGCCAAGCGCGCCGGGTTTTCCCACACTACGGTCGGGCGGATCGCGCGGGGCGAGGTGCTTCCCGACCTCGGTACCATCGCGCGGCTGGAAGTCGCGCTCCAGGCAGACCTCTACCCGTTCGGCCTGCGCGCCACCTTTGATCCCTCCGCGGCTGCCGGCGCTCCCGACGAGCCCGTACCTCCCTCAGCGTGAGGGCCGTCAGCCTCCGCGCGGTTGACAGGCGGGAGGCCGCTCGCGCGGTCCTATACTCCGGCAGAGTCACCATATGAGGGGTGTGTGTCCGTGGGGCTGGATCGCGCCGGTTACCACGTGACGACGTCCCGGTGGTCTGATGAGGAGCCAGGTGCGGTGAAGCCAGTACGTGTTGATGAGCTGAAGGTTCGTATCACCTATCACGGGTGGAGTGTGCAGGAGTCCGACGAGGCTCTCGTGCCGGTCCCCTTCCCCGACGATTCCCCGAGCGGGGGCTTCCTGACCGCGTACCAGGGGCGGTTCGACCTCTACAGCGCAGGGCACACCCATACCGCGGCGGTGACCGTGGAGCAGTGGGACAGCGAGCCTGCAGCGGACACGCGCACGCCCTGGGACGAGAGCGACGAGGCGGAGTTCGTCTCAGGATCGGGAGAGATCGCTATCTGGTCGGACGGCCGGGACCACGAACTGTCCCTGCTACCGGGAACCTGGAAGGTCAGGGTTTACTGCGCCGGGCGCGAAGAGGTGGAGCGGATCTGCAACGACGACGGAGTGGCCGACGGCGTGGAGATCTACCTGCTGCAGTTCTGGCCGGCCACATAAAGGGCACGACGCTGCCGGGGGCGGCCGGGCCGGCCGCCCCCGGCGCGGTCAAGAAGTGATCTTGACGATGAACTTGTCCTCGAAGCCATCGATGACGCGGTTCTTCCCGTAGAAGCCCTTCAGCAGATCACCACCTGCTTTGTTCTCGTCCTTGGAGATGACCTTCACCGAGAAGTTGAATTTCTTGGCGTCGGGGTCGTAGTCGACCTCCGCGGCGCCCTGGTGTGTGGAGGCGAAGGGATACTCGTCGCACTCCTTGCCTGTCTTGGCGTAGTCCTTCCCGTAGTGCCGCTTGCACTGCGCCACCGCCTTGCGGCGGTTCTCGTCCTGGCGCTTCTTGTCCGCGTACAACCGGTTCAGCGCAATGCTGGGCACCTGTCCGGGCACCTTCTTGGCCGACATGTAGGGCTTGGTGTCCTCCGGCTTGGTGAACGCCGTCCGGATGTGCTGGGCCACAGCCCGCTCGGGCGCCCCGGCCTTGGCGCTGTAGTTCAGCGTCGCCACCACGGCGAACGTGGCCGCTCCCCGCTTGTCCGGTTTGCCGCCGCCGGTGGAATTACGCAGATACTTCGCGGCGTCCCACCGCGGAGGCAGCAGGAAGAGATCCCCGCCGGTGGCTCCGTTGACCCCGGTGGGGAACTTAAGGTCGATGGACACCACATATGCCGAGGCCACGAGGTCCGTGGAGCCGCTGCTGCCCTGTCCAGGCGCGACGGTCATGGTGCGCAGGAAGGGCTTGTCAGCCTTGACCTTGTCCCAGCTCCTCGTGCCCGGGACACTGCCGCCCAGCTTGTACTTCGCTTTCTTGGGCGCCATGAACGGCACGGCCGTCTTGGGCGTGATCATCAGCGCGCCCGTCTTGGTACTGCCCGTCTTCTCCATGGACGTAAAGTGATGCGTGAAGCGCACCTCGCGGCTGTCCAGCGCGATAGTGCCGACCGCCAGCACGACGAAGCGGCTCTCCCCCACCGGCCGGCCCCTCTGGGTCCACACCTGCTGGAACAGGGCGCCCGAGCAGACGGCGAACCTCGACTTGATGTAGAACGCCTTGTCCGAGCCGAGTCCCTTCTGGCACTGAGCCGCCGTCATCGCGCGCGACGGCTCCGGATACGTGACACCCGCCGCCTGGACATCCCTCGCGCCGGCATCAGCCGAGGACGACGGCGCGGTGGCGATCCGGCCGTAGGACCGGGCCGGGCCCACCGTCTCCATCGGGAGCTGACCTCCCGGAGGGGCAGTCAGGGCCGGCTGCCGCTCGAACCGCTCACGCCCCGAAGCGGTTTGCAGTTCCGCGAGCGACGAAACGTCCGCCCCTACACGAAACACGCGTGACTCGACACGGATGTCCCCCGAGGCGCTCTCCGCGCCGTGAGCGAGCGCCGGGCCCGTTAACGGCAGCAGGGCAGCCGCCGAAGCCAGGACGAGTCCCCTCTTCGCCCGCTGTCCCATGGTTCTGATGTGTGGTCTGTTCATTCCATCCCCCCGCTGTAACCGGTGTCAGGGCTCCTCGCCATGACACGGACAGCTAAGCCACCGCGAGTCGGCACGTCCAGGGAATATCGGTTCGCTGGCTTGATCCACAGACTCTTTGACCAATGGCGACCGCTGTTACCTATCAGGATGCACGGGCGCCCAGCAGCCGGGGCGGATACCGGCGCAACAGGTCAGCGTGAATACCGGCGCATTGAACGAAGTTGACCGCTTACTTCCGGAATCGTTCGTTCTCGTATTCATCTGCGTGGCGGCTGACCGCAGAGACCTTCCCAGGACTCTCGACAACCGCAGTCATCCCATTAACGGACAGTAGCGATGGAGTTCGCAAGGGTGAGCGGGTAGCGGCACGGCACGAGCCGACCCCTCTACGGCACCAACCATTTAAGAGGTCGGCCCGCCCACCTGTACATCGTCGATCGAGGAAAGCCCAGTGCCTCCTGACCACTTGTCCTGCCCGCCGCCCGAAAGCGCCCGGCCGGGACGTCCCGAAATTAGCATCCCTCATGTGCGGGGGGCCAAAACCCGTGAGCTGCGTGACTATCAGGTCAACATCCAGCTGGTTCCGTTCGTTGCCGTGTCGTTTCTCGGCGTTGTGCTGGTGTTCCGTCCGGATGCCGTCGAAGCCGTCCTCGCGGTGAGCGGTGCCGCGGTCCTTGGTCTGCGCGGATCGTATCTGTGCTGCCAGCGGATTCTCTCGGTCTGATGACCTGACAGGTGCCGGGCCGTCTCATACCGCGGTCCGGCACCGCACCGCACCGGAGTCCCGCCCCCGCGTGCAGCGGGGCGGTGTATTCCGTTCCACAGGCCGGAAAGTTGACGTTTTCCGTGCCGGAATCCCGGAAGCAACCCCGTGAAAAGGACCGACCGCATGACCCCGAAGAGCCAGGACGGCTTGGAGTGCCTGGGCCCCGGCTGTTCCCGCATCGTCGAGCAGAGCCAGGGCTCTGGCCGGCCGCGACTGTACTGCAGCGACAAGTGCGGTACGAGGTACCGCAAGTCCCGCAGCGCGCGCCACGACGCGGTGGGCAACGACGCCTACGCCGCCCAGGTCGCCGAACGAGTACGCCCAGCATGTCCGCGTCCTCGCGCAGACGATCCTCGACGGCCGGCCGGAAGCCTCCCTGCGGCTGCTGGTGGAATGTGAGCAGGACTGGAAAGACCTGCGGGCCGCTGTCGTCCAGCTCGCCCGTGACCGCAAGATGAAGACCGCCGTTATCGCCGACGCGCTGCACATCAGCCCGAACACCCTCAGCCGTGCCGTCGGTGCCGGCCACATCGCCAGCCGCCGCGAACACCGGGCGCCGCAGCCCGCCCAGGGCACCAGTGTCCCCCACCAGCGACACCCCCGGCCGGCCCCCGCACCACCGCCACGCCCCGACGGCGGCTTCTCCGACGCCAGCGGTGGCCCGCCCACGAAGGGGCCCGCAGCTACCCTGGCCCGCGCACTGTCCCACCTCCACCGCGTCAGCGATCTGGGCCGGCCCCACCATCGACCAGCCCACCTGGACGATCCACGCCTCCACTTACGCGCCCGCCCCCATGATCGCCGACCTGGCCGAGGAACTCGTGCACGGCACCGGCACGCGGCGGTTCAGCCCCAGCGTCCAGCGGCAGCCTCCGCGTCTCACTGCTACCGCACCGGCCATCGCGACGACCGTCGCCAGACCGCAGGCGAGCCGAAGTCGCTGACCAGCACACTCACGCACGCGAACAGCAGTGTGGCCCTGCGGACGGGGGATGCCGCAGGGCCACACTCGCACCGTACCGCGTCTGTCCGTTTCACGGGGGCTTACTCTCGCTGAATGCCGGTGAGGTCCCCCGCCCTCGGCAACCCAGCGCGGGGGCGCTCGTGGATTCACTCTGCAGAGCGCTCTCGCCTTAGCTTGTGGCCCCTAAGGTCCAAGCAGTGGGCGTGGGCGGCAAGGGAGTCCAGGTGAAACGTGAACGGGCAACGGAGATGCTCGACAATCTGGACGCAGGCAGTCGCCCCCTCGATCTCGTAGACGAGGTCTATGTATTCGGTTCCTACGCCCGAGGCGCGCTGCAGCCAGGCGACCTCGACGTGGCGGTGGTCCACCGGACCGACACCGAATTCACCGAACACGTCGTCGGCGCCCTCATGTACGGGCGGGATCCGATGGCGGGCATGAAGCGCGCGCTCAAAGGCAGCAAGCGAGGCTTCCAGTTCCAGTTCAACCAGAACGACCGCCTCCCCGAAGGCTCCGAGCCGAGGCTGCTGTGGAAGCGCGGCGACACCCGCGCCACAGCAGAGGAACGGCTACAGGGGATGACAGCGGACCCGTCCGCCGGCCGTGCGCCACGTGACGCGATGATCGAGCAGTTCGAAGGACTCGACCGGTGGATCCCCCTCCCCGTGCGCACCCGGCTGGTGGAACTGCTGAACGCTGGCGGGATCGAGATCCGCCGCATCGAGCTGGCGGCTGCCGAGCCCACGAGCCCGGCAGCCGTGGCGGCGCTGGGGCGCCGCTGGAAGCCGGACAGCCCACTGCACCGCGCAGCCGCTGCCGCAGTGCGCTATACGGAGGACACCGGCATGTCCCCGCCGTCCGTGTGGGTGCAAGGACAGCCACTCGACCACCGACGCGACCAGTACGGCGCCGGCACCCTGTGGATCTACCTCGGCTGGTACCACTTCGACCAGCTCATCTTCCGGCTCCGCGAGGGCGCACAAAGTCTGGAGATCGTCCGCCCCACACGGACGCAGCCGCTTCACGCCCTCCACATCACCGTGTGCGACGCCACAGCCCTGCCCCCGCTGTAGCCGCGCCAGCCGGAGTGATGACGAAAACGGCGCCGCTCAGGAGACAGATCAGGGCCCGAGCAGCGCGACGAGGCCCTGCAACCGTCACAGGTTGCCGGGCCTCCATGCACTCGTCAGTCAACGAGGTAGTGGGCCTCGATGTAGGCGACGGTGGAGCCGTACGGCTCTCCCACCGGCTTCAACGTGTACCGGCGGAAGACCGCAGCGGTGGCGCGGCGGACACCTCGGTTGCGAGCCTCGGCGTTGTCCCACGACTGCGCGAGGGTGCGCTTGACCACCTGATCGATCTCCTCGGCCAGGTTCCGCTCCGTGATGGTGAGGCCAGACGGTGCGTGATCGTGAATGATCCGCGACAGGACACCCACGTGGTCGTCGTCCAGCACGACGGCTTCGTCGGGGTGCTTCTCGGCGTCCACGATGGCGCGGGCGACGCGGAGCGCATCGGCCAGGAACTCCAGGGCGTCCTGCGCGTTCTGAATGATCCGGTCCCGCAGCTGCCTGATTCGCTCCGCGAGGGCGGTGTACTTAGCGGACCCCGGTTCGACGCCCCTTTCGAGGGCGTCCTTGATGTGGTCCAGGATCTCCGCCGCAGACGGCGGCCTCATGTCCTTGCCGTCGTCCTTGCCGGCCTTGGGGCGGACGAGGGCCAGCAGCTCCTTGAGGATGGAGATGCCCTGGGCGTCCAGAACGAGGGCTTCCTCCTGGGAGGCGGCGACAGAGAAGGAGTGGACGTGGGCATTGATGATCTCCAGGACCATCGGTCCCAACTCGCCCAGCCGTTCCTTCCTCTCCTCGTTCGAGGACTTCTTGAACAGGGTCGTGTACACGGACCCGAACAGCCCGAAGCCGTCCTGGTACTTGGCGACCCGCTTGTCGGTGTTGATGAGCGGGTACAGCCGGGCCAAGAGCCGGTAGTCCTTGGCGAACACCTCGGCGGCGTCCGAGCTGGTGTCCAGGAAGGCATTGATGGTTCGCACGGACTCGTAGCCGTGGACCGTGAGATCCAGGCCATCCACGTCTGCGAGGAGGTCTTCGATGCGGGCGAAGGTGGTGCGGAACTCGGCGACCAGCTCGGTCAGGTCGGTGACGAACCCGCCGCCCTTGCCGGCGGATCCCTCCGAGGTGGGGTCCACGACGGCCCGCTGGACCTCTTCGGCCAGGCTGATGTAGTCCACGACCACGCCGGTGGTCTTCACAAACCCGGTCGGGGATACCCAGGTCCGGTTCGGGCGTGTGATCGTCTGGAACAAGTTGTGGGCCTTCAGCGGCTTGTCGAGGTAGAGCACGCCCTCGTTGGGGGCGTCGAAACCGGTCATCAGCTTGGCTGTCACGATCAGGAAGCACAGCGGGTCGTCCGGGGCGAGGAATCGCCGCTTCTGGTCCTCCTCATCGACCTCTGAGAGCCGGTACGGGCGCATGGCGCGGTCTTCGTCCTTAGCGTCCGAGACGTGGATGTTCACCTCGGCGGTGATCCGGTCGTGCTTGCCGACCTCAGCGAGCACTTGGGACGCCTCGAAGCCTGCCAGCAGCTCGTTGATCTTGTCCGTGTATGCCACGGCCAGCTCACGGTTGTAGGCGACGACCTGGGCCTTGAGACCGTTGCGGTAGGTGCCGGCCAGGTAGTGGTCCACGATGTCCTGGCAGACCGTGTGTATGCGATGGGGGTTGGCGAACACCGAGGTGAGGCGCCCGAACTTGCGGGACAGAGTTTCACGGTCAGGGTCGTCGAGGTCGAATTCGTCGGCGAACTGGTCGAACTCTGCCTGCAGCGCCTGGTCGTTCATCTCGAAGGTGACCGGGTGTGGGTCCAGCATGACCGGGACGGTCGCCTCGTCCAGCAGAGACCGGGACACCGAGTACCGGTGCAAAACCCTGTCCGGGTCGGTCTCCTCGCCAAAGAGGGCGAAGGTGTCGGTTGCGAGGTTCCTGACGGGGGTGCCGGTCATGCCGAAGAACTTCGCGTGCGGCAATGCCGCGCGCATCTGCCCGGCCAAGGACTGTGACCTGTCGGACTGGGTGCGGTGTGCCTCGTCGACCAGCACGATGATGTTCCTGCGGGTCGACAGGTTCTTGCCGGCATCGGCGAACTTATGGACGGTGGTGGAGATGACGCCGCGCACGTCGTCGGCCAGCAGGGAACGCAACTCCGCGCTGGTGGCGGGCTGGTGGAAGTAGGCGTCCCCCATCGCGGAGGTGAACACCCCGGAGGTCTGCCGGACGAGATGCGTGCGGTCCGAGAGCAGGATGATCGTGGGCGAATCAGTGCGGGTGTCGGCCAACAACAGGGAGGCGGCGAACACCATCAGCAGCGTCTTTCCAGACCCCTGGTGGTGCCAGATCAGGCCCTTCGACCCGTCGGCCAGGACCCGCTTGTGGATCAGATGGGCGGCCTCCATCTGCGGGTAGCGGGGCAGATACTTCTTGTCCGCGCCGCCCCCGGAGGTGTCGAAGAGGGCGAAGTTGGCCAGCATGTCCAGGAGCGTGGCCGGGGCGAGCAGCAGCTCGACGGAGCGCTGGACATCGGCCTGCCCTGACAGGTTCTCGTCGTCGTCAGTGGAACGGAACGGCTGCCAGAGGTTCGTGGGCGCGCCGGCTGCACCGAACCTCAGCTTCAGCCCGTCGGAGGCGATGGCGAAGACATTGGGCGTGAAGAACCACGGGTACTCAGTGGCATACACGTCGTTGATCTCGCGGGCGGCGTCGGCCCACCCGGACTTCGCGGTCGGTGACTTCACCTCCACCACAACAAGGGGCAGGCCGTTGACCCAGTAGACGAGGTCGAACCGGCGAGGTGTTTTGCCGGGGACGGTTATGGTCACCTCATCCGACACGACCAGCGTGTTGGCGGTCGGGTGCTCGAAATCGACGACCTTCAGGGCGTGCCACACACCGTCGGCGTCCCGGAACTCTTTGTGCCCGCGCAGCAGGTGGAGCACCTGCTCGTTGGCCCGCACCAGCCCGCCGTCGACGGCGTTGACCATGGCGGTGATCTCCTCGACCACCGCGTCCACGTCGAACCCGTGGATCACCCCAGGGTTGAGTCGGACGATGGCGTCCCGCAGCTGGTCGACGACGACAGTCTGCGTCGTTTCACGCGACAGTAACCTGCCCGCTGTGAAGCCCCAACCCATCGGGAGGGACCACTGGATCATCAGGTTCTGAAACTCGCGCTCTCGTATGCCCTTTGCCACGGCTCAGACCCCCAACTCGGCGGACTCAATGTCGATGGTGCGGTCTAGCAGTCCCGACAGCAGGCCCGCCCGGACTTCACGGAGTCGGGCGGCCTCCGCCCGGGTCGCCTCCAACGCAGACTCCATCGCGTCGAGTTCCACCGCCATCTCACGCTGGCGGTCGAGCGACGGTAGGCGCACGGCCATCCCCTTCGCCCGCTTGGCGCTGATGTGTTTGATGTTGGTGCCGCCCGCGACGTCGAGGAAGGCCCTGGACTCGTAGGCCCACATGCTCCAGTGGAAGACGAATTCAGGGATGCAGACCCCTTCGAGAGCCCGGAGACGGAGCAGGGTCATCTGGGTGCAGACGGGCGCTGGCAGTTCGTCTCGCCACATGGCGGGCATCCCGACCGCATTCGCGCTTGCGCTGCCCTCGGACACCACAACGTCGCCGTATTGGAGACCGAATTTCTTGCGCTCCGCTGGGTCGTAGTTCATTTCGAGCACGTCGGACAGGTCGAGCGTCCCATAACCGACGTTCGCGGAGCGGAGGTAGGGTGTCATGTATGGGCCGACCGCCCTGTCCGGTGTCCGGCGCACGCCGGTGGAGAAGTCGAAGGCGTGCTCGGCCCTCATGACTTCAACTGAGTCGTCGGTGATGAGGTCGGCTCGTCGTCGACGCAGAACCGCTGCCAGCGCCCCCGCCTCGGCATCGAGTGCGATGATTTGGTCGTCAACTGCGCTGATGACCTTGACGATCCGTTCTTGCATGGACGCGGGCGGCAGGGTGACGGTGGCAGCGTAGAACTCCCCCAGGCGGACATTCAATGCGCCATGGGAACGGGCTCCCTCTCGGAGCATGCCAGCGAGTGAGCCAAAGAACTGGTCTGAGTTGAGGGCCAGTTCCAGGTACTCGGGAAGCGCAGCCCCCTCCTTGGCCTCGAACACGAAGTACAGCGGGGAGACGATGCCCGGCTCGTCTCTGAGGTTGCGCGCCACCGTTCCGTAGGCGGCCGACCTCGATGTGCTCTTGTTGTAGACGAACTGCCCCGGTGCGACAACGTAATAGCCCGACGTGTCTTTGCTGGCGACCTTCTTCGTGAAGAATGATTCTTGCGCGATCAGCCCGTGCTCGGCGGAGACGGTCAGGACGTTCTGGTTAGTCCCGTCATCATTCTTCGCCGTGACACGCGTGACGACTTCCGACAGTGCTACCTGCCGCCAGTCACTCATCGAAGTCCTTGATCCCGCCTGTGGCGGAACGGCCACTTTGGGGCGCCCACGAGTTTGCAGGTCACCGAGGGTGATCTGCTCCCAGTCACTCATCGAATCCCTCGATCCCTGCGGCGGAGAGGACGGCGAGCATGTGCTGCTCGGTTTTCTGTCGCTCGGCTCGGGCGAGGTTGTAGGCGTCGATGAGGGTGCCGAGGTCTTCCTGCTCGGCAGCCGCCTGCTTGACGTACCGACCGATGTTGAGGTCGTACGCGTTTGCCACGATCTCCGCGGTAGGGACGAATCGCGCTGGGAGGCCAGCCGTTCCATCGGGGTCCACAGGGGTGCCGTCGGCGTTGAACTTTGCGTGGAAGGCAGTCACCGTGTCAGCGATGTCTGCCTTGGTCAGGACGTTACGGTTCTTGGCCTTGGTGAACCGGGTGGATGCATCGATGAACAGCACACCCTCCTGACGCTCCGGAGCCTTGGTGCCCGAGGCACGGAACACGAGGATGCAGGTCGGGATCGTCGTGCTGTAGAAGAGGTTCGAGGGCAGCCCGATGACAGCTTCCAGGAGGTTGTCGTCCAGGACGCGCTTGCGGATAGCTGCTTCCTGGCCGCCACGGAAGAGGACACCGTGAGGTAGGACGACGCCGGCGCGGCCCTTCTTCGGGTCCATGCTGGCGATCATGTGCTGCACGAATGCCCAGTCTGCCGACGACTGTGGGGCGACCCCGCCGATGGCACGCGGGTCGTTGGTCCAGGGTTTCCACTTCAGGCTGTAGGGCGGGTTGGCGACGATCATGTCGAATTGCTTGACGGACCCGTCCGGGTTCTTGAATCGCGGGTCCCTCAGGGTGTCGCCGACCTCGACCTTGAACTCGGTCAGGTTGTGCATGAAGAGGTTCATGCGGGCCACACCGGCGGTGTCCGTTACGGCCTCCTGCCCGTTCAGGCTGAGCGTGTATCCCCGACCACCGTGGGCCTTGAGGAGGTTGGCGGCGGCAATGAGCATGCCGCCTGACCCGCAGGTCGGGTCGTACACCGACTCATGATTCCTGGGGTCCAGAAGCTCGATGATCAGCTCGACGACCTCGCGCGGGGTGAAGAACTGGCCGGCGCGGGTGCCGGACCCGTCGGAGAACCGCTTCAGCAGGTATTCGTATGCTCCGCCGAGCACATCGTGGGACATGTTGCCCTCGTGCATCTTCGGAGTGCGGTCCATCGCCCGCATGACCGCCGCCAACGCCTCCCCCGGCAGCACTGCCTCGGAGGTCCAGGTCATGGACCCGAAGAGACGGGAGAACTTGTCAGGGTTGGCCGTCTCGATGGCCTGGAGGGAAGCGCGCACTCGCTGGCCGAGGCCGTGCTGGGCGATGGTGGAGAGGATGGACGACCAAGAGGCGCGACGTTCCTGGACGGTGCCAGGGTGAATGAACGGAATCTCGAACGACTGATGGTCGCGGTACTCGATCTCGCGGGCTTCCTCGGGGGAGAGGCCGTCCAAGCCCTCGTACTGGGCCAGGAACTCCTGGTGGTTGTGTTCCCAGGTGTCCGACAGGTATTTCCAGAACATCAGTGGGAAGACGACCGAGGAGTATTGCGCTTCGGGCATCGCCACGCGCAGCTCGTCGGCGGCGTCCCACAACCGGTTCTCGATCTCCTGCTGGGTCACTGCCATCAGTCGGGGGTGTCCTTGCTCGTCAAAGGGTGGCGACCCGAAGGCCGTGGTGTTCCTAGTCAGTCAGCCCAGTACGGGGATGCCCGTCGCGCATCCGCCGGACACGCCGCCGAGGGGACATGCGCGGGGCGTCGCATCCCTGTGCGGACGACCCGCCAACGATATCTCTCCCCAGGGCCACGAAATACGGCAATCGCGCCCAGCAAGCGAGGCTTCGAGGGACTGACGGAGACGGCGCCAGCGACGCCGTGGGCCTGGCCGTTCGATGGCGCGGACCCGTCGGCGAGCGCCCCTTATGCGATGTCTGGCGTGCCCCTCCCTCGTGATCGACAGGTCACGCCTTCGATCGCCCGCCCGACAGGTGCATGACTCGGCCCCGATGCGCGTCCTGGAGGACGGCGCTTTCCATCGACGACTCGCTCCCGGGACACGAACGTGACGGTCTCTGGGTTTCGGGCACACCCCCACACTCGTTTGAACTCTCCTCCACGCTGATAGCCACCCGGCGCGGAACTAGGGCCTGTTGCAAAAGTGGATCTTGTTCGTTCATGATCGTGTTTTGTGGGACGTGGAGATCTGACGAACGACCAGTGGGCCCGGCTTGAGC
>NZ_JBIWLW010000037.1:0-83392 GCF_044766385.1 Streptomyces sp. NPDC102274 | reverse complement strand
TCCGCGATCCTGGAGGCCGCCGAGGAGCACCGGGCGGATGTCATCGGCATGTCCGGTCTGCTGGTGAAGTCGACCGTGATCATGAAGGAGAACCTGGAAGAGCTCAATCAGCGGCAGATGGCCGCCGACTACCCGGTGATCCTCGGTGGCGCGGCGCTGACCCGGGCCTATGTCGAGCAGGATCTGCACGAGATCTACGAGGGCGAAGTCCGCTACGCGCGCGACGCGTTCGAGGGTCTGCGGCTGATGGACGCCCTGATCTCCGTCAAGCGCGGCGTCCCCGGCGCCGTCCTGCCCGAGCTGAAGCAGCGCCGGGTCAAGGCCAGGCCCCGGACCGAGGTCGAGGAGCGGCCGGAGGAGGGCGCGGCCCGCTCGGACGTCGCCGTCGACAACCCCGTCCCGACGCCGCCGTTCTGGGGCACGCGCGTGGTCAAGGGCATCCAGCTCAAGGAGTACGCCTCCTGGCTGGACGAGGGTGCGCTCTTCAAGGGCCAGTGGGGGCTGAAGGAGGCCCGCAAGGGCGGCCCCAGCTACGAGGAGCTGGTGGAGAGCGAGGGCCGGCCCCGGCTGCGCGGCTGGCTGGAGCAGCTGCACACCCAGAACATGCTGGAAGCCGCCGTCGTTTACGGCTACTTCCCCTGCGTGTCCAAGGGCGACGATCTGATCCTGCTGAACGACGACGGTTCCGAGCGCACCCGCTTCACCTTCCCCCGCCAGCGCCGCGGCCGCCGTCTCTGCCTGGCGGACTTCTTCCGCCCGGAGGATTCCGGCGAGACGGATGTGGTCGGCCTCCAGGTCGTCACCGTCGGCTCGAAGATCGGTGAGGCGACCGCGGAGCTCTTCGAGGCCAACGCCTACCGCGACTATCTGGAGCTGCACGGGCTCTCCGTCCAGCTCGCCGAAGCGCTCGCCGAGTACTGGCACGCCCGGGTCCGCTCCGAGCTGGGCTTCGCCGGCGAGGACCCGGCCGAGGTCGAGGACATGTTCGCCCTGAAGTACCGGGGCGCCCGCTTCTCGCTCGGCTACGGCGCCTGCCCGGATCTGGAGGACCGCGCGAAGATCGCGGAGCTGCTGGAGCCGGAGCGGATCGGTGTCCAGCTCTCCGAGGAGTTCCAGCTCCACCCCGAGCAGTCCACCGACGCCATCGTGATCCACCACCCCGAGGCGAAGTACTTCAACGCGCGCTGAGGCCCCGGGCGCCGCGGCCCGCGCCGGGCCCCCGGATCCCCTCCGGGGGAACCGACCGGCGCGAGCGGCGGACGAGTCGTACACTTATCGGTCCAGTGCAGGCCGGTCGCCTGTCCCGGAGGGGCAACCCCGCGGGCAAGGTGACCGGCCTTCTCGTCCCTCATGGAGGTGTGCCGGATGACCAGTACGGTCCCCGCGTCCCTGACCCGAACGGCCGAAGGCTCCGCGCTTCAGGCCGTCCTTCTCGACATGGACGGCACCCTGGTCGACACCGAGGGATTCTGGTGGGAAGCCGAGGTGGAGGTCTTCAAGGCCCTCGGCCACGTCCTCGACGAGACCTGGCGCGAAGTGGTGGTCGGCGGGCCCATGACCCGCAGCGCGAGCTTCCTCATCGAGGCGACCGGCGCCGCCATCACCCTCAGCGAGCTCACCGTGCTGCTCAATGACAGCTTCGAGGACCGGATCGGGCGCGATCTGCCCCTGATGCCCGGCGCGACCCGGCTGCTCACCGAGCTGGCCGCCCACGAGGTGCCCACCGCCCTGGTCTCGGCCTCGCACCGGCGCATCATCGACCGGGTGCTGGCCTCCCTCGGGCCCGAGAATTTCGGGCTCACCGTGGCGGGCGACGAGGTGCCCCGTACCAAGCCGCACCCCGACCCGTATCTGCTCGCCGCGCGGGGCCTGGGCGCCGATCCGGCGCGCTGCGCCGTCATCGAGGACACGGCCACCGGTGTGGCCGCCGCCGAGGCCGCCGGATGCCGGGTGGTCGCCGTACCCTCCGTCGCACCGATCGCCCCGGCGGCCGGCCGCACGATCGTCGGCTCGCTCGAAGAGGTCGATCTGGTATTTCTGCGCGGTTTGATGACACAGGGGCACTGAAGCGCGTACTGAGAGTGGTGCCGAAATACCGAACGGAAACTCTCGGCATTGGCGCGGATATTTTCCGTGACCTTCGCCGACCGCGATCCGGGCACCCTCAAACACCGTGGAAGTGACCTTTATCACTCGCCTGTGCGTCGACAGGGGAGGGTGAGGGTGATCCATGCCGGTCTGAGGTGGGACTGCCTGTGACCTTGTGTCCCGGTTTATGGGTCGGTGTGTGAATCATTCCGCGGCCCGGATATCCACGCGCCGCTATTTCCGATCACTGTGTGATTACGTTTCAGATCGGGCCCGGTCCGGCATTCCCGGAGCCTCCGACTAATCTCATCGCGAGCACTTCGCCGCTTCAACGACGTGTCCCGACGACCCACCAAGTCGCCATGCACACAGGACCGATCGCCCTGTATCCCGGCCCGATCGCCTCTGCCCCGAACGGGTGGGCGCGGCGGAGTCTCCCATGTGCACCGCTGTATCTCAGTGCCGGATGAGGGAGTACGTCCAGGATGAACCGCAAGACTTTGGCGCTGTCGGCCGTGATCGGCCTGCTTGCGCCCGTGCTCGCCGGTTGCGGTGGCTCGGACGGTGGCTCCGGCGGCGAGGCCATTGTCGTGGGCACCACGGACCAGTACATCGCGACGAAAGAGGCCATCGCCCCGCTGGACCCGGCCGCCGCGTACGACACCGGTTCCTGGAATGTCCTGCGTCAGACCATCCAGACGCTGACGCACGTCCCGCGCGGTGGCGGCAAGCCGGTCCCGGACGCCGCCTCCAACTGCACGTTCACGGACCGGGCGAACGAGAGCTACCGCTGCACCCTGCGCGAGGGGCTGAAGTTCGCCGGCGGCGACCCCATCACGGCCGATGATGTGAAGTACTCCTTCGAGCGGGTCCTGAAGATCAACGACCCCAGCGGTGTGGCCGGTCTGCTGACCAACATCGACACGATGGAGAGCGACGGCGCCCGCGAGATCATTTTCCATCTCAAGACGCCCGACGCGACCTTCCCGTACAAGCTGTCCACGCCGCCGGCCGGCATCGTCAGCAAGAAGGACTACGAGCCGACGAAGCTCCGCAAGGGCTTCGACGTGTCCGGCTCCGGCCCGTACATCTTCAAGCCGGAGATCAAGGGCGACACCGTCACCAAGGCGACCTTCACCAAGAACCCCGATTACAAGGGCGATCTGCACATCCAGAACGACAAGGTCGAGCTGCGGCCCTTCACGGACGCGGACGACATGGGCAAGGCCCTCGACAGCGGCGACATCGATGTGATGACCCGCGCGATGACGCCCGAGCAGGTGCAGGCGATGGTCGAGAAGCCCAAGGAGGGCATCCAGCTCACCGAGATGCCGGGTCTGGAGATCCGTTACCTCGGCTTCGACACCGACGCCCCGACCGTCAAGGAGAAGGCGGTGCGCCAGGCGATGGCGTACACCATCGACCGCGGCGACCTGGTCAGCAAGGTGTACGGCGCGATGGCCGAGCCGCTGTACTCGCTCATCCCGTCGAGCATCGCCACGCACACCAACTCGTTCTTCAACAAGTACGGCGACCGCAACCTGACCAAGGCCGCCGCCCTGCTGGAGGGTGCCGGGATCGACACCCCCGTGAAGCTTGAGCTGAACTACACCACCGACCACTACGGCGAGGCGACGGCCAAGGAGTTCGAGACCCTCAAGGCCCAGCTCAACAGCAGCAAGCTCTTCGACGTCTCCATCAAGGGCACGGAGTGGAAGACCTTCCGCCCGAACCAGATCAAGGGTGACTACTCGGTCTACGGCATGGGCTGGTTCCCCGACTTCCCGGACCCGGACAGCTATGTCGCGCCGTTCCTGGACAAGGACAACTTCCTCAACACGCCCTACGACAACGCCAAACTGCGTGGCGAGCTGATCCCGCAGTCGCGCCGCGAGGCCGACCGCAGCGCCGCCACGCAGACCTTCAGTCAGATCCAGGACATCGTCGCCGACGACGTACCGGTGCTGCCGCTCTGGCAGGGCAAGCAGTACGTCGCCTCGCACGATGACATCGCGGGCGTGGAGTGGGCGGTCAACTCCTCGGCGGAACTGCTCCTCTGGGAGCTGCGCCGCGGCCCCGGAGCGTCCTGACCCTTCCGTACCCCCGGGAGACTCCCGGAACTTCCTGAACAGCGGTCCGGCCGCGTGGGCGAGGCCCACGCGGCCGGACATGTCCGGGGCGGCGATCCGCCGTCGTCACTGGGCGCCGGGGCGCACCAGCCCGCTCTCGTACGCGTACACCGCGGCCTGTACCCGGTCGCGCAGCCCCAGCTTGGTCAGCACATGGCCCACATGCGTCTTGACCGTGGTCTCACTGACGAAGAGGTCCGCCGCGATCTCCGCGTTGGACAGCCCCCGGGCGACCAGCTTGAGCACCTCGACCTCGCGCTCGGTCAGCGTGTGCAGCGTGTCGGGCATCGGCTCCTCGCCGGACGGCAGATGATCCGCGTACTTGTCGAGCAGCCGGCGCGTGATGCTCGGCGCCAGCATCGCCTCGCCCGCCGCGACCACCCGGATCGCCTGCACCAGCTCATTGGCGGGCGCGTCCTTGAGCAGAAAGCCGCTGGCCCCCGCGCGCAGCGCCTCCACCACGTACTCGTCGAGATCGAAGGTCGTCAGGACCAGCACCTTCGCCGGACCGTCCCGGCCGGGGCCGGTGATCTGGCGGGTCGCCTCCACCCCGTCCATCCGGGGCATCCGGATGTCCATCAGCACCACATCGGGCTGCAGGGCGCGGACCTGGTCGATGGCCTGGAGGCCGTCCCCGGCCTCGCCGACGACCGCGATGTCCTGTTCGGCCTCCAGGATCATCCGGAAGCCGGTGCGCAGCAGCGGCTGGTCATCGACCAGTAGGACGCGGACAGTCACAGGGAACTCCTTCACTAGACCGGCCCCATTCTGCCCTGACCACCCCACCGCGACTCCGCCGGGCGCGGCGGGTGCCTACACGCTCCCCGGCACGCCGACCGTCAGCGGATAGACGGGAGGCGTACCGCCGAATTCCGGACAGACCGCCTGGTGGTCGCACCAGCCGCACAGCTTCGTGGGGCGCGGCCGCCAGTCACCCGTCTCGGTGGCCAGTCTGATCGCCTGCCACAGCGCGAGCAGTTTGCGCTCCACCCGCTCCAGATCGGCCTCCACCGGGTCGTACGTGACGACCTCCCCGCTGCCCAGATACACCAGTTGGAGCCGGCGCGGCACCACCCGCTTCAGCCGCCAGATCACCAGCGCGTAGAACGACATCTGGAACCGCGCCCCGTCCGCGTACTCGGGACGGGGGGCCTTGCCCGTCTTGTAGTCGACGATCCGCACCTCGCCCGTGGGCGCCACATCGACGCGGTCGATCACCCCGCGCAGCCGCAGCCCCGACTCCAGCTCGGTCTCGACGAACAGCTCCCGCTCGGCCGGTTCCAGCCGGGTCGGGTCCTCCAGCGAGAACCACCGCTCGACCAGTTGCTCCGCCTCCGCCAGCCAGCGCGCCAACCGCTCGCCGTCCGCGTCCTCCGCGAACAGCGCGGCCAACTCGGGACGGGACTCCAGCAGCCGGTCCCACTGGCCGGGGACCAGCGCCTTCGCCCGGGGCGCCGTACGCTCCACGGCCGGCGCGTCGAAGAGCCGCTCCAGCACCGCGTGGACGAGCGTGCCGCGGGTCGCCGCCTCGCTGGGCTTCTCCGGCAGCTTGTCGATCACCCGGAACCGGTACAGCAGAGGGCACTGCATGAAGTCGCTCGCACGCGACGGCGACAGCGACGTCGGAGGCCCGCTCGGAGACGCGACGGGCGTCGGGACCGGAGAAGTGGGCGGCAGGCTCGTACTCATGACGCAGACCCTATGACCCGACACTGACAGCGATCCGAATACCATCGACTACAGAGCCTCTCGCACTGCATGATCGAGCGAGCGACGCTGCCGACGAAGGGAACCCGTGAAAGAGGACGACGAGCGCGGCGAGAGCAAGCCGTCGCAGCCCGGCAAGGGGGATACGGGCCCCGGCGACAAGCCACCGCGCCGCGAAGACCCAGGCGGTGGCATTCTCATGGGCCGCCCCTTCGGCGTGCCGGTCTACGTCGCCCCGAGCTGGTTCCTGGTGGCCGCGCTCATCACCTGGATCTTCGGAGGCCAGCTGGAGCGGGTCCTCCCGCAGCTGGGCGGTCTCCGCTATCTGCTGGCGCTCTTCTTCGCCGTCGCCTTCTACGCCTCCGTACTCGTCCATGAACTGGCCCACACGGTCGCCGCGCTGCGCTTCAAGCTGCCGGTGCGCCGGATCCAGCTCCAGTTCTTCGGCGGCGTCTCCGAGATCGAGAAGGAGTCCGAGACCCCGGGCCGTGAATTCGTCCTGGCCTTTGTCGGGCCGCTGCTCTCGCTGGTGCTCTCCGGGATCTTCTACCTCGGCCTGCTGGCCGTCGAGCCCGGTACGGTCCCGGGTGTCCTGCTCGCGGGGCTGATGGTCTCCAATCTGATCGTCGCCGCCTTCAACCTGCTTCCCGGTCTTCCGCTGGACGGCGGCCGGATGCTGCGCGCGGTCGTCTGGAAGATCACCGGCAAGCCGATGAGCGGCACCGTCGCCGCCGCCTGGGTCGGCCGGGCGCTCGCCGTCGCCGTGCTGATCGGCCTGCCGCTCCTCACCCGTACGGGCGCCCTGGGTACCTCGGCGAGGAACGTCAGCGGCATGGAGACCGTCACCGACGCGCTGCTCGCCGCCATCCTCGCCGCGATCATCTGGACCGGCGCCGGCAACAGCCTGCGGATGGCCAGGCTCCGCGAACACCTCCCCGAACTCCAGGCCCGCACCCTCACCCGGCGCGCGGTGCCGGTCGAGTCCTCCACCCCGCTCTCCGAGGCGCTGCGCCGGGCCAACGAGGCGGGCGCCCGTGCCCTGGTCGTCGTCGACGGCCACGGCGACCCGACGGCCCTGGTCAGGGAATCCGCGATCGTCGGCGTACCGCAGCACCGCCGCCCCTGGGTCGCGGTCAGCGGCCTCGCCCAGGACCTCACGGAAGGTATGAAGGTCCCCGCGGACCTTGCGGGCGAGGCCCTGCTCGAGCGGCTCAGGGCCAGCCCCGCGACGGAGTACCTGGTGCTGGAGGAGACGGGCGAGATCTACGGGGTCCTGTCGACCGCCGATGTCGAGCGCGCCTTTGTCGCGGCGATGGCCCGCCCGCAGGGGGACTGAGCGCCGCGAGGGGCCGCCCACCGGGCGAACCGAGCCCCCGGAAAAAGCGGCTAAGCTTCAAACATGTCCGAACCGACCGGTGCCGCCCGTCGTCGCGGCCCCTTCAAGGTCGGGGACCAGGTTCAGCTCACCGACCCCAAGGGACGCCACTACACCTTCACGCTCGAAGCCGGGAAGAATTTCCACACCCACAAAGGGTCCTTCCCGCACGACGAGCTGATCGGTGCTCCCGAGGGCAGTGTTGTCCGTACCACGGGAAACGTCGCCTATCTCGCGCTGCGCCCCCTGCTCCCCGACTATGTCCTGTCCATGCCCCGCGGCGCCGCGGTGGTCTACCCGAAGGACGCCGGCCAGATCCTGGCCTTCGCCGACATCTTTCCCGGCGCACGCGTTGTCGAGGCGGGCGTGGGCTCCGGCTCGCTCAGCAGTTTCCTGCTGCGCGTCATCGGGGACCAGGGCATGCTGCACTCCTACGAGCGCCGTCAGGACTTCGCCGACATCGCCCGGCAGAACGTGGAGCGCTACTTCGGCGAACCGCACCCCGCCTGGCAGCTGACGGTCGGTGACCTTCAGGACAATCTGTCCGACACGGACGTCGACCGCGTGATCCTCGACATGCTCGCCCCCTGGGAGTGCGTCGAGGCCGTCTCCAAGGCGCTGGTGCCCGGCGGCATCCTCTGCGCGTATGTCGCGACGACCACTCAACTCGCCCGTACCGTCGAGACGATCAGGGAGTTCGGCACGTTCAACGAGCCGGCCGCCTGGGAGTCGATGATCCGCAACTGGCACGTCGAGGGCCTCGCCGTACGCCCGGACCACCGGATGATCGGCCACACCGGCTTCCTGGTGACCGCCCGGCGGCTCGCGGACGGCGTCGAGCCGCCGCTGCGCCGCCGCCGTCCCGCCAAGGGCGCGTACGGCGACGACTACGACGGCCCCGGCAGCGGCTCGCGCGGCTGACCGGACGACCGGGGCTCCTTCTCGCCACGGAGACCGTCAACACGGCGACAGCGCCGCCGAGTTCCCGTCAGGAACGGGAGAACTCGGCGGCGCTTCCTTTACGTTGATCTTACGGACCCCGCTGTTCCGCCGCACTGTGACGTGTGGCACGATGCTGTCTCCCTCACACCGTTGGTTATTCGCCGGCACCGCCTTCACAGGAGACACTCCGCGTGCAGCTCTCCGACGTCCCGGACCTCGCGCACACCCGGCCGCGCCCCGTGCACTGGCTCGCGACGGCCACCGCGATGGCCGCTGTCGTGGCCCTGGCGGGCCTGCTCCAGCCCGGCGCCGCCACGGCGTCCCAGTCGGGCTCGGGATCCCCGAAGGCCGCGGCCCCCGGCCGAGCACCGCTGCCCGCCCCCGACCCTTCAGGCGTGGACTTCCCGCTGGAATGCGGGGGAGTGGGCACGACCGTCGCGAAGAAGTCCTCGGGCGACCTCGACGGGGACGGCAACCCCGAAACCGTGGCGGTCGTACGCTGCGCGGCCGGCTCGGGCACCCCGCCCAACGGCGTGTACGTACTGACCAGGACCGGCGGCGAGGTCGAGCGGGCCAGGATCGTGGCGACGCTGGTGGACCCCAAGGACAAGCTCACCGTCGGCCCCGACTTCGCGGTACGCGACGGGGAGATCATCGCGACCCTGCTCGGCTACTCGGGACCCGCGGTCCCCAGCTGCTGTCCCGACGAGGAAGAGCGGGTCTCCTGGCGGTGGCGGAACGGCGCGTTCGTACGCGGTGAGCGGCGGCCCGTCGCGCGAAGTGTGTGAAAGATCACCACTGATGGCGCCATGCGACGGGCCGTGACAGGGAGTTACGCCGCGTCGGGGCCGTAGACCTCGACACGGTCCGTCACGCGGCGTACATGAATGCAGTCACCGGGACACTCCTTGGCGGAGTCCACCACATCGCGCAGCAGCGGCAGCGGTACGCGCGTGGTCGCGCCCGGGGCCTGCAGCAGTTCGTCGTCCGGGCTCTTCACATAGGCCAGGCCGTCGATGTCCAGCTCGAACACATCAGGGGCGTACTGCGCACAGATCCCGTCCCCGGTGCAGAGGTCCTGGTCGATCCAGACCTCCAGCGGCTCACCGGTCTCGGTGACGCCTTCGGTGGGAGCCTCCTGCTGCACGGTCATCTCTCCTGCCGTTTACTGTGCCGGGCAGCGCATTATGGAGTAAGTCGCGGCGGCCCTGACGGGTGTTGAACGCCTCGACGATACAACCGACAGCTTTCCGATGTTCCTGGGTGGGTATTCCCCTGGCGTGAGGGAGGGCGCAAGGGTGAAGATCGGAACTACCCCGACAGTCTTTGTGATCTAGGGGTTTCAATCATCACCCACCCAGGTAGGGTCAGGAAGCGTCCAGCTCCCCTTGGAGGAGGTGAGGACCGTGGCAGCCCACGACGACGACATCAACCGCGGCATCCGGCCCGGGCGGGGGTCCGAAGACCCAGCCGGCCAGGTTGCCTATCTCGAGCAGGAAATCGCCGTCCTGCGACGTAAGCTCGCCGACTCTCCGCGGCACACGAGGATTCTCGAAGAGCGGATCGTCGAGTTGCAGACGAATCTTGCGGGTGTGTCCGCACAGAACGAGCGGCTCGCCAATACGCTGCGTGAGGCCCGCGATCAGATCGTGGCCCTCAAGGAGGAGGTCGACCGGCTCGCACAGCCGCCGGCCGGCTTCGGTGTCTTTCTGCAGGCCAATGAGGACGGTACGGCCGATATCTTCACCGGGGGCCGCAAGCTCCGGGTGAATGTCAGCCCCGGCGTCGAGCTCGACGAGCTCAGGCGCGGCCAGGAAGTCATGCTCAATGAAGCGCTGAATGTGGTCGAGGCCATGGAGTACGAGCGCGCCGGGGACATCGTCACCCTCAAGGAGATCCTTGAGGACGGCGAGCGCGCCCTGGTGATCGGGCACACCGACGAGGAACGGGTGGTGCGGCTCGCCGAGCCGCTGCTGGACATCACCGTCCGTCCCGGCGACGCCCTCCTGCTCGAACCCCGCTCCGGCTATGTCTACGAAGTGGTTCCCAAGAGCGAGGTCGAGGAGCTTGTCCTCGAAGAGGTTCCGGACGTCGATTACAACAAGATCGGCGGTCTGGGCGGCCAGATCGAGATGATCCGCGACGCGGTCGAGCTTCCGTACCTCCACCCGGACCTCTTCAAGGAGCACGAGCTGCGACCGCCGAAGGGCATCCTGCTCTACGGCCCTCCCGGCTGCGGCAAGACACTGATCGCCAAGGCCGTGGCGAACTCCCTCGCCAAGAAGGTCGCCGAGGCGACCGGCCGGCCCGCGGGGAAGAGCTACTTCCTCAACATCAAGGGTCCCGAGCTCCTCAACAAGTACGTCGGTGAGACCGAGCGCCACATTCGCCTGGTCTTCCAGCGTGCCCGGGAGAAGGCGAGCGAGGGCACGCCCGTCATCGTCTTCTTCGACGAGATGGAATCCCTCTTCCGCACCCGCGGATCCGGTGTCAGCTCGGACGTGGAGAACACCATCGTCCCCCAGCTGCTCGCCGAGATCGACGGTGTGGAGGGCCTGGAGAACGTCATCGTCATCGGCGCCTCCAACCGCGAGGACATGATCGACCCCGCGATCCTGCGGCCCGGCCGCCTCGATGTGAAGATCAAGATCGAGCGTCCGGACGCGGAGGCGGCGAAGGACATCTTCGCGAAGTATCTGACGTCCTCGCTGCCGCTGCACGTGGACGACGTCTCCGAGCACAACGGCTCCAAGGAGGCCGCGGCCCACGGGATGATCCAGTCCGTCGTGGAGCAGATGTACGCGGAGTCCGAGGAGAACCGCTTCCTTGAGGTCACGTACGCGAACGGCGACAAAGAAGTCCTGTATTTCAAGGACTTCAACTCCGGCGCGATGATCCAGAACATTGTCGACCGGGCCAAGAAGATGGCCATCAAGGCATTCCTCGACCATGACCAGAAGGGCCTTCGGGTCTCCCATCTCCTCCAGGCTTGCGTGGATGAGTTCAAGGAGAACGAGGACCTGCCGAACACCACGAACCCGGACGACTGGGCCCGTATCTCCGGTAAGAAGGGCGAGCGGATTGTCTTCATCCGTACCCTGGTGACCGGAAAGCAGGGCGCCGACACCGGACGCTCCATCGACACGGTGGCGAACACCGGTCAGTACCTGTAGAGCGCGGACCGGCTGCGGATGTCCGGAAGGGCATCCGCAGCCGGTTGCTTTCCATGTACCTTCCACCACACCAGGCCAATGACGGAAATGATCTCCCCACCGGCGCAGAGGCGTTCTAGGCTCTTTCGTACCGCCGCGTCGCGCAGTGCGGGGCCGGGCACCGCACACGCATACGCGACGGAGAGAGAGCGGTACTTGAGCGGCGCTTCCGGAGGGGAGCGCCGCCGGGCAAGGAGGGCCGCATGACCGTACGGCGAGTAATGGGCATCGAGACGGAGTACGGCATCTCCGTTCCGGGCCACCCGAACGCCAATGCCATGCTCACCTCGTCCCAGATCGTCAACGCTTACGCGGCGGCGATGCACCGGGCGCGACGTGCCCGCTGGGATTTCGAGGAGGAGAATCCGCTGCGGGACGCCCGTGGCTTCGACCTCGCCCGCGAGACGGCCGATTCCAGCCAGCTCACGGACGAGGACATCGGGCTGGCCAATGTGATTCTCACGAATGGCGCGCGGCTGTACGTCGACCACGCTCACCCGGAATACAGCTCTCCCGAGATCACCAATCCGCGCGACGCCGTTCTCTGGGACAAGGCGGGCGAGCGCATCATGGCCGAGGCCGCGGAACGCGCGGCACAGTTGCCGGGCGCCCAGCCGATCCATCTGTACAAGAACAACACCGACAACAAGGGCGCGTCCTACGGCACGCACGAGAACTATCTGATGAAGCGCGAGACTCCGTTCTCGGACATCGTGCGCCATCTGACGCCGTTCTTCGTCTCCCGGCAGGTCGTCACCGGTGCGGGCCGGGTCGGCATCGGCCAGGACGGGCACGAGCACGGCTTCCAGATCAGCCAGCGCGCGGACTATTTCGAGGTCGAGGTCGGCCTGGAGACCACGCTCAAGCGCCCCATCATCAATACCCGTGACGAACCGCATTCCGACGCGGAGAAATACCGCCGGCTGCATGTGATCATCGGCGACGCGAATCTGTCGGAGATCTCGACCTATCTCAAGCTCGGCACGACCTCGCTCGTTCTCTCCATGATCGAGGACGGCTTCATCAACGTCGATCTCGCTGTCGACCAGCCGGTCCGCACTCTGCACCAGGTCTCGCACGACCCGGACCTGGGCCGGCTGGTCACGCTCCGCAGCGGACGGACACTCACGGCTGTCCAGCTCCAGATGGAGTACTACGAGCTGGCCAGGAAGTACGTGGAGGAGCGCTACGGCGTCGACGCCGACGAGCAGACCAAGGACGTCCTGGGCCGCTGGGAGGACACTCTCAACCGGCTGGAGAACAATCCGATGAG
Organism: Streptomyces sp. NPDC102274; assembly: GCF_044766385.1. Lineage (NCBI taxonomy): Bacteria > Bacillati > Actinomycetota > Actinomycetes > Kitasatosporales > Streptomycetaceae > Streptomyces > Streptomyces sp. NPDC102274. The sequence continues at coordinate 70,666 of NZ_JBIWLW010000037.1, read as the reverse complement.
CCTGTCGGGAGAGCTCGACTGGATCACCAAGCGGGAGATCCTGGAGGGCTACCGGCGCCGGGACAACCTGGACTGGGACGCGGCCCGGCTGCACCTCGTGGACCTCCAGTACGCCGACGTACGCCCCGCCAAGGGCCTCTACAACCGTCTGGTGGCCCGCGGCAAGATGCAGCGTCTCCTGGACGACCAGGACGTCGAGCGGGCCAGGACGAAGCCCCCGGAGGACACCAGGGCGTATTTCCGGGGACGGTGCCTGGAGCAGTACGCGGAGGACGTGGCGGCCGCCTCGTGGGATTCGGTCATCTTCGACCTGCCCGGCCGCGACTCGCTCCAGCGCGTACCCACCCTGGAGCCGCTGCGGGGCACCCGGAACCACGTCAAGGAGCTGCTCGACCGGTGCCGTACGGCGGAGGAGCTGGTCCGGGTGCTGTCCGGAGGCTGAAATGGTCCCTGTCCGGGAATGATCGAGGTGGTGCCCGGACGTTGTCACAAGTGCGGGGCCGATGTCGGACCCTCCTTGTAGGGTCTGATCTTGTAGGTCACATCGAGCGGGGCGAACCGAGCGGGGTGAGGGTTATGGCGACCAAGGACACCGGCGGCGGACAGCAGAAGGCGACGCGTTCCACCGAGGAGACCGAGGAGCAGGCGCAGGAGGCGCAGGCGTCCGAGGACCTCAAGGAACGCCAGGAGAAATTGTCCGACGACGTGGACTCCGTCCTGGACGAGATCGACGACGTCCTTGAGGAGAACGCCGAGGACTTCGTGCGCTCCTTCGTCCAAAAGGGCGGCCAGTAGCAGCGGTTGTCCGTTCCGGTGCGCCGGTGAAAGCCGGTCGCACCGGGACGGATGACACGCGGCGGCGCGGGTAAGGTCCGTGCACAGTTCTTAAGATCGGCCCGGCGCGAGCGGCGGGCCGCCGCCCATCCGGAAGGAAACGCGTGGAAGCCAACCCTCGTAGCACCGGGCGTCTGCCGGCGGCCTTCCTGACGCCCGGCTCGTCCTCGTTCATGGACTTCCTGTCCCACCAATCGCCGGACATGCTGCCCGGCAAGCGCTCGCTGCCGCCCCTCCAGGGCGCCATCGAGGCGCCGCACGGGACGACGATCGTCGCGGTCAGCTTCCCCGGTGGCGTGGTGCTCGCCGGTGACCGGCGCGCGACGATGGGCAACATGATCGCCCAGCGCGACATCGAGAAGGTCTTCCCGGCCGACGAGTACTCGGCCGTCGGCATCGCCGGCACTGCGGGTCTCGCCGTGGAGATGGTCAAGCTCTTCCAGCTGGAGCTGGAGCACTTCGAGAAGGTCGAAGGAGCGCAGCTCTCCCTTGAGGGCAAGGCCAACCGGCTCTCCACGATGATCCGCAGCAATCTGGCCATGGCCATGCAGGGCCTGGCCGTCGTCCCGCTCTTCGCGGGCTGGGACGTGGAGCGCGAGAAGGGCCGCATCTTCTCGTACGACGTGACGGGTGGCCGTTCCGAGGAGGTGGGCTTCGCGTCCACCGGCTCCGGCTCGATCTTCGCCCGTGGCGCGATGAAGAAGCTCTATCGCGAGGATCTGACCGAGGAGCAGGCCACCACCCTGGTCATCCAGGCGCTCTACGACGCCGCGGACGACGACTCGGCGACCGGCGGCCCGGATGTAGCCCGCCGGATCTATCCGATCGTCACCGTCATCACCGAACAGGGCTTCCGGAAGCTGACCGACGCGGAATCCGCCGAGATCGCCCGCTCGATCCTGGAGCACCGGCTGGAGCAGCCCGACGGCCCGCGCGCCGCGCTGCTCTGATGCCGCTCTCTTCTGAATAAACATGCCACTGACAGAAAGGGACGGATAGCCGGTGTCGACGCCGTTCTATGTCTCACCCCAGCAGGCCATGGCCGACCGGGCGGAATACGCCCGCAAGGGCATCGCACGCGGTCGCAGCCTGGTCGTGCTGCAGTACGCCGACGGCATTGTCTTCGTCGGCGAGAACCCGTCCCGCGCACTCCACAAGTTCAGCGAGATCTACGACCGGATCGGCTTCGCGGCCGCCGGCAAGTACAACGAGTACGAGAATCTGCGCATCGGCGGGGTGCGCTACGCGGATCTGCGCGGATATACCTACGACCGCGACGATGTGACCGCCCGCGGTCTCGCGAATGTCTATGCCCAGACGCTCGGCACGATCTTCTCCAGCGCCGGTGAGAAGCCGTACGAGGTGGAATTGGTGGTCGCCGAGGTGGGCGCCACACCGGACGGCGACCAGATCTACCGCCTGCCCCACGACGGCTCGATCGTGGACGAGCACGGCTCGGTCGCGGTCGGCGGCAGCTCGGAGCAGATCAGCTCCTATCTGGACCAGCGGCACCGCGACGGCATGTCGCTCGCCGAGGCCCTGAAGCTGGCCGTGCAGGCGCTCTCCAGGGACACCAACGGCGGCGAGCGGGAGATCCCCGCCGAGCGGCTGGAGGTGGCGGTCCTGGACCGTACGCGACCGCAGCAGCGCAAGTTCAAGCGGATCGTCGGCCGCCAGCTCTCCCGGCTGCTGGAGGCGGACGGCGCGGCCTCCACGCCCACGGACGCGCCCTCGGACACCGAGGAGCCGGACGGCGCGTCGTCCGCCCCGGCCGAGACGCCCTCGGAGACCCCTGAGGCGTCGGAGACCACCGAGAAGCCGGAGTCCAAGGGCTCTGACGGCGAGGACAGCGGCTCGGCGGACGAGAAGGACACCGACAAGTAGCCCCGGCGGAAACGTCTCGGCATGCCCCGGCGCGCTCGCACGCGCCGGGGCATCGTCATGTCACCGGTCGTGTCACTCGGTCGTGCCGCCTGGTCGTGTCACAGGGCGGGGCGTGCGGGCGGCGGGGGGCGCCGTGGAGCCCCGGACCACCAGCGTGACCGGGAGGTCGCCGGTCTCCGGCCGGCGACCGTCCAGGACCGCAAGCAGGGCCGACATCCCGCGCTCGCCCACCCGTTCGGCGGGCAGCCGTACCGTCGTCAGCTCCGGCTCGACCGCCGTCGCGAGCGCCAGATCGTCGAAGCCGCTGACCGAGATGTCCTCCGGCACCCGCAGACCGAGCCGCCGTACGGCCTTGCAGGCGCCCGCGGCCAGGATGTCGTCGTCGCACACCAGCGCCGTCGGCCGGGGCCCGGGGCGGGTGAGGGCGCGCTCGGTGGCCACCCGCGCGGCGTCCACCTCCAGCGGCGCGGAGACCGTGCCCAGGACGGCGTCGGGCACCTCCCGTACCGTCTCGGCCAGTGCCGCGGCCCTTACGTCGAAGGTCCAGGAGGCGACGGCGGAGGAGAGATGGACCAGCCGCCGGTGGCCAAGGGCCAGCAGATGCCCGGCGATCTGCCGCATGCCGTCGGCGATGTCGAGATTCACCCGAGCGGCGGCTCCGGGCGCCGCCGGATCGCTGTCGAGCATCACCAGCGGCAGATCCGAGCCGTCCGAGCCGCGGATCGCGTCCAGCGCGCCGGTCGCCATCGAGGAGGCGATCACCCCGTCCAGCGCGGCCCGTGCCGAGGCGAAGGGGTCCTTGGCGGGGCCGACCCCGGCCGGTGAGGGGTAGAGGACGACTCCGAAACCGTGCTCCGCCGCGACCCCGGCCGCTCCCGTGTAGACACGGGCGAAGAACTCGTTGGTGAGCGCGGGAACGACCAGGAGCGCGGTTCTGGTGGTGCCGAGCCGCAGATTGCGGGCCGCGAGATTGGGCCGATAGCCCAGGGCGCGCGCGGCGTCCCGCACCAGCCCGGCGGTCCGCTCCGAGACCCTGCCCCGCCACTTGTCGCCGAGGACGAGGGAGACCGTGGCCTGGGACACGCCCGCGGCGCGCGCCACGTCCTTGCTGGTGGGCCTGGCGGACTGCTCTGTCATGACTGCCGTTCTCCGTCGCGCGGTAAGGATCGCGGTGGACCCGCGGACTGCGCACATGGTACGTATGGCGCTGCACGTTATACGTAAAACCCCGGACGGGACCGGAACGGACCGGCGCCGCGCGGTACGGGGACGAGCTGAGGGAATGAGGGGGCGACATGGCCACGGGGTATCTCGACATACTCAAGGCACCGCACGCCGCACGGCTGCTCACCGGCACGCTGGTGGGCCGCCTGCCGAACGCCACGGGCCATATCGCGATCGTCCTGTTCATCCGCGCAGAGGGCGGCAGCTACACCCTGGCCGGGGTGTTCGCGGCGCTCTACGGCATCGCCACGGCTGTCGGCCAGCCCTTGCTGGGCCGGGCCGTGGACCTGTTCGGCCAGCCCCGCGTACAGCTCCCCGCGGCGCTGGTCTCTGCCCTCGGCATGGTGCTCTTCGCGGCCGTCGGAACGGGCGCGCCGGCCCTCGCGTACCCGGCCGTGGCGATCGCGGGCCTCTTCACCCCGCCGCTGGAGGGCGGGCTCAGGGCGCTGTGGCCGAGTGTGCTGGGCAGCGAGGACCGGGTGCACCGGGCGTACGCCATGGACGCCGTGGCCCAGGAGGTCATGTTCACGATCGGCCCGCTCTTCGTCACCCTGCTGGTCGCGCTCTGGTCCCCGGGCGCCGCGCTGCTCGTCATCAACGTCATCGGCGTGCTCGGCGCGCTCTGCGTCGTCCTGTCCGAGCCCTCCCGGGCCTGGCGCTCCGCGCCCCGTGAGGCGCACTGGCTCGGCGCCCTGCGCTCGCCGGGGCTGCTCGCCCTGCTCGGCGCGTTCCTCTTCATCGGCATGGCCCTCGGCTCCATCACCGTCGCGGGCGTCGCCTACGCCGACGACCACGGCGACGAGTCCGTGTACGGCTGGCTGATGGCCGCTCTCGGTCTCGGGGCGCTGATCGGTGGCGCGGTGTACGGATCGCGGCAGTGGGCCGGGGTCCACGAGCGCCGTCTGCGGGGCATCGTCGCCCTGCTGGCCCTCTGCTATCTGCCGCTGACGCTCACCCCCGGTGTGGTCGCGATGACCGCGCTGTCCGCCCTCGCCGGTGTCTTTCTGGCGCCGGCGCTGGCCTGTGCCTTCATGGTCGTCGACCGGCACGCCCCGCGCGGCACGGTCACCGAGGCGTTCTCCTGGCTCGTCACCACGTTCGGCGTCGGCGCCGCGCTCGGCACCGCCGCCGCGGGCCCCGCCGTGGAGCTCGGCGGCACCGCGGCGGGCTTCGCCGTGGCGGGTGCCGGCGGCATCGCAGCGCTACTGGTACTGCTGGCCACCCAGCGGGTCCTCAAGGCTCCCACCGGCCCTTCGGATGCCACCATCCGGACGGAAAATGATCGAAGCGGTGCGGTCCAACCCGGTTTCAGCTCTGGCCATCAGGCGTAATGTTCAGACATGGACCGCCGCATTTTCGGGCTGGAGAACGAGTACGGCGTCACGTGCACGTTCAGGGGACAGCGCCGACTGTCACCTGACGAAGTGGCGCGCTACCTCTTCCGCCGTGTTGTCTCATGGGGCCGCAGCAGCAATGTCTTCCTGCGGAACGGCGCCCGTCTCTACCTCGACGTGGGTTCGCATCCGGAATACGCAACTCCCGAATGCGACAACATCTCCGAGCTGGTCACGCACGACAAGGCGGGCGAGCGCATTCTGGAGGGGCTGCTCGTCGACGCCGAACGCCGCCTGCACGAGGAGGGAATCGCGGGCGACGTCTATCTCTTCAAGAACAACACCGATTCTGCGGGAAACTCCTACGGCTGCCACGAGAACTATCTCGTCGCCCGCCACGGGGAGTTCTCCCGGCTCGCGGACATCCTCATCCCCTTCCTCGTCACCCGTCAGCTGCTCTGCGGCGCCGGCAAGGTACTCCAGACCCCGCGGGGTGCGGTCTACTGCGTCAGCCAGCGCGCCGAGCACATCTGGGAGGGTGTCAGCTCCGCCACCACCCGTTCCCGTCCGATCATCAACACCCGTGACGAACCGCACGCGGACGCGGAGCGCTACCGCAGGCTCCATGTCATCGTCGGCGACTCGAACATGTCCGAGACGACCATGCTGCTCAAGGTCGGTGCCACCGATCTCGTGCTGCGCATGATCGAGGCGGGCACGGTGATGCGCGATCTGACCCTGGAGAACCCGATCCGGGCGATCCGTGAGGTCAGCCATGACCTCACCGGCCAGCGCAAGGTACGCCTGGCGAGCGGTCGCGAGGCCTCCGCCCTGGAGGTCCAGCGCGAGTACTACGAGAAGGCCGTCGACTTCGTGGAGCGCCGGGGCATCCGCACCGGCACCGTCGAGCAGGTCCTGGAACTCTGGGGCCGCACGCTCGACGCGATCGAGGCCGAGGATCTCGACCGTATCGGCACCGAGATCGACTGGGTCATGAAGTACCAGCTCATCGAGCGGTACCGGGCCAAGCACAATATGACGATGTCGCATCCGAGGGTCGCTCAGATAGACCTCGCCTATCACGACATCCACCGCCGCCGTGGTCTCTACTACCTGCTGGAGAAGAGGGGCCAGGCCGCCCGTATCTGCAACGACATGAAGATCTTCGAGGGCAAGTCGGTGCCCCCGCAGACCACCAGGGCGCGGCTGCGCGGCGACTTCATCCGCCGTGCCCAGGAACAGCGCAGGGACTTCACCGTCGACTGGGTGCATCTCAAGCTCAATGACCAGGCACAGCGCACGGTGCTCTGCAAAGACCCGTTCCGCTCGGTGGACGAGCGTGTGGAGAAACTGATCGCCGGTATGTGAGCGGGCCGGGGACACACGCATTGGTGGAATGCGCGGAAGGCCTCGTACGTATCGCGTACGGGGCCCTCGGCACGCCCTAAGGGCTGTCCCGTAATCCCTGGCGGGCTCGCGACGACGGATGCGGCACCTCGCCGCGTTGTCGGAACGCCCCCATACGCCCAGTATGGGGACGCTCCTCCGCCTTGCGATGTACCGCATCCGACGCCGCTCGCTGACCCGCCACGGATTACGGGACAGCCCTTAGAGTGGCGGGCAACTACTGTGCCGTCTGAGATCTGAGGAACACGTGCGCCGACTTGCCGGCCTCATCGTCGTCCCGTTGCTGCTGTTGTCGACAGCGGCCTGTGGCAGCGATGGAGGCTCCGACTCCACCTCGTCCAAGAACGGGCTTCCCGCGATCAGCTCGGGTGCCAAGTTCGGTCAGAAGCCGACCCTCGACAAGGGGGAGGGCACGCCGCCCAAGGAGCTGAAGACCGATGTCCTCAGCAAGGGTGACGGAGCGACGGTCAAAAAGGGCGATGCGATCCAGGTCAACTATCTGGGCCAGAGCTGGGACTCCGACAAGCCGTTCGACAACAGCTTCGACCGTAAGCAGCCGTTCGATCTGACCGTCGGGGCCGGCATGGTCATCAAGGGCTGGGACCAGGGTCTGGAAGGCCAGAAGGTCGGCAGCCGTGTCGAACTGAGCATCCCGCCGGAGCTGGGCTACGGCGCCCAGGGCCAGGGCGACATCAAGCCCAACTCCACGCTGGTCTTCGTCGTCGACATCCTGAAGGCCACCCAGGTCCCGGTCTCCGCCAAGGGGACCGCGGTCGCGCAGGACAACATCGACCTGCCCAAGGTCGGGACGAACGACAACGGCAAGGAGCCGACCGTCACCGTCCCGAAGAGCGACCCGCCCAAGAAGCTGGTCTCCAATTACGTGCTGGAGAGCGACGGCGAGGCCGTCAAGGACTCGGACACCGTCGTGCTGAACTACGCGGCGTACATCTGGAAGGACCGCAAGCAGTTCGACAGCACGTACAAGACCGGCCGCACGCAGACCTTCCCGCTGCCGCAGCTCACGCTGAAGGGCCTCAAGACGGGCATCGTCGGCAAGAAGGTGGGCAGCCGGGTCCTCATCGTGATCCCGCCGGACCAGGCCTTCGGCAACCAGGAGCAGCAGGGCATCCCGAAGAACTCCACGCTGGTCTTCGCGGTGGACATCCTGGCGAAGGTGTAAGACTGTCCCGGTTGCCCCGTTCATCATTTAGAGGAGCAGTTCAGTGAGCATCGACAAGCCCGAGGTCGACTTCCCGGGTGGCGAGCCGCCGGCCGATCTGGAGATCAAGGACATCATCGAAGGCGACGGCGCGGTGGCCAAGGCGGGCGACTCCGTGTCCGTCCACTACGTGGGTGTGGCGTTCTCCACCGGTGAGGAGTTCGACTCCTCGTGGAACCGCGGTACCCCGCTCCAGTTCCAGCTCGGCGCCGGCCAGGTCATCAAGGGCTGGGACGAGGGCGTGCAGGGCATGAAGGTCGGCGGCCGTCGCCAGCTGATCATCCCCTCGCACCTGGCGTACGGCGAGCGCGGCGCCGGCGGCGGCCGTATCGCCCCCGGTGAGGCGCTGATCTTCGTCTGCGACCTGGTCGCTGTCTGATCACATCCGGACACCCGAGGGCCCATGCTGTCCGGCATGGGCCCTCGGCTTTTACCGCGACACCCTGGGGCGGTACGGTCAGCGGGGTGAGCGCGACACGATCAAAGCGCGGCACGATCAAGAGGGGTGCGAGGCGTCGATGGCCATTGCCAAGGCCGAGCGGCTGATGAATCTGGCGCTGTGTCTGCTCGGGACCCGGCGTCCGCTCAGCAAGCGTGAGCTGAGGGGCTCCATCGAGGCCTATCTGGAGGCCGGTACCGACGACTCGTTCAACCGGATGTTCGAGCGGGACAAGGACGATCTGCGCGAACTCGGACTGGTCATCGAGACGGTGGAGAACCTCGACGGCGACACCGGCTATCTCGCCCGGCGAGACAGCAACCGGCTGCCCGCCATCACCCTCGACGCCGAGGAGGCCGCCGCCCTCGGTCTCGCCGCCAAGGTCTGGCAGCAGGCGCGGCTGGCCGGCGCGGCGAGCGGCGCCCTGCAGAAGCTGCGCGCCGCCGGGATGCCGGAGGCGGAGGACACCTACGAGGCGCACCACGGCGCGCTCGAACCGCGTATCCCCGTCCACGAGGCCGCCTTCGAACCGCTGATGCTCGCCTGCCGGGACCGGCGTCCCGTCGCCTTCGACTACCGCAAGGCCACCGCCGCCCGCCCGGAGCAGCGCCAGGTCGAGCCATGGACGCTGGAGTGCTGGCGCGGCCACTGGTATCTGGCCGGCTGGGACCGGGACCGCGGCGCCGAGCGGGTCTTCCGGCTCTCCCGGATCACCGGCCGGGTCCGCTCCCGCGCGGGCGTCTTCAGCGCGCCCGTACCGGATGTCGTCACCGTACGGGAGACCGTCGAGACCTGGGCGGGGGAGACCGCGACCCGCTCCGCGCTGATCAAGCTGCGCTCCGGGTGCGGCTATCCGCTGCGCGCCAAGGCGCTGTCGTCACGGGAACTGGGCGACGGCTGGGACGAACTGGAGGTCCCGTACGGGCACGGGCTGGACGCCTGGCTGGTGGAGTTCGGCCCGGACGTGGTCGTACTGGAGCCCGCGGATCTGCGGGCCGACGTCCTGGACCGGCTGCGCGCCGTGGCCAAGGGCTGAGGGGGACTCGTACAACCATGGCAGCCAACGCCATCGACCAGACCCGGCGGATGCTCTCGCTGGTGACCTATCTGCGGGAGCGCCCCGGCGCGCATGTCAGCGATGTCGCGCGCGCCTTCGGCATCACCGAGGACGAGCTGATCTCCGACCTCGATGTGCTGCCCATGTGCGGCACCAGCTTCCGCGGCGGCGATCTGCTCGACATCGACACCGACGGCGACCGCATCTGGTGGCACAACCCCGACGATGTCGCCGAGCCGCTGCGGCTCGCCGCCGACGAGGCGACGGCGCTGCTCGTCGCCGCCCGCGCCGTCGCCACCCTCCCGGGGCTGCGCGAGGGCGACCGGCAGGCGCTGCTGCGCGCCACCGCCAAGCTGGAGACCGCCGCCGGTGAGGTCGCGGGGGCCAGCTCCCGGCTCTCGGTGACCTTCGAGTCCGAGGGCGGGGTGTTCGCCGAGGTCGACCGGGCCATCTCGGAGCGTCGCCGGCTGTGGCTGCGCTACTACTCCCCGGCGCGTGACGAGCTGACGGAGCGCGAGGTCGACCCGATCCGGCTGTTCGCCGTGGGGCACACCTATATGGAGGCATGGTGCCGGCTCTCCGAGGCGCGGCGTACGTTCCGCCTCGACCGGGTCGCCGAGATCAAACTGCTCGACGCGCCGGCCGCGCCTCCGGAGCTGGAGCTGAGGGATCTGTCGGAAGGGCTGGTGCAGCCCGCGGCCGAGGACCCCGAGGTGGTGATCGAGGTCGGGCCCGGCGGCCGGTGGGTGGCGGAGTACTACCCGCACGACAGCGCGGTCGAACTCCCCGACGGCGGGCTGCGGATCACTCTGCGTACCCCCGCTCCCGCCTCGCTCAGACGGCTGGCGCTGCGGCTCGGCGGGGACGGACGGATCGTCTCCCCGCGGGAGCTGGCGGACAGCGCGCGGCTGGCGGCGGGCGAGGCCCTCGCGGCCTACGACGACCACCGGTGAACGGCTGAGGACGAGGACAAGGAGAACCACGCGCAATGTCGACCATAGCTGGGCTGTCCGGACTTTCGACGGTCGTTCCGGTCCTCTTCAGGGCGGCCTGTCCCGAGTGCCGCGCCCGCTTCGAACTCTCCGCGGGCGCCCTGCGCCTGGCGATCGGCGCCAGCGCGAAGACCACCTTCTACTCCTTCACCTGCCCCGAATGCGAGGCCATGGTGCGCAAGCCCGCCGGGGAGCGCATCGTGGAACTCCTCACCGGCGGCGGGGTACGCACCCTTCGCCTCCACTCCACTCCCTGAATCGCCCCCGCATCACTCCCCTGAACCCACTTCCTGGAACGGTCTAGGCTCTGCCCATGTTCTGGCCCATGCTCGCCATCGCCCTGGGTTTCTGTGGTATTGCCGTGCTCGGTGTGCTGGCCGTCCGCGTCTTCGTGGAAGCCCAGCGGCTCGGCCGCCAGGTCGCCGCCACCACGGAGACGATCAACCGGGCCGCCGAGGATCTGGAGCGCGCGGCCACCCGGCTGGCCGCCACAGGTGAGACCTTGAGGTAGCGACGGAGGTGGTGACGCCCCCTGCTCACCAGCGAAATAGCGGGGTACGCTGCTGAGCGCGGCCCTGGCAGCGAGGCGCGGGCCGCCGACGGAAGTACGCACAGGGATTGCCCCGTGTTCACCCCTGCGCGTTACGATCGCTGCGCAACCACGTCGGACACACGTCCGGCCGAATCTGCGCAGGCCCCTCCCATGCCGCCTCGGTGAGAAGGTAAAAGCTTATGTTCGGAAGGCTCGGTCCCACCGAGATCATTCTCATCCTCGTCGTGATCGTCCTGCTGTTCGGCGCGAAGAAGCTTCCGGACATGGCGCGTTCGCTCGGCAAGTCGGCGCGCATCCTCAAGAGCGAGGCCAAGGCGATGAAGTCAGAGGGCCAGCAGACGGCCCCGGCGGAGCCGAAGGGCGACGAGACCGCCCAGGACCACGTCGTGCCGCGTACGATCCAGGCCGCGCCCGGTGACGTGACCAGCGCGCGTCCGGTGACCGAGCCGACGGACTCGACCACCAAGCGCTGAGACCTGGGCCGAAGCGGGTGCCGCTGCCGCGGGCCGCCCGCCGCACGAGATGAGGACGTGGGTTGCTTAAGTCTGCCCGCAAGAAGGAGACCGATCCCGAGGGGCGGATGCCTCTGGTGGAGCACCTGCGTGAGCTGCGCAACCGGCTCGCCAAGGCGCTGGTGGCGATCGTCGTCGTGACGCTCGTCTCCGCGTTCTTCTACAAGGACATCATCGAGTTCTTCACCGACCCCATCCTGAAGTCGGTCGGTTGCGAAGCGAGCTTCACGGATCTAGCCAAGCAGCAGGGCGGCCCCTGTGCCCGCATTGTCCTGAACGGTCTGCTGACGCCCTTCACCCTCGCGCTCAAGGTCTCCTTGACGGCCGGTGTCGTGGTCTCCTCACCGATCTGGCTCTACCAGCTGTGGGCCTTCGTCGCCCCGGGGCTGCACAAGGCGGAGAAGAAGTACTCGCTCGCCTTCGTGGCGGCGGGCTTCCCGCTCTTCCTGGCCGGCGGCTTCTTCGCGTACAAGACGCTGCCGACGATGGCGGTCGTCCTGCTGGACTTCTCGCCCGCCAACCTGGACAACCAGCTTCCGCTCGACGACCTGCTCGATCTGATCACCCGCATGGTCGTCGTCTTCGGTCTCGCCTTCGAGCTGCCCCTGCTGCTGGTGATGCTCAACCTCGGCGGGGTCATCACCGGCAAGCGGATGGCCGGCTGGTGGCGCGGCATGATCATGGGCATCACGGTCTTCGCCGCGGTGGCCACGCCCAGCACCGACCCGCTGACCATGATGGGCCTGGCCGTGCCGATCTGGGTGCTGTACTTCGTCGCCACGGCGATCTCGCTCCTGAACGACCGCCGCAAGACGCGGCGCGACGCCATGGGACCCTCCGACGACGAGGCCTCGGATCTGGATCTGACCCCGGAGGCCGTCGGGGAGATCGAACCCGTCACGACGCCGCCCGCTCTTCCCGGACAGTCGGACAGCGGCGGTACGAAGCGACTGAACGGTTACGACGACGTCACCTGACCTCGCGGGGTCCGCCGGGCGAGCGGCGAGATCACCCCGCTCGTTCAATCCCACCGCGGCGAGCGGCCGGGGCGCGCATACCGCGCGGCCGGCCGCTTCCGCGTTCCTGGACACGGGAGCGCGACCGCGCCATCCCCGGGTGCCCGCGCTCCCTATGGCGCGGATCACGCACGCCCTGTCGGGGCTGTCCAAGGGCGATTAAAGATCGGGCTGACTGTCAGAGGTGGCGGGTAGGCTCGACTTCAAGATGACTGAGGACCTCTCACCAGCCGAGCGCTACGCCGCTTCCCGGATCCGCGCCGTCGAGCAGGCCACGGCGCTCGCTCCCTTCCGCGAGATGTACGACTTCGGTCTGGATCCTTTCCAGATCGAGGCATGCCAGGCCCTGGAGGCGGGAAAGGGCGTGCTGGTCGCCGCGCCCACCGGCTCGGGCAAGACGATCGTCGGCGAGTTCGCCGTGCACCTGGCTCTGGCCGAGGGCCGCAAGTGCTTCTACACCACGCCCATCAAGGCGCTCTCCAACCAGAAGTACGCCGATCTGGCCAAGCGCTACGGCGCCGCCAAGGTCGGCCTGCTGACCGGGGACAACAGCGTCAACGCGGACGCTCCGGTGGTTGTCATGACCACCGAGGTGCTGCGCAACATGCTCTACGCGGGCTCCCAGGCCCTCACCGGGCTCGGCTATGTGGTGATGGACGAGGTGCACTACCTCTCCGACCGCTTCCGGGGCGCCGTCTGGGAAGAGGTGATCATCCATCTCCCCGAGTCGGTCACGCTGGTCTCGCTCTCGGCGACGGTCTCCAACGCCGAGGAGTTCGGTGACTGGCTGGACACCGTCCGTGGTGACACGGAAGTGATCGTCTCCGAGCACCGGCCCGTGCCGCTCTGGCAGCATGTGATGGCCGGGCGCCGGTTGTACGACCTCTTCGAGGAGGAGACCGACCACGGCGGCCGTGGCGCGGGCAAGCGCGAGGTCAGCCCGGATCTGGTCCGGCTGGCCCGGATGGAGAACCAGCGCACGTACAACCCGCGTGAACGCCGGCGCGGGAAGATGATCCGCGAGGCGGACCGGGAGCGCGAGCGCCGCCAGCGCTCCCGGATCTGGACGCCCGGCAGACCCGAGGTCATCGAGCGCCTCGATGCCGAGGGGCTGCTGCCCGCGATCACCTTCATCTTCAGCCGGGCCGGCTGCGAGGCCGCCGTACAGCAGTGCATGTACGCGGGGCTGCGGCTCAACAACGACGAGGCGCGGCGGCGGGTCCGCGAGATCGTCGAGGAGCGCACGGCCTCGATCCCCGGTGAGGACCTCCATGTCCTCGGCTACTACGAGTGGCTGGAGGGCCTGGAGCGTGGCATCGCCGCGCACCACGCCGGGATGCTGCCGACCTTCAAGGAGGTCGTGGAGGAGCTGTTCGTCCGCGGTCTGGTCAAGGCGGTCTTCGCCACCGAGACCCTGGCGCTCGGCATCAATATGCCGGCCAGGTCCGTGGTGCTGGAGAAGCTCGTCAAGTGGAACGGCGAGCAGCACGCCGACATCACCCCCGGTGAGTACACGCAGCTGACCGGGCGGGCGGGGCGGCGCGGGATCGATATCGAGGGCCACGCCGTGGTGCTCTGGCAGCGAGGTATGGACCCGGGCGCGCTGGCCGGGCTCGCCGGGACGCGGACCTATCCGCTGCGCTCCAGCTTCCGGCCCTCGTACAACATGGCCGTCAATCTCGTGCAGCAGTTCGGCAGGCACCGCTCGCGCGAGCTGCTGGAGACGTCCTTCGCCCAGTTCCAGGCCGACAAGTCGGTCGTCGGCATCTCCCGGCAGGTCCAGCGCAACGAGGAGGGGCTCGACGGCTACCGGGAGGGCATGACCTGCCATCTCGGGGACTTCGAGGAGTACGCGCGCATGCGGCGCGACCTCAAGGACCGTGAGACCGAGCTGGCCAAGCAGGGGGCCGCGCAGCGCCGGGCCGCCGCCGCCTCGTCGCTGGAGAAGCTCAAGCCGGGCGATGTCATTCATGTGCCGACCGGGAAGTTCTCCGGTCTCGCGCTGGTGCTCGACCCCGGGCTGCCGGCCGGACGCGCCAACGGCCACCGCGGGCTGGAATATCAGGACGGGCCACGTCCGCTCGTGCTGACCGCCGAGCGGCAGGTCAAGCGGCTGGCCTCGATGGACTTCCCGGTTCCGGTGGAGGCGCTGGAACGGATGCGCATCCCGAAGTCGTTCAACGCGCGCTCCCAGCAGTCGCGGCGCGATCTGGCGTCCGCGCTGCGTACGAAGGCCGGGCACATCGTGCCCGAGCGGCACCGCAAGCAGCGCGCCGCCGCCGCGGACGACCGGGAGATCGCCCGGCTCCGTACGGAGCTGCGCGCCCACCCCTGCCATGGCTGCGACGAGCGGGAGGACCACGCCCGCTGGGCCGAGCGCTACCACCGGCTCCAGCGGGACACCCGGCAGCTGGAGCGCAGGATCGAGGGTCGGACGAACACCATCGCCCGTACCTTCGACCGGATCGTCGCGCTCCTCACCGAGCTGGACTATCTGCGCGGGGACGAGGTCACGCAGCACGGAAGGCGGCTGGCCAGGCTCTACGGCGAGCTCGATCTCCTGGCGAGCGAGTGCCTGCGCGACCAGGTGTGGGAAGGGCTCTCCCCGGCCGAGCTGGCCGCCTGCGTCTCGGCGCTGGTGTACGAGGCCAGGCAGTCGGACGACGCGGTGGCGCCCAAGGTCCCCTCGGGCGCGGCGAAGGCCGCGCTGGGCGAGATGGTCCGTATCTGGGGCCGGCTCGACGCACTGGAGGAGGACCTGAAGATCAGTCAGGCGGAGGGCGTCGGACAGCGCGAGCCCGATCTCGGCTTCGCCTGGGCGGTCTATATGTGGGCCTCGGGCAAGGGGCTGGACGAGGTGCTGCGCGAGGCGGAGATGCCGGCCGGTGACTTCGTGCGCTGGTGCAAGCAGGTCATCGACGTGCTCGGCCAGATCGCGGCCGCCGCGCCGCGCGAGAACAGCACGGTCGCGAAGAACGCCCGCAAGGCGGTCGAGTCGGTGCTGCGCGGGGTGGTGGCGTACAGCTCGGTCGGCTGACGGCACACTGACGGCGGCATGCGTATGGGCCCCGCCAGGATCCCGGCGGGGCCCGTACGCGTTCGGGTCAGCGGGCCAGGTAGGCGCGCCAGCCGCCGTACGCGGTGATGTCGACGGCGTCCTCCAGGGCGGCCGGCTCACAGAGGAAGCCCGCGGCGGTGGTGGAGTCGGCCAACTCCACCCGTCCGATCCCCATGGGGCGGGGGAGCGCGGCGGCGAGCGCCCCGAGCCCCTCGGCCGGCAGCTCCCAGAGCTCGGCCTCGATCGCGGCCCCCGCCCGGCCGGGAGGCACACGGACGAGACCCGGTTTGGGCGGATCGGTGCGCAGGGCGTACAGGCGGTAGACCGGGGCGGTGGTGGTCGTACGGAGCAGCCTGGCCCCCAGCGCCAGTAGCCGCGGGTTGAGCGGCTCCCCGTCCAGATGCGCCCCGACGACGACCAGCGTGTGTCCGGCGGGGGCCGTGAGCAGTCCGGCGACGGCGGCCAGCCGGTCGTCCGTACCGGCTGGGCCGACGAGCATGACGCCGAAGGGGCGCCCGTCCACCTCGTCGCCGGGGACCGCGACAGCGGCCAGATCGAAGAGATTGGTGGAGTTGGTGAACCGGCCGAGCCGGGCATTGGCGCCCAGCGGATCGGCCGCCACCTCCGCGAGCGTCGGGTGGCCGGGAGCCGTGGGCAGAAGCAGCGCGTCCGCGTCCCCCAGCGCGGACATCGCAGCCGCGCGCAGGGCCGTGAGGCGCGCCTGGTCGGCGTAGAGCCGATGGGCCGGGATGTCACGGGCCCGGCGGATGATCCCGGCGACCGTGGGATCGAGACCGGCTTCGGTGTCGGCGTCAGGAGCCAGCTTGTCGATAAAGCTACCGACGGCGGTGTAGCGCTCGGCGACGAAGGCCCCCTCGTACAGCATGGGGGCGGCTTCCAGGAACGGCGTCGGATCGATGGGCACCAGCCGCGCCCCCGCCGCTTTGAGCCGGGCCGCCGCCGCCTCGTACGCCTTCGCCCAGCCGTCGTCCAGCGGACCGAGGTACGCGAGCGGCGGGACCGCCACCCGCCACGGGCCCGGCGTACGGTGCGGTGCCTCACGGCCGGGCGGTACGGACATGAGCGCGAGGGCGGAGCGGGCCTCGGGGAGCGTACGGGCGAAGACGCTGACGCAGTCGAGGCTCGCGCAGGCGGGCACCACCCCGGCGGTGGGCACCAGCCCCCGGGACGGCTTCAGCCCGACGATGCCGTTGAAGGCGGCGGGCACCCGGCCGGAGCCCGCGGTGTCCGTGCCCAGCGCCAGATCCACGAGTCCGAGCGCGACGGCGACGGCGGAACCGGAACTGGATCCTCCGGAGATCCGCTCAGGATCCCGGGCTCCCCGTACCGCACCGTACGGGGAGCGGGTCCCGACCAGACCCGTGGCGAACTGGTCCATGTTGGTCGTGCCGAGGACCAGCGCGCCGGCCTCCCTGAGCCGCGCCACGACGGGCGCGTCCCGCTCGGGGAAGTAGGCGTACGAAGGACAGCCGGCCGTGGTGGGAAGCCCGGCCACATCGATATTGCCCTTGACGGCCAGCAGCCTGCCGGCGAGCGGAAGCGGTTCCTCCGCGGAGGCGCGGCGCGCGTCGAGGGCGTGGGCCTCGGCCTCCACCTCGGCCTGTGGGCGCAGCGTGATCCAGATCTCGGGGCGGTCCACCCGCGCGATCCGCCGGTAGGCGGCGCGTACCCGGTCGACCGCGGAGAAGGAGGAGGACGGAGGGGACGAAGGAGATGGAGGGGACGGAGGGGACGAAGGGGACGGAGGGGATGTGGGCGAGGGGGACATCGGGGTCGGGGCTCCTTACGCCGGGGACAACGCCGGGGACAGCACCAGCAGCGGAGTGCCCGCTTCGACCTGGGCGCCGGGGGACGTCAGGATCTCGGTCACCACCCCGTCCGCCGGTGCGTGGACCCGTGATTCCATCTTCATCGCCTCCAGCGCGAGCAGCGGCTGCCCCGCGCGCACCGTATCGCCGGGAACCACGTTCAACTGCCAGACCGAGGCCGCGAACTCGGCTTCCAGCAGCCGCCCGCCCGGCGGGACGGTGATCTCGGCGCGCGGTACGGCGGGCGCGGCCACGGCCTCCGCGCGGGCGAACTCGCCCCCCGCCTCCCAGGCCGCGCGCTCGGCGCCGAACGCCGCCGTCTGCCGCGCCCTGAAGGACGCGATCGACGCCGCGTTCCCGGCGAGGAAGCGCTCATGGTCGGCGAGCGAGAAGGTGCCCTCCTCGACACGCGGTACGAAGCGGCCCGCCGCCATGTCGGCGCGCAGCGCGAGCAGTTCGTCCGCCTCGACCGGATACCACTTGATCCGGTCGAAGAAGCGCAGCAGCCACGGTTTGCCCTCCTCGAACGCGCCGCGCTGCTGCCAGCCCGACCACACCTGGGTCGTACGGCCCACGAACTGATAGCCGCCGGGTCCCTCCATCCCGTAGATACAGAGATATGCGCCGCCGATTCCTACGGAGTTCTCGGCGGTCCAGGTGCGGGCCGGGTTGTATTTGGTGGTGACCAGCCGGTGCCGGGGGTCCAGCGGGGTGGCGACCGGCGCGCCCAGATAGACATCGCCCAGGCCCAGGACCAGATACTCGGCGTCGAAGACCGTGCGGTAGACGTCGTCCGGCGAGTCCAGGCCATTGATCCGGCGGATGAACTCGATGTTCCACGGGCACCAGGGCGCGTCGTCCCGTACCCCCGCCATATAGCGGGCGATGGCCTCGCGGGTGGCCGGATCGTCCCAGGACAGCGGCAGATGGACGGTACGGGACGGGACCACCAGCTCGTCCGTGGGCGGCAGTCCGGCCTCGATCCGGGTGAGGGCGGCAAGCAGCGCTTCCTGGGAGAGAACGTCCGGGTTCAGCTGGATCTGGAGCGAGCGGATGCCCGGCGTGAGATCGGTGATGCCCGGCAGGCCCCCGGCGGTGACCGCCTCGGCGAGCGCGTGGACGCGCATCCGCAGCGCCAGATCGAGCCGCATCTCGCCGTACTCGATCAGTACGTTGTCGTCCCCGGCGCGGCGGTAGGTGACGGACGGGCCGCGTCCCAGGACCCCGCCGTCGCGGACGACGGGACGGTCCGCGACCGGCGCGGTGGCGGGGGAGCGGCGCAGGGCGGCCGCCGCGCCGGTCGTCACCGGGACGAAGCGGACCGTGTCGCCGGGGCGCAGCTGGCCGAGTTTCCAGCGCTGGCCCACGACGACCGTCGCCGGGCAGACGAACCCGCCGAGCGAGGGCCCGTCGGGGCCGAGCAGCACGGGCATGTCGCCGGTGTAGTCGACGGCGCCGACCGCGTACGGCGTGTCATGGATGTTGGAGGGGTGGAGTCCCGCCTCCCCGCCGTCCGTTCGGGCCCAGCGGGGCTTGGGGCCGATCAGCCGTACGCCGGTGCGCGCCGAGTTGAAGTGGACCTTCCACTCCGCCTCGTAGAACGCGTGGATGTCCTCCTCGGTGAAGAACTCCGGTGCCGCGTGCGGCCCTTCGCTGACACCCACCCGCCAGCTCCGGGGGAAGTCGGGCCGTTCGCCGTGGGGGACGGGCGTTCCCGCGCCGGAAGCGGTCCCGCTGTCGCGGGAGACCGTTCCGCCGTGCAGGACATCGCCGGTGCGCAGTGCCCGCCCGCCATGGCCGCCGAAGCGGCCGAGGGTGAAGGTGGCCGCGCTGCCCAGGAAGCCGGGGACGTCCAGGCCGCCGCCCGCGAACAGGACGTACGTACGCAGCCCGTGCGCGGCCGGCGCGCCGACGGCGAGGGTCGCTCCGGCCGGGACGGTGAAGGGCTCCCACTGCGGGACCGGCGCGCCGTCCACGGTCACCGGCGCGGGGGCGCCCGTTACACAGAGCGTGGTGGCACGGCTGAACCGGAGCGTGGGGCCCTGGAGGGTGCACTCCAGGCCGGGGGCGCCCTCGTCGTTGCCGAGCGCCCGGTTGCCCAGCCGGAAGGAGAGGCTGTCCATCGGCCCCGACGGCGGGACCCCCACCTGCCAGTAGCCCGTGCGGCCGGGCCAGTCCTGCACGGTGGTGAGCGTGCCGCCGGAGGTCACCTCGATGCGCGGCGTCGGATCGGTGACGGTCGCGAGCGTGGCCGTCGAGTGCGTGGCGGCGGCGACCGCCGGGGCGCGCAGCGCGGCGCGCAGCAGCCCGAGATTGGTCTCGATGCCGTCGATACGGGTGGCGGCGAGGGCCCGGTCGAGCGCGGCGAGCGCCTGCGCGCGGTCCTCGCCGTGCGCGATGACCTTGGCCAGCATCGGATCGTAGGACGTGGTCACTTCCGTGCCCGTCTCGATCCAGGAGTCGACGCGTATGCCCCCTGCCTCCGCGGCCCCCTCCATGGCCCGCTGCGGAGGAAACGAGACATGGGTCAGCAGCCCGGCGCCGGGGCGGTGGTCCCGGGTGGGGTCCTCGGCGTACACGCGCGCCTCGACGGCATGGCCGCGCGGCGCGTCCGGTGCCCGTACGACGGACGTCTCGCCCTGGGCGAGGCGCAGCATCCACTCGACGAGATCGACGCCGTAGATCGCTTCGGTGACCGGGTGTTCCACCTGGAGACGGGTGTTGACCTCCAGGAACGACGCCTCCTCGCGGGCGGCGTCGTACACGAACTCGACCGTACCGGCGGAGCGGTAGCCGACCGAGGCGCACAAATCCCGTGCGGATTCGGCCAGCTGGCGCCGTACGGGGTCCGGGAGGCCGGGCGCGGGGGCCTCTTCGAGCACCTTCTGATTGCGGCGCTGGAGCGAGCAGTCGCGGTCGCCGAAGGTGACCACCCGGCCCTCGCCGTCGCCGAAGACCTGCACCTCGACATGGCGTGCCCGCTCGATCAGGCGCTCCAGGAAGACCCCGGCGGAGGAGAAGGAGGCCGCGGCCACACGCTGCACCGCCTCCCAGGCGTCCGCGAGTCCGGCGGCGTCGTACACCGCCCGCATCCCGATTCCGCCACCGCCGCCCGTCGCCTTGAGTATCACCGGGTAGCCGATCCGCTCCGCCGCCTCCAGCGCGGTGGCGAGATCCGGCAGCAGTCCGGTGCCGGGGGCGAGCGGGACGCCCGCGGCCTCCGCGGCGGCGCGCGCGGTGTGTTTGGCGCCGAAGACTTCGAGCTGTCCGGGGGTCGGGCCGACGAAGACGATCCCGGCCTCTTCGCAGCGCCGCGCGAACCCCGCGTCCTCGGAGAGAAAGCCGTAACCGGGGTGGATCGCGCCCGCTCCGGTGTCCTTGGCCGCTCTCAGGATCAGCTCGGCGTCGAGATAGGACTCCTTGGCGGGCGCCGGGCCGAGCCGTACCGCCTCGTCCGCGAGCCGCACATGCGGAGCCGGACGGTCCGGATCCGAGAAGACCGCGACGGTACGGAGCCCGAGCCGGCGGGCCGTGCGGATGATCCGTACGGCGATCTCGCCCCGGTTGGCGACGAGCAGCGTGTCGTACGTCATGCGCCCGTCCCGTCGGTGAGCGTCGCCTCGACGGCGGTGGGGTCGAAGCCGTTGCAGGGGTTGTTGATCTGGGGGCAGTTGGAGATCAGGACCAGGACATCGGTCTCGGCGCGGAGCGTGACCCGCAGGCCGGGGGCGGACAGGCCGTCGACGATGCCCAGCGTGCCGTCCTTCTCCACCGGCACGTTCATGTACCAGTTGATGTTGGGGACCAGATCGCGCGGGCCGAGGCCGTAACGGGCCCCCTCGATCAGGAAGTTGTCCATGCACGCGTGCTGCGACCAGGTGTGATGGCCGTAGCGCAGGGTGTTGGACTCCTTCGAGCAGGCGCCGCCCAGGGTGTCGTGCCGGCCGCAGGTGTCCTCGGTGACGGTCATCAGCGGTGTGTACTCGTTCGACATCAGCACACTGCCGGTGGTGAGGAAGACATTGCCCTGGGCGTGGATCGTGTCGGGGGCGCTGTAGCGGACGGCGGTGTCGTGCGCGTCGTACACCAGGAAGTCCACGGCCTGATTGCCGTGCAGATCGGTCAGCGTGAGCGACTCGCCCTCGTGGACGACGGCGGACCACGGGGCGCGGGCGGGGACAGCGACGGTGACGGAGGTCATCGGATCCCCCTCGCCGCGAGGAACTCGGCGGTGTTGAGGAAGGCGCGGCGGCCCTCCGGGGTGGCCTCCCTGAGCGGATCGTCCGGGGCCGTGGGGTCCGCGGTCCAGGCCAGTACCTCCAGCGGGGTGCTGGTGTACGCGGGGCGCGGATCGAGCGGATGCGGCACGTTCGCCAGCAGTACGGTCAGATCCCGCTCGGCCCGGAGGGTCACGGAGCCGCCCGGACCGACGGAGCCGGTGAACGCCAGGGCCCCGTCCTCCCGTACCTCCACCCCCTGGAAGAAGGAGACGGAGGGCGGCAGATCGCGCGGCTCCAGCCCGTTCTTGAGCGCGGCGAGCTTCAGCAGCTCGCGGCCGGCGGGGGAGGCGGAGTGCGGGGCGCCGTCGCCGTAGCGCGCGGTGTTCCTGGCGAGGGTGGAGGTGCCGCAGAGGGCATCGTGGCGGCCGTCGGTCGTATCGGTGACGAGGGTGGCGAGAACGCGCCCCTGGCCGGACAGCAGCAGCCGGCCCGTCCCGAGATAGGCGTTCCACTGGACCTTGACCGTGTCGGCCGTGTTCAGCCGCTCCCAGGAGCGGCCGTCGGCGTAGAGCAGCAGATGGGCGCAGGCGTCGCCATGGGGGTCCGTGAGCCGGATCTCGGTGCCGCGGGCCACGGCCCGGTGGGTGTAGCCACCGCCGGCCACGGTCTCCGCCCACACCAACTGCCCGGCCTCGCAGGGCGGGTCCGGCCAGTCGGTGGCGGGCACCACGGGCATGGCCTCGGCCTTCGCGCCCGCCTGGGCGCGGGCGTGGTCCCTGGCCCCGTATGTCGTCGCTGTCGCCATGGCCCGACCTCCGGATCCTCGATTTCTGTCGCTCGACAGAAATTAAGGGCGGGGGGCTTCCGGGCCGTTGCCCGTCGGTTGCGCGAGGGTTACCGGATGCTCACGGCGCTCGGCGGGCGCTCGGCGCGCTCGGGTGGGGCACTCATCGGGCACTCGCGGGGATCGCGGGGATCGCGGAGATCGCGGCGGTCGGGGCGGTCGGGGCCGTCGCGCGGTGTGCGACGATCGGGCGCATGGGCACCACGGGACGACGGGTCGGACGGCCGCGGGCCGATCGGCGGCCGGACAGCGGCCTGTCCGCGCGGGACGAACTGCTGTGCGCGGCGGCCGAGTTGTTCACCACGCTGGGGTACGCGGCGACCACCACGCGCGCGGTGGCCGAGCGCGCGGGGATGCGGCAGGCCACGATGTACCACTACTTCGGCGGCAAGGAGGACCTGCTCGCCGAGCTGCTCGAATCGACCGTGGCGCCCTCGCTGGCCCTCGCCCGTGAGCTGCTCGCCGACGAGGAGAGGCCGGCCGAGACGCTGCTGTGGGAGCTGTGCCGCTCGGACGTCGAGCTGCTCTGCGGGGGACCGCGCAATCTGGGCGTGCTGTATCTGCTGCCCGAGGTCGGGGCGGAGCGGTTCGCGGGCTTCCGGACGGTACGGGCGGAGCTGAAGGACGCGTACGGGACGCTGCTCGCCGCGACGGGGCCGGGCGCGGAGCTGGACAAGGCCGAACTCGCGCTCCGTACGGACCTGGTGTTCGGGCTGATCGAGGGCGTGATCCTGGTCCATCGGTCCGACCCGGACCGGCCGGTGGAGGCGTTCGCGGGGGCGACGGCGGATGCGGCGCTGCGGATCGTGGGGGTGGGCGGCGGCTGAGGCGGTGCGGTGTCCTCAACCGCCGGACTGGCTGCCCGCCACGCGACGAGCTGACACACCGTCGTGCGCGGCCGATGGAGAAGGCGTGTCCCCCCCGTGCCGGCGCGCCCCGCACGTCGTACGGGGTCGAGCGGCTCAACCCCGGTCGTGGATCGGCTCTCTGACGGGCCATTGTCAGTGGCATGGTCTAACTTCAACGCGCTGGCTGGGAATCACTCATCACGGGTGATCACTCATCCGTTCACCCGCGCAGAGAGGTAACAGGATTTGCGTACTCGAAGAGTCACCGCTCGCACGGCCCTGGCGGCCGTGATCTGTACCGTCGCGCTGATCGGCGGCACAACCACTCCGGCCTCGGCGGCCAGCGGCACCGCGCTGCCCAGCGCCTCATACCGGGACCTCGTGGTCGACGACGTACACGACCGCGTGTTCATCAGCGATCCGTCCGGAAGCAGCGTCGTCGTGACCGACTACGCGGGACAGGTCCTGAAGCAGATCACCTTGGAGAACGGGGCAGCGGGACTCGCGATCTCGCCCGACTCCAGCACGGTGTACGTCGCCCTCTCGTCGGCCGACGCGATATCCGCGATCGACACCGGCACGCTGACCGAGACCAACCGCTACCAGACGGGCGCGGGCACATCACCCCAGAGCCTGGCGCTTGCCGACGGCAAGATCTGGTTCAGCCATGGGGCGACCGGCCAAGCGGGGATCGGCTCACTGGAGCTCTCCGGATCCGGCCCGGTGATCACACTCAACCAGTCCTCCGGCTGGTACTACGCCCCGGCGCTCGCATCGTCGCCGGCCGATCCGAACATGCTGGTGGCGGGAGACCATGGCCTCAGCCCGGCCACCCTCGCGGTGTATGACGCGAATGCGGATGGTCTGCAGCAGCGGGTCCAGCGTACGTTCTACGACGCTCCGTCCATGTCGGATCTGAACGACTTCGCCGTGACTCCTGATGGCCGGAACATCGTCACGGCGAACGGGACCCCCTACCGTCACCAGGTCGTCAGCACTTCCGACCTGACGGAGAACGGCAGCTACCCCACCGACGCCTACCCCAACGCGGTAGCCATCGCCCCCGACGGCACGGTCGCGGCAGGCGGCAACGGCTCGCTGTTGTACGTTTTCCGCGCCGGCGCCAGTGCACCACTGCGGACCTACTCCCCGGGGCTCCAGTTCGCCGCCGGACTCGCCTGGGCGGCGGACGACAACCTGCTGTTCGCCGTCACCGGCGACTACCTCGGCGCCCAGCCGACCCTGCATGTGCTGGTAGACGCGGGCAAGGCGCAGAGCGCCCTCACCCTCCAGGCGCCGTCGACGGCCGTCAAGGGCAACCCCTTGCACGTTACGGGCACGCTGAGCGCCAACGACCCGTTCGGGAGTGGCACCACCGTGGAGGTGACGGCCACCGACGCCCGCACACCGGGCGGCGTGTCCATCGGCAGCTTCCCCGTCGCGGCGGACGGCACCTTCCAGTTCACCGCACGGCCTCGGGTCACCGGTCAGGTGACGTACACCGTCCGCTACACGGGCGATGACCAGCACACCGGCGCGACCGCCCAGGTCACTGTCGAGGTCACCAAGTAGGGCCCCCGCCCGGCCAATTCGGGCCCCAAGGCCGGAGGCCCCGAGGCGCGTGGAGCGCCCCGGGGTCTCCGTTGCCCGGCCCCCAGATCCCGTGGCCGGTCCATGGCCGTGGAGCGGCCGACCCGCTCGGCGGCGGGCGCCGAAGTTCGCGATCATGTCGCGGCCGGGAACGTTTTCCACCGGATCCTCCGCCGGACCACCGCCGATACCCGGCAGCGCGTCGTCGGCCGGAACAACACCTACGCGGCAGAGAGCGCCCGCCGAACCCAATAATTCATAGTTTCCTGAATTCAGGATTCGATGTACTCTCGCGGAGTGCTGACTCTCGCTGCTGACATCGAGGTGCTGGCGCGGTTCGGCCGCGCCCTCGCCGACCCCATCCGCTGCCGTGTCCTGCTCGCCCTGCGCCGGGCCCCGGCCTACCCGGCCGACCTCGCCGACTCCCTGGAGATCTCTCGCACCCGGCTGTCGAACCATCTGGCGTGCCTGCGCGACTGCGGCCTGGTCGTCACCGTGCCCGACGGTCGGCGCACCCGCTACGAGCTCGCCGACGAACGCCTCGGCCACGCGCTGGACGCCCTGCGCACGGCCGTGGTCGCCGTCGAGGCGGACAAGACCTGCCCGGACGCGGATGAGCGGGGGTGCTGCTGAATGGCCGCGATATCCCTCGGACCGAGCCCTGCCCGCCGTGACGCGCTGACCCGGCGCGTACGTCTGCTGGTCGCCGCCACGATCATCTACAACGTCATCGAGGCGGTGGCCGCGATCACCGCCGGTGCCCTCGCGTCCTCCACCGCGCTGGTCGGCTTCGGACTCGACTCCGTGATCGAGGTGTCCTCCGCCGCGGCGGTCGCCTGGCAGTTCTCCGCCCGGGACCACGCCACTCGCGAGGCCCGCGAGAAGAGGACGCTGCGGATCATCGCCGTCTCCTTCTACACCCTCGCGTTCTACGTCGTCGTGGACTCCGTCCGCGCGCTGACCGGATCCGGCGAAGCCCACCACTCGGTGCCCGGGATCGTACTCGCCGCGCTCTCGCTGGTGATCATGCCCTTCCTGTCGACCGCCCAGCGCCGAGCCGGCCGCGAACTCGGCTCCGCCTCCGCCGTCGCCGACTCCAAGCAGACCCTGCTCTGCACCTACCTCTCCGCCGTCCTCCTGATCGGCCTGCTGGCCAACCTGCTGCTCGGCTGGTCCTGGGCCGACTCCATCGCCGCCCTCGTCATCGCCGCCCTCGCGGTCAAGGAAGGCCGCGACGCCTGGCAGGGCGAGGGCTGCTGCGCGGCCCACGCCGCCGCGGCGACGGCGCCCGGCAGCGAGGCGGAG
Organism: Streptomyces sp. NPDC102274; assembly: GCF_044766385.1. Taxonomy (NCBI): domain Bacteria; kingdom Bacillati; phylum Actinomycetota; class Actinomycetes; order Kitasatosporales; family Streptomycetaceae; genus Streptomyces; species Streptomyces sp. NPDC102274. The sequence goes on along the minus strand of NZ_JBIWLW010000037.1, from coordinate 44,498 downwards.
ACGAGCGGTTGCCGGCCCGGATGCGGCTGAGGCTGCCGCACCTGATCCTGATCCCCGCGTCCGAGTTCCGATGAGAGCGATCCTGGAGACATGAACATCGAGCTGCTGGTCGTGCCCGACTGCCCGAACGCCGAGCCCGCGACCGAACGACTGCGTCAGGCGCTCGCCGACCTGGGCCTGCACGACGTCACGGTCACCACGCGCGTGATCGCCGACCAGGCCGAGGCCGAGCGGACAGGATTCACCGGCTCGCCGACCATCCTGATCGACGGACATGACCCCTTCGCCCGGCCAGGCCAAGCGCCCGGACTGACGTGCCGGGTTTACCCGACCCCGCACGGCCCGGCCGGTGCCCCCGGAGCCGACCAGCTGCGGCAGGCCCTGGTCAGCTCCCTTTTAGGCTGTCCGGGCTGTCCGGCGCCTGTGGCCGGTGGACGTGGACAGAACGGCGGCGGCTAGCGAGCCGATTCCGGGAGAGCCGGAGCCGCGGCCGGAACAGGATCACTGGCTATGTGTCCTCGATGTGCCCTCCACGCCTGGTACAGGCCCCCGAGCCCAAGGGTGGCGAGGAGAAAGAGCACCGTGAACCACTGGAAATACCAGTGCCCGCCGGCCGGGTCGTAGACGGCCGCCCGCGGCCAGGCCAGGTTGACCGTCATCGCCGCGCCGTACACGCAGGCCAGGACGTTGACGGGCAGACCCCAGCGACCCAGTGAGAACAGGGGCTCGCCCGTCTCGTCGACGCTCTCCGACGTGGCGTAGCGGCCGCGCAGCCTGCGGATCAGCATCGGGCCCGTGACCATCACGTACGCGAGATAGAGCATCGCGATACAGGTCGTACCGATCGCCAGAAAGGCTTCCGGAGAGGCCAGGTTGAGCAGGCAGAGCGCCGCTGCCGCCGCGCCCACCACCAGTGCGGGACCGGCCGGCATGCCCGTACGCGGGGAGACCTTCGCGAGGGGGCGCGAGGCGGGCAGGACGCCGTCGCGTGCCATCGAGAAGAGCATGCGCGAACCCGAGGTCTGGATGGCGAGCGTGGCCACGGCGATGGCGAGCGCCACATCGGCGAGCAGCGCCCGGCCCACACCGTCGCCGAGTGTGCTGGTCAGTACGTACGAGAGACCCTCCGTGCCGAGCCGGCCGTCGGTGAGGCTCGGCGCGGCCAGGATGCCGCCGAGCAGCAGCAGTCCGCCGAGGACCCCGGCGGCGGCGAGGGCGAGCAGGATCGTGCGCGGTGCGGTGCGCCGGGGGCTGTGGGTCTCCTCGCTCAGTTCACCGGCGCTGTCGAATCCGATCAGTACGTACGCCGCGGTGAAGGAGCCCACCAGCAGCGCGCCGATCGCGCCGCCCTGGCCACCATTGTGCAGCGTGATGCCGGGACCGCGTTCGGCGTGGGTGAACAGCAGGACCACGATCAGTACGGCGCCGATGATCTCGGCGGTGACACCGACGCGGTTGACCAGGGACATCACGCGGTTGTCGACGAGGTTCACGGCCGTGGTCAGGACCAGCAGGATGACGGCGAGCAGAGCCGCGTTGGCCGCGCCGCTCGCGGTGGTGGGCGCCGGATCGCCGCCGACCAGCTGGAACCCGCTCCAGATCGCGGGCAGTACGACCTGGAGCGCGAGCGCCGCCGCGGCCACCACGACCATCTGCCCGATGACCATGATCCAGCCGGCGAACCAGCCGAAGACCGGGGTGCTGAGCCGTGTCGACCACTGGTAGATCGCCCCGGACAGCGGGTAGCGGGCGGCGAGTTCGGCGAAGCAGGCGGCTACCAGCAGCTGTCCGAGGAGCACCGCGGGCCAGGTCCAGAAGAAGGCGGCGCCGCCGAAGGAGAAGCCGAACGCGAAGAACTGGAACACGGTGGTGAGGACGGAGATGAAGGAGAACCCGGCGGCGAACGACGCGTACCGCCCCATGCTGCGGTGCAGCTCCTGCCGATAGCCGAAACCGGCCAAGGCGACCGAGTCGCGCGGGCCGGTCCCGGCCGGTTCCTGCCGTACGTCCGTGGATGCGGTGGCGGTCATGGCGGCCCCTGTCGCTGATTCCTGTCGATTGACAGAAATTAAGGAGAGGCTGTTTCACCGGCGTGACGCGTCCGTGTCCGTGCGGCGCCCGATTCCTCACCCCGCGGGGCGTCACGGCGGTACAGCCGCCGTTACGGGACAGCCCGCCGCCGTTACTGGACAGCCCTCAGACGAGACCCCGGGCCCGGAAGAAGCGGTCCCGGCCCTCGGCGAGATCCACGATCGGGTCCGGATAGCCGAGCCGGGCCCGGTCCCGGGCGTCGAGAAGCCACGGCTGGTGGACGGCGGACCCGTCCACCCCGGCCAACTCCGGTACCCAGCGCCGTACGTAGTCGCCGTGGGGATCGAACCGCCTGGCCTGGGTGAGCGGATTGAGGACGCGGTGCGGCCGGGTGTCCGTGCCGGTGCCCGCCGTCCACTGCCAGTTGAGCTGGTTGTTGGCGAGATCGCCGTCCACCAGCAGATCCAGGAAGTGCCGCGCGCCGACGCGCCAGTCCGCGTACAGCGTCTTGGTCAGGAAGCTCGCCACCAGCAGCCGCCCACGATTGTGCATCCAGCCCTCGTACGACAGTTGGCGCATGGCCGCGTCGACGACCGGGCAGCCGGTGCGGCCCTCCCGCCAGGCACAGATCTCCCGCTCGTCCGTGCGCCAGTGATCCCCGCGCGGCCGGTAGTCCGACCACGCCGACGCGGGGCGCGCCGCCAGTACCTGGTGGTGGAAGTCCCGCCAGGCCAGCTGCCGTACGAAGGCCGCCGCCCCCGCGCCGCGCTCGCACCGTGCCCGGTGCACCAGCTCCACCGGTGAGAGACAGCCGAAGTGGAGGTATGGCGAGAGCCGGGAGGTCGCGTCGCCGGCCAGGTCGTCGTGGCGGTCCTCGTACGACTCGATCCCGTCGGCCAGCCAGGCCGCCAGCCGCTTGCGCGCCACCTCCTCGCCGCCCTCGGCCAGACCGGGCGAGACCCCCTCGACCGCACCGCGTGCGGGCAGCGGTTCGCCGCCGACCCGTGGCACCCGTACGCTCCTGGGCGCGTCCGTCACCGCGCGCCGGCCCGTCTCGTCCCAGCGGCGGAAGTACGGGGTGAAGACCGCGAAATGGTCCCTGCCCGCCGGGGTGATCTGTCCCGGCGGCACGGCCGTGACCACCGCGTCGTGCACGGTCAGGCCGGCTCCGGCGGTCGGCAGCTCCCTACGCAACCGCTCCTCCCGGCGCGCCGCGTACCGGCTCACCCCGCCCGCCACATGGACCTGCACGGCGCCGCTCTCGCGCACCACCCGGCAGACCTGCTCGACGGGATCGCCCGAACGGATGACCAGCCGGCCGCCGCGCTCGCGCAGGGCGGTGTCCAGCGAGGCCAGGCAGTCGGCCAGGAAGGCGCGGCGGTTGGGGGCGTCGAAGCCCGCCGCCGCCATCCCCGGATCGCGGACGAAGAGCGGTACCACCTCCTCGGCGCCGTCCACGGCGGCGCGGAGCACCGGCTGGTCGTGCACCCGCAGATCGGAGGTGAAGAGCACCACCGCGACGCTCATGTCCCTGTCCCTCGCTGCCTCTCGTCCACTTCGCTCACCGTCCGTTCGCGAGCGCCCTGTCTGTGCTGTCTACGTGCTCTACGCGCCTTACCTGTCTACGTGCTCTGCGAGCCCTACGCAGCCGGGAAGTTCAACAGATTCCTTGATTTACGATGTATCGCGATTGACGACCTCAGGGAATTCACGATATGTTCGCAGCCGAGTATTTGGGATGGAGTAATGGAGAACGGGGTGGTCGCGATGGGGGCGAAGCGGCGCAAGCTGAGCAATCCGCTGGCGCTCGCGGTGATGGCGCTGCTCTCGGAGCGGCCGATGCACCCGTATCAGATCGCGCAGACGCTGCGGCAGCGCGGCAAGGAGAACAGCGTCAAGATCAACTTCGGATCGCTCTACACCGTCGTCCAGAACCTGGAGAAGCACGGCTTCGTCGAGGTGGCGGAGGTGCAGCGGCAGGGCAACCGGCCTGAGCGCACGCTGTACGGCCTCACCTCCGCCGGGCACGAGGAGATGCTGGAGTGGATGGCGGATCTGCTGGCCGTCCCCGCCCGTGAGTTCCCGCTGTTCGAGACGGGCCTCTCCCTGATGGGTGTCCTGCCGCCGGACGAGGTGACCTCGCTGCTGGAGGACCGGGTCTCGGCGCTGCGCGTCCGGGCCGCCGGTATGCGGGGCGTGCTGGAGCAGCTCTACGAGACGCTGCCGCGGCTCTTCGTCGTGGAGACCGAGTTCCAGCTGCACATGATCGAGGCCGAGGAGGCCTGGATCCAGGGGTTCCTCAAGGAGATCGGCGAGGGATCGCTCTCCGGTCTCGACGGCTGGCGGACCCTGCACGAAACCGGCCGGACGCCGCCGGAGTGGCAGGAGCTGGAACATGAACGGCCGTCGGACACCGCGGGGGAGGAGGACCGCTCCCCGAATCCCTGACCCGGCCGACTCCGGCCCTCAACGGAAACGACCCCGGCGGTCGCTGTTGCAGCAGCTCCCACCGGGGTCTCTCACCCCGGACCGGACCACCGTGAAGGCGCCCCGGCGATCGAGGCGCGGCATGCCCAGGATAGCCCGGCGCTCTTCGCGTGGACCGGCTCGGCCAACCCCGAGCAACCCGCTCATCCACAGGAGAGCTCAGCCATGAGTACCCGAACCATGAGGACCGGATCGCCGAACACCGGGTCGCCGAATACCGGATCGACGAGTACCGGAACGCCCGTCGTACGGGCGGACGATCTGGTCAAGACCTATCCCGGCGGAGTCACCGCCCTGAACGGCCTGGGCCTCACCGTCGAGGCCGGCACCGTCCTCGGACTGCTCGGCCCCAACGGCGCCGGCAAGTCCACCACCGTCAAGATCCTCACCACCCTCGCCCGCCCCGACAGCGGCACGGCCACGGTCGCCGGCCACGATGTGCTGCGCCACCCCGGCCGCGTACGCCGCGCGATCGGTGTCGTCGCCCAGAAGTCCGGCGCCGATCCCGCCGCCACCGGCCGCGAGAACCTCGTCCTCCAGGGCAGGCTGTACGGCCTGAGGGGGACGGAACTGAACCGGCGCGTCGATGAACTGCTGGACCGGTTCGCTCTCACCGATGCCGCGCGGCGGCTGGTCAAGGGGTACTCCGGCGGTATGCGGCGGCGGCTCGATGTGGCGCTCGGCCTGGTCCACAGGCCCGAGGTGCTCTTCCTGGACGAGCCGACGACCGGACTCGACCCGGAGGCCCGTACCGCCATGTGGGACGAGATCACCCGTCTCGCCGGTGACGAGGGTCTGACCATCCTGCTCACCACGCACTATCTGGAGGAGGCCGACCGGCTCGCCGAACGCATCGCGATCGTCGACCGCGGCCGGATCGTGGTCGAGGGCACCCCCGACGCGCTCAAGGGTGAACTGCGCGGCGACGCCGTCCATCTGGAGCTGCGTGCCGACGGCGACCGGGCGGCCCTCACCGCCGTACTCGCCGGGCTGGCCGGTCTGCACGATCTGGCGGTCGACGGCCACCGGGTCAGCGTCCGCGCCGACGACGGCGCCGCCGCCGTGCCCGTGCTGCTCGCCGCGCTGGAGCGCGCCGGAGCCGCCGTGGCCGCCGCCACTGTGGCCCGCCCCTCCCTGGACGATGTCTATCTGCGGTACGCGGGGCGCCGGTTCTCCGAGGCCGAGGCCGAGGCTGACGGCGCCGGTGCGGGCACACCCGTCCAGGCCACCGCCGGAGGTGCCCGGTGAGTACCGAAACCCTCGCCCACACCTGGTATATGACGCAGCGTCAGCTGATGGTGATCGTGCGCCAGCCCGTCTTTCTGCTGATCTCGCTGATCCAGCCGGTGATCTGGCTGTTCCTCTTCGGCAATCTCTTCAAGAGAGTCGTCGAACTGGGCGGCTTCGGCACCACGACCTATCTGGACTATCTGGTCCCGGGCATCGTCGTGATGAGCGCGCTCGGCTCCAGCATGTGGGCCGGGATGGGGACGCTGGAGGAGATCGAACGCGGCACACTCAACCGCTTCCTGACCACCCCGGTGAGCCGCAGCGCCCTGATGCACGCCAATGTCGTGCAGAACGGCATCAGCACGGCCGGTCAGTCGGTGATCATCGTGCTGCTCGGTCTGCTCGGCGGGGCCCGCTACCCGGGCGGCGCGGGTGGGCTGATCGTGCTGGTCGCCGCCTCGATCCTGCTCGGTACGGTCTTCGGGGCGCTCTCCAACGCGCTGGGCATGCTGGTGCGCGAGCGAGAGTCGATCATCGGCATCAACACGTTTCTGCTGCTGCCGCTGACGTTTCTCTCCTCAGCCTTCATGGCGCCCGCCCAGATGCCGTCCTGGATGGCCACGATCGCGGACTTCAATCCGGTCAACTGGGCGATGGTCGCGGGACGTTCCGCGCTGGCGGCCGAGCCCGACTGGGGCGACGTACTGACCAGGGGCGGCGCGCTGCTGGCTCTGGCGGTGGTGGCGGTCTGGCTGTCAACCCGTACGTTCCGCTCGTACCAGAAGTCCGTTTAGAGCCCTGGGGCCTGTCTTCAAAGGTTCAAAGTCCCGCCTGCCCGGCGGGCGGACGGCGCTACATTGAAGACAGGCCCCAGCCTGGCCCTTCCCCTCGGTCCCTGTTCGCACGCGCGGCGTTGGTCGAGGGCCGAGGGCCGAGGGCCGGGGGCGCGCTCAGGCGGCCGGGGTCTCCTGCTCGCGCTCCACCCGCTCGTTCCACTCGCGCTTGACCGCCCGCCAGGCCTCGTCCGTCTGGCCGAGCCGCCAGTACCCCGAGACCGAAAGCCGCTCGCGCGGGACGTTCCGCTCCAGCCGCAGATGGCGGCGCAGCTCCTTCACGAAGCCCGCCTCGCCGTGTACGAACGCGTGGACGTCCCCGGCGGGGAAGTCGAGGCCGCGGACGGCGGCGATCAGCGCCTCGCCCACCGGACGCTCCCCGCGGTGCAGCCAGGTGATGCCGGTCCCGTCGGGCGTCGTGATCTTCTGCTCCTCCTCGGCGCCCGGGACCTCGACGAAGGCATGGACGAGAGCGCCGACCGGTACCCGCTCCATCGACGCGGCGATCGCGGGCAGGGTGCTCTCGTCCCCCACCAGCAGATGCCAGCCCGCCGCCGGGTCCGGTACGTAGAGACCGCCGGGGCCGAGGAAACGTACCGTCTCGCCCGGCCGCACGCGCGCGGCCCACGGCCCCGCCAGCCCCTCGTCGCCGTGCACGACGAAGTCGATGGCCATCTCGCGCGCCGCCGGGTCCCAACTGCGCACCGTATACGTGCGGTTGGTGGGCCACTGGTCGCGCGGGAACTCCGCGCGGATGCGCTCCATGTCGAACGGCTCGGGGTAGTTCACCCCCTCGGGGGTGAACAGCACCTTGACGTAGTGGTCGCTGAATTCGCCGCACTCCAGCGCGGCCAGCCCGTCACCGCCCACGACCACGCGCACCATGTGCGGGGTGAGCCACTCGGTGCGTACGACCTGCCCCTCATGGGCCTTCGGCGACGTGCGGGCCGGCTTTTCTGCCACGGCGGTCTCCCTGACGGTTGTGCTGCTTAGGTTTACCTAAGCTAACACTCACGGCTGGAGGGTGGCGAGCAGTCGCCGCAGCGCGCCACCCAGCCCCCACCGGGTGGCGAGCGCGTCGACCATGGCCGGATCGCGCGGACCGGCGGGCAGCGCCGGGTCGAACTCCGGCAGCGGTACGTCGCCGGCCACCCGGACCACCGTGGGCGCGACCGCCACATAGTCCCGGGCTTCGTCCAGCCGCTTGCGCTGGGACGGGGTGAGCTTCGAACGCGGATCGTCGACCGCCGCCATGATCCCGGCCAGATCACCGAAGGCGTCGAGCAGCTTGGCCGCGGTCTTCTCGCCGATCCCCGGCACCCCGGGCAGTCCGTCGCTCGGGTCCCCGCGCAGCAGCGCCAGATCGACATAACCGGGGCCGTCGACCCCGTACTTCTCCCGCAGCGCCGCCTCGTCCGTGAGGTGCAGCGACCCCACGCCCTTGAGGGGGTAGAGCACCCGCACACCGCGCTTGTCGTCGATCAGCTGATAGAGATCGCGGTCGCCCGTGACGATGTCCACCGGGCCCGTCGCCCGGCCGGCGAGCGTGCCGATCACATCGTCCGCCTCGTATCCCGCGACGCCCACCCTGGCGATGCCGAGCGCGTCGAGCACCGCCTCGATGATCGGGACCTGTGGCGCCAGCGTGTCCGGGGTGTCTTCCTCGTCGGGCCCCTCCTCATGCGGCCGGGCCACGCGGTGGGCCTTGTAGGAGGGGATCAGCTCCACCCGCCACGCGGGCCGCCAGTCGGCGTCCATGCAGGCCACCAGCTCGTCCGGGCGGTGGTCCTGGACCAGGCGGCCGATGAAGTCGAGCAGACCGCGCACCGCGTTGACCGGGGTGCCGTCGGGGGCCCGTACGGAGTCGGGGACCCCGAAGTAGGCCCGGTAGTAGAGGGAGGCGGTGTCGAGGAGCATCAGGCGTCGCGTCACACCCCGATGATGCCCCAGCCCACTGACAACGCCGCCGTACGGAGCTCCGGTCACCCCACGCGGGCGGATGGGCGCCCACGGTGACCGGCGGTGATCAGGAGGTCTCGGAAAGGGCCTTTCACGCCGAAGTGTTCCCTCATGGGAGTGACCTGGGACACTTTTCTGTTTGGTCCGTGTAAGTGCGGGCAGGCGCGCCCCCGGAGCGAACCAGATCGCAATTTCACACGCTGCGTCCGGTAAGCGGACGGAATCCGCCCGCTCCACGGCCCGCCCGCGGGGGTGACGGGCCGTTTTCCGTTCGACGCGTGAGGTGTATGTGTCCAGGCTGCAAGCCGAACACCTGTACAAGGTATTCGGCAGACGACCAGACGAAGCCGTGACGAAGCTCGAAAGCGGTACGGACCGCGACGAGCTTCGCGCCGACGGTACGACCGCGGCGGTGATCGACGCCTCGTTCTCGGTCGAGCCCGGCCAGATATTCGTCGTGATGGGTCTCTCCGGATCCGGCAAGTCCACGCTGCTGCGCATGCTCAACGGACTGCTGGACCCCACTTCGGGCCGGGTGCTCTTCGACGGCCAGGACCTGACCGCCCTGAGCCCGCAGGAGCTGCGCCGCGTCCGCTCCACCAAGATCAGCATGGTCTTCCAGCACTTCGCGCTCTTCCCGCACCGCAGCGTTCTGGAGAACGCCGGGTACGGCCTCGAAGTGCAGGGCGTGCCCCGGGCGGAACGCGAGAAACGCGCCGCCGAGGCGCTGGAACTCACCGGCCTGGGCGGCTGGGAGGCGTCCTGGCCCGATGAGCTCTCCGGCGGTATGCAGCAGCGCGTCGGCCTCGCCCGCGCGCTCGCCACCGACGCCGATCTGCTGCTGATGGACGAGTCCTTCAGCGCTCTCGACCCGCTGATCCGCCGCGATATGCAGGATCAGCTGCTCCAGCTCCAGAAGCGGCTCAAGAAGACCATCGTGTTCATCACCCACGACCTCAACGAGGCCATGCGCCTCGGCGACCGGATCGCGGTCATGCGCGACGGCGAGATCGTCCAGCTGGGCAGCGCCGAGGACATCCTCGTCACCCCGGCCAACGACTATGTCGCCTCCTTCACCCAAGACGTCGACCGCTCCCGGGTGCTCACCGCCGGTGCGATCATGGCCGACCCGGAGACCGCCTTCGGCGCCCGTACGGACGGTGGCAAGGAGCTGCGTACCGCGCGGGAGGTGCTCGACGCGGCGCCCGCCAGCGTGGTCGAGTCCACCCCGATCATCGAGCTGTTCACGCCCTGCTCCACCAGCGCGATCCCCGTCGCCGTCACCGACGGCACGGGCAAGCTCGTCGGAGTCGTCCCGCGCGCCAGGCTGCTGGCCGTCCTCGGTGAGCCGATGACGCCCTCGGTCCCCCTGGACGCGCCCGCCGCGACCGTGGTCCCGAAGGCCACGACCGACAAGGCGGTAGCCAGTGCCTAGGCTCCCTCTCGGCGACTGGGTCAACGACGCGGTCGACTTTCTCCAGAATCACCTCGCCTGGCTGTTCGATGCGATCGGCTCGGTCGTCTCGGGCATGTACGACGGCATCAACGCGGTGCTCTCCGCCCCTGAGCCGCTGCTTCTCGCGGGCATTCTGGCCGTGCTCGCGTGGTGGCTGCGCAGCCTGGTCGCGGGTGTTCTCACCTTCGCGGGTTTCGCGCTGATCGACTCGATCGAGCTGTGGAACGAGTCGATGGAGACTCTCTCGCTGGTGCTCGTGGCGACCATCGTGGTGCTGGTCATCTCGATACCGCTGGGCATCTGGGCCGCGCGCTCCAAGACGATCAGCTCTATCATCCGGCCGGTGCTCGACCTGATGCAGACCATGCCCGCCATGGTCTATCTGATCCCGGGCGTCGTCTTCTTCGGGATCGGCGTGGTGCCCGGCATCATCGCCACGATCATCTTCGCCCTGCCGCCCGGCGTCCGGATGACCGAGCTGGGTATCCGGCAGGTCGACGGGGAACTGGTCGAGGCCGCGGAGGCGTTCGGCACCACCCCCCGTAACACCCTGCTGCGGGTCCAGCTGCCGCTGGCCCTCCAGACGATCATGGCGGGTATCAACCAGGTCATCATGCTGGGCCTGTCCATGGTGGTCATCGCCGGCATGGTCGGCGGCGGCGGCCTCGGTGGCGCCGTCTACCGCGCGCTGGGCAACATCGACATCGGTCTCGGCTTCGAGGCGGGTCTCTCCGTCGTCATCCTGGCCGTGTACCTGGACCGGATCACCGGCTCGCTCAGCCTCCAGGTCTCCCCGGTCGGCCGCCGCGCACTGGCCAAGGCGAAGGAACTGACCGGCGGACTGAAGATCTGGAACCACCGCCCCCAGCCCGTCGTCGCGATCGCCGGTGTGGTCGTCCTCGCGCTCGTCGCGGGCGGCATCGGCCTGTTCGGCGGCTCCACGTCCGGCAGCACCACCGTCGACGCGAAGAACGTCGGCCAGGGCAAGAAGATCAGCATGGGGTACATCCCCTGGGACGAGGGCATCGCCTCCACCTTCCTCTGGAAGGAGCTGCTGGAGCAGCGCGGTTACGAGGTCGACGCGCGGCAGTACGAGGCCGGCTCGCTCTACACCGGCCAGGCGGCCGGTCAGATCGACATCCAGACCGACTCCTGGCTGCCGACCACTCACGCCACCTACTGGGCCAAGTACAAGGACAAGCTGGAGGACCTCGGGTCCTGGTACGACAAGACCTCCCTGGAGATCTCCGTGCCCTCGTACGTCAAGGGCATCAACTCCCTGGCCGATCTGAAGGGCAAGTCCTCCACCTTCAAGGGCCGGATCGTCGGCATCGAGCCCAGCGCGGGCGAGATGGGCCTGCTCAAGGACAAGGTTCTCAAGGCGTACGGCCTCGACACCGAGTACAAGCTCATCGACGGCTCCACGTCCGGCATGCTCGCCGAGCTGAAGCGGGCGTACGCGAAGAAGGAGCCGATCGCGGTCGTGCTCTGGTCCCCCCACTGGGCCTACAACGACTACGAGCTGACCAAGCTGGCGGACCCCAGGAAGTCCTTCGGAGCGGAGAGCGACGGCGTCCACACCCTGGCCCGCAAGGGGTTCTCGACCGACAACCCACAGGTGGCCAAGTGGCTCGAGGACTTCTCGATGAGCGAGAAGCAGCTCACCAGCCTGGAGGCCAAGATCCAGGTCACCGGCAAGGGTAAGGAGCAGGAGGCCGTCCGCGCCTGGCTCAAGGAGAACCCGGGCGTCGCCGACAAGTGGACCCCGGTCGCCCAGGCCGGGAACGCCGCCAAGGCCGCGAACGGCAAGGACGAACGCGAGCGTCCGCTGCAGGTCGCGTGGTTCCCGTGGGAGGAGGACATCGCCGCCACCTATCTGTGGAAGGCGGTCCTGGAGGAGCGCGGGTACACGATGAACCTCAAGCAGTTCGAGGTCGGTCCGATGTACGCGGCGATGTCCCGCGGCCAGATCGATGTCCAGTTCGACGGCTGGCTGCCCAACACGCAGAAGAGATACTGGGACAAGTACCACGACAGTCTGCACAACCTCGGCTCCTGGTACGGTCCGACGTCGTTGGAGATCGCCGTCCCCTCGTATGTCAAGGGTGTCGATTCCCTCGATGACCTCAAGGGCCGCGAGGACGAGTTCAAGGGCCGTATCGTCGGGATCGAGGCCGGCACGGAGACCATGAACATCCTCAAGGACAAGGTCCTGCCGGAGTACGGGCTCGACAAGTCCTACGAGGTCGTCGACAGCTCCACGCCCAGCATGCTCGCCGAGCTGAAGCGGGCGTACGCGAAGAAGGAGCCGATCGCGGTCATGCTCTGGACCCCGCACTGGGCCTACAACGAGTACGACCTGACCAAGCTGAAGGACCCGAAGAAGGCCTTCGGCGAGGGCGACCAGCTCACCACCGTCACCAACAAGGACTTCCCCGAGAACTACCCGCAGCTGACCAAGTGGTTCAAGGACTTCAAGCTGAGCGAGCAGCAGCTCGCCGGGCTGGAGAACGAGATCCAGAAGCGCGGCACGGGACACGAGGAAGAGGCCGTCAGGGCCTGGATGGCGGATAATCCGGGAATCGCGGAAACTATGGCCCCGCAGTAGCGGGAACGGTTCGCGGGGACGTGTATACGGAACCGCGCTCGTAGGACTCGTAGGAGGGGTGGGCGTCGCCCGGTGCGAAGCCCACCCCTTCCGCACGTTTCGGTTCGGCCCGCTCGCGCGCATCATTGATCCAGGGGCAACACGTCCCTTTTCGCTCGTGTGTACGCCACGGACGGCGGATTCGCCGGGTCCGGCACCGGGTGAGGCAGGACAGCTCTTGTCCGGGCGTCAACTCTGAGAGGATGACGATCCGGGCGGGAGGGAGCCAGTCATGGACGACAAGGAAGCGCTCAGGGTGGGCGCGGCCGTCCGCAGGAGGCGCAGGTCCCTGGGCCTGACGCTGGCGGCGGTCGCCGGCCGAAGCGGACTGTCCGTGCCGTTCCTCAGCCAGATCGAGAATGAGCGCGCCAGGCCGAGTACCCGCTCACTGGAGCGGGTGGCGGACGCCCTGGAGACGACCCCCGCCCAGCTGCACGCCGCCGCCGACTCGGCCCGTACCGTCGATGTCGTACGAGCCGCACCCGGACCCGGGGTCCGCCGCGTGGTGCGCGGCGGCCACCAGCTGAACGCCAAGGAATTCACCGGAGAGCAGGACACCGGCAGGGAGTACCAGCACCGCAACGACGAGGTGATGTACATCGCCGACGGCGCCGCGGAGGTCGAGGCCGAGGGCCGGGCGTACCGGCTGGAGCGCGGTGACACGCTGTATCTGTCCGGTGGCGTACGGCACCGCTGGCGCGCCACCGAACCCGGCACCCGCATCCTGGTCGTCGCCGTCGCGGAACACATCGACGCGACCATCGACCCGCCACGCTGAGGGACAGGGCGTGTCCGCCGGACGCGAGCGCGGTCCGCGCGTCGTCTCGCTCGTCCCCTCGCTCACCGAAGCGATCGCCGTCAGCGCGCCCGGTCCGCTGGTGGGTGCCACCGACTGGTGCCACCTCACGTGGTACGGGCCCTCGCCGGCTGGGGCGCCCGCGGCGCTGCGGGCAGCGCTCCGCTGAACACCCCGCGCAGCGTGTACCACCCGGCCGCGCACCAGGCCGCCACCAGCAGCGCGAACAGCGCCACCGTCAGCCACTCCAGGGCCACCAGACCGGTGTGCCGGCTCAGCCCCGCCGCGCCCGTCACGCACGTACCGAGCGGGAAGGTGAAGGCCCACCATGTCATCGTGAACCGCATCCCGCACCGGGCGGCCCGCACCACCAGTGCCGCCGACAGCGCCAGCCACAGCAGGGCGAACCCCATCACCGGCACCCCGTACACCACGGCGAAGGCGCCCAGCGCACCCGCGTACGGAGCGCCGATCGCCCCGGGCGCCACATCGGCCAGCTGGTTGACCGCGGTGGTCGACTGCCCCAGCGGGCCGAGCACCAGAAAGAGCAGCGGGGTCAGCGCGAGCGGGAGCAGACCGTGCGCCACCAGCCGGCCGAAGATCAGCGGCAGGATCGTCAGCGTCGCGAGCAGACTCATCCCGAACAGCGCGTAGCAGCCGAGCACCAGCGCCTCGCGTGCCTGGCCCGCCGCCAGATGCGGCACCAGCAGCGGGCCGACCGCCGCCGAGACCATGGGGGACACCACCGGCAGCAGCCAGGCGGGCGAGGCGTCCGCCGGGCCGATGCGATGGCGTACGACCATCAGATACGGGATCGCCACGGCGATCACGAGACCGAGCAGCGTCCCCGCGCCGAACAGCACCGCGTCCACGGCGACCGCCGCCCGCTCCCCCAGCACATCGCGCCCCACCAGCAGCGTGGCGCCGCCGACGGCCAGCAGCGCCATGGCCGCGCAGCCGTAGAACGGCGCCACGGCCGGATCGAGCAGCTCGGCCCGCGCCTGGTCGCGGTGGTACAGCCAGTGCCCGGCGCGGGCGGCCAGGACCACGGCGAGCAGCACCGCCGACAGCGCCCACACCACGACACAGGCGGCCCGCAGCCCCGGTATCTCCAGCGGGAGCCCGGCACCCGCGCTCGCCACGATCGCCGTGCCCATCACCGTCGCGTACCAATTGGGCCCGAGATACCGGAGCGCCGTCAGCCGTACGCGCGCGGAGGCGCGGGCGGCGGGTGCCGCGGGGTGCGTGAGAGTGGTCATGGCTTCCACCCTCGCGGTCGTGTACGGCCCCCACCAGCCCCTTTCTCTCTATGAGGCCATAACCTGGGCTTATGGCCGATGTACCGCTCGCCGACCCTTCCCCCGAACCGACCCCCGCGCTCTCGCCCGCCGCTCGGCTCGCGCACCGGGTGCCCGATCTCGGTGCGCTGGAACTGCTGCTCGCCGTCGCCAGGCTCGGCAGTCTGGGCCGGGCCGGCCGCGAGCTCGGGATCTCCCAGCCCGCCGCCAGCAGCCGGATCCGGGCCATGGAGCGGCTGCTCGGGGTCGCGCTGGTGGACCGTTCACCGCGCGGTTCCCGGCTCACCGACGCCGGCACTCTCGTCACCGACTGGGCCCGGCGCGTGGTGGAGGCCGCCGAGGCCTTCGACGCGGGGGCGCAGGCGCTGCGCGGTCGCCGGGACTCACGGCTGCGTGTCGCCGCCTCCATGACGATCGCGGAGTATCTGCTGCCCGGCTGGCTGATAGCGCTCCGCCGGGCCTGGCCCGACACCGCCGTCTCGCTGCACGCGGGCAACTCCGTCGCGGTCGCCGAGCGGCTGCTCAGCCATGAGGCGGACCTCGGTTTCGTCGAGGGCGTGGCCGCGCCGGAGGGGCTCGACTCCGCCGTCATCGGCCATGACCGGCTGCTGGTGGTCGCGGCACCCGGCCATCCCTGGGCCCGCCGCCGTACCCCGCTCGACCCGGCGGAGCTGGCCGCGACCCCGCTGATCTTGCGCGAACCGGGCTCGGGCACCCGGCAGGTGCTGGACGTCGGGCTCAGCGCGTACGGCGGTCCCGCCGAGCCGCTGCTCGAACTGGCCTCCACCACCGCGCTGAAGGCCGCCGCGGTGAGCGGGGCCGGTCCCTGCGTGCTGAGCGAACTCGCGGTCGGCGAGGAACTGGCGGCCCGCCGGCTCGTCAGGGTGCCGGTCGAGGGCATCCGGCTCCGCCGCGATCTGCGCGCGGTCTGGCCGGTCGGCAACCGTCCGACGGGACCGGCCCGCGATCTGCTGTCCCTGACGCGCGGAGCTACGGACTGACGGGCTGACGGAGAGACGGGCTGACCGGCTGACGGGCCGGTCCTCCTGCCGCTGCCGTCAGGAGATGCCGTCAGGAGCCGGCGCCCGCGCCCGGGGCGCCCGCCGCTTCGACCAGCGCGGTCATGACGCGGGTGTCCTCGGCCATCTCGGGATGCCACTGAACGCCCAGGACCCAGCGCGGACCGGGCAGTTCGACGGCCTCGACCGTGCCGTCCGCCGCGACCGCCGAGACGGTCAGTCCCTCCCCGAGCCGGTCCACCGTCTGGTGATGGTGGGCCGGTACGGCGAACTCCTCCGGCACCAGGAACGCGTAGCGGGTGCCCGCCACCGGCGTCACCGGATGCTCGCCGAAGGTGCCGGCCAGCGGTGAGGTATGGCCGTCCACATGCTGACGGAGCGTCCCGCCGAGCGCCACATTGAGCAGCTGCATCCCCCGGCAGATCCCCAGCAGGGGGGTGTCGGAGGCCAGCGCCGCCTCGATCAGGGCCAGTTCCCAGGCGTCCCGCTCCCGGGCGGGCGGTCCGGTACGAGGATCCGGCTCGGCTCCGTACCGTACGGGCTCCACATCAGGACCGCCCGCGATCACCACCCCGTCGAGCCGCGCCACCATCCGGGCCGCGGTCGACGGATCGTCCGGCGGCAGCATCGCGGCCAGTCCGCCCGCGCGCTGGACGAGCCGGGGATACCCGGCCGGCAGCAGCGCCGCGGGCAGGTCCCAGACGCCCCACGAGGCGGACTCCTCCAGATAGGTGCTCACGCCGATGAGCGGCTTCATGGATCCGGCCTCCGTCGTTCGTCTCTTTCGTACGCGCCTTTTCGTACGCGTTCGTGTACACGCCCGAGTACACGCCCGAGTTCAGTCTCGTTCGAGCTCGGCCTCGGCCGCGGCCAGCGCCGCGAACTCCTCTTCCGGGGCCGCGGCGACCAGCCGGTGCCGACTGTAGAAGGTGAAGTAGGCGAGGGCGACGACATAGACGCCCAGCGCGATGAACGCCGCGTCCTTGTCCACCAGGAACGTCGCGACCAGCGCCGACAGCGCGAGGACGAAGGCGACACCGGAGGTGAGCATGCCGCCGGGCGTGCTGTACGGGCGGGGCAGCTCCGGCTCGCGACGGCGCAGCACGAGATGGGACAGCGCCATCAGCGCGTACGAGATCGTCGCGCCGAACACCGCGACATTGAGCATCCGGCCGCCGTCGCCGGTGCCCGCCGCGAGGGCGAAACCGATCGCGCCCGGGATCAGCAGACCCAGATAGGGGGCTTTGCGGCCGCTCGTGAGGGACAGGAAACGGGGCAGATAGCCCGCGCGGGAGAGCGCGAACAGCTGCCGGGACCCGGCGTAGATGAGGGAGAAGAAGGAGGCGACGAGACCCGCGAGACCCGCGTAGTTGACGAACCGGCTCAACGCGGTCGGATCCCCGTCCCCCTGGAGCGCCACCACCAGCGGATTGCCCGCGTCCTGGACGGCGGCCGAACCGCGGGCACCCGTCGCCGCGAAGAAGGTGATCAGCGCGAGAAGTACGAGCACACCCATGGCGATCGACAGTGCCTTCGGCATCGACCGGACCGGATCCTTGGCCTCCTCGGCGGCCAGCGGTACGCCCTCCACCCCCAGGAAGAACCACATACCGAAGGGGAAGGCCGCCCAGATACCCAGGACTCCGTACGGCAGCCAGGAGCCGGAGCCGAACGCGTTCCGGTCGACGGGGATGTCATTGAGACCACTGGCGTCGAATTCGGCGAAGGCCCCCACCGCGAAGATCAGCAGCGCGGCCACCGCGATGGCCGTCACCACCAGGCTGAAGCGCAGCGCCTCGCCCACACCCCAGAGATGGATTCCGATGAAGATCACGAAGCAGGCGAGATAGACCGGCCAGCCGGCCGTCAGACCGAAGAGATTGAGGGACTCGACGTATTCGCCGATGAAGATGGAGATGGCGGCCGGCGCGAGAATGTACTCGATGAGGATGGCCGTACCGGTCAGGAACCCGCCCCAGGTGCCGAGCGCGCGCCGGGCGAAGCCATAACCGCCGCCCGCGGTGGGCAGGATGGCGGACAGTTCGGCGAGCGAGAAGACCAGACAGGCATACATCACCCCCATCAGCAGCGTGGCGATCGCGAGACCGCCGAAGCCCCCCTCGGAGAGTCCGATGTTCCACCCCGAGAAGTCCCCGGAGACGACATAGGCGACCCCGAGGCCGGTGAGCAGCAGCCAGCCCGCGCTGCCCCGGCGCAGTGTGCGCCGTCGCAGATACTCGGCGTCCCCCTGGGGCGTGTCCCGCTCGGCGGCGCCGTCGGCCGCGGCGGCCGGTGGGACGCGCGAGTCCGTGCCTTCGGACATGATCCGCTCCTGCCTCGGAGTAATGGTGTGGGGCCATACCATTGCTCTATGAGCGGCCCGGCGCAAGACCCGTGCGTTAAACGGCTGTTACGGATCGGGAAAGCCCCCGGCGCCGGTCGGCGGGCTCCAGGCCCCGGGCGGCGGGCCGCCGGTTCAGGCCAGGAAGCCGCGCAGCAGTGCCGCCGTGCCGCCGCAGTGCTCGCGCGCGATCTCGCGCGCCCCGTCCGGGTCGCCGTCGAGCACCGCCTCGACCAGCGCCGTGTGCTGCTGCTGCGAGTGCTCCAGATTCCTCACCAGCAGCGGGATGCAGTCCAGCAGATCATTCACCGTCGCCCGCACGGCGGCGTACTGCGCGGTCAGGGTCGCGGAGCCGGACAGCTCGGCGAGCGCGAGATGCAGCATCGTGTCCAGCCTGCGGTACTCCGTCAGCGGCGCGTCCCGCGTCGCGGCCAGCGCGGAGCGCAGTCGCTCCGGCTGTTCGCCGGTGAGTCCGTGCGCCGCGCACAGCCCCGCCGCGCCGACCTCAAGCACCTCACGGAAGCGCAGTACGTCCTCGATGTCCACGCCCGCCACCCGGCGCCGCAGCTCCTCCTCCGCCCCTTGGGCCGGTGCGTCGGGCCGGTGCCGTACGAACGTGCCGCCGTATCTGCCGCGCCGGCTCTCCAGCAGCCCCTGGTCCTGGAGAACCTTGAGAACATCGCGCAGGGTGACCCGGCTGATCCGCAGCCGCTCCGCCAGTTCCCGCTCGGCGGGCAGCCGTTCACCACCCGCCACCAGCCCGAGCCGCACCACCTGGAGGATCTGCTCCAGCGCCTCCTCGAAACCGTTCCCCGCCCGCACGGGCCGCAGCACCGGTGTCAACGGGTCCGCGTCCGGCGGGTCCATCGGCTCGTTCGTCTTCGCCACGTGGCCGCTTCCCCTTCCCAACCAAAGGTCTACAGGAATACCTTATGGCTTCCGGCTGACCGAAGGAGGAGTAATCCCGTGGCAGACCGCACACCCCCGCTCCGCGTCGAGGAGCTGCGCGTCCTCGTGGAGGGCGGCGAGATCGACACGGTCGTCCTGGCCTTCCCCGATATGCAGGGCCGACTCCAGGGAAAGCGGTTCGCCGCACGGTTCTTCCTTGACGACGTCCTGGAGCACGGCACCGAGGGCTGCAACTATCTCCTCGCCGTCGACACCGAGATGAACACCGTCGACGGATACGCGATGTCCTCCTGGGACCGCGGCTACGGTGACTTCGCGATGCGCCCCGACCTCTCCACCCTGCGCCGCGTGCCCTGGAACGAGGGCACGGCCATGGTCATCGCCGACCTCACCTGGAACGACGGCACACCCGTCGTCGCCGCGCCCCGCCAGATCCTCCGCCGCCAGCTGGAGCGCCTCGCCGGACACGGTTTCACCGCCCACGCCGGCACGGAACTGGAGTTCATCGTCTTCAAGGACACCTACGAGCAGGCCTGGGACAGCCACTACCGCGGACTGACCCCCGTCAACCAGTACAACGTCGACTACTCCGTCCTCGGCACCGGACGCGTCGAACCGCTGCTGCGCCGGATCCGCAAGGAGATGGCCGCGGCCGGACTGACCGTCGAGTCCGCCAAGGGCGAGTGCAACCCCGGCCAGCACGAGATCACCTTCAAGTACGACGAAGCCCTCGTCACCTGCGACCAGCACGCCATCTACAAGAACGGCGCCAAGGAGATCGCCTCCCAGGAGGGTGTCTCGCTCACCTTCATGGCCAAGTACAACGAGCGCGAGGGCAACTCCTGCCATATCCATCTCTCGCTCCAGGACGAGCACGGCACCAATGTCATGGCCGGGGACGGACCGGGCGGGATGTCGCCCGTGATGCGCCACTTCCTGGCGGGCCAGCTCGCCGCGCTCCGGGACTTCTCCCTGCTGTACGCGCCCACCATCAACGCCTACAAGCGCTTCCAGCCGGGATCATTCGCCCCCACCGCCGTCGCCTGGGGCTATGACAACCGCACCTGTTCGCTGCGGGTAGTCGGCCATGGCCGGTCCCTGCGCTTCGAGAACCGGCTCCCCGGTGGCGACGTCAATCCGCATCTCGCCGTCGCGGGCCTGGTCGCCGCCGGTCTGTACGGCATCGAGAACGAGCTGGAACTCCCCGAACCCTGCGCGGGCAACGCCTACGCGTCCGCCTACGCACAGGTCCCGACCACCCTGCGCGAAGCCGCCGAGCTCTGGGAGAACAGCCCCATCGCCCGCGCGGCCTTCGGCGAGGAGGTCGTGGCGCACTACCGCAACATGGCGCGTGTCGAGGTCGAGGCCTTCGACGCCGCGGTGACCGACTGGGAGCTTCGCCGCTCCTTCGAACGTCTGTGAGGAACGACGTGCACGAACATCACGCCGCCGGACATCAGATCCTCAACCCCGCCACCGGCGAGACCATCGCCACGGTCGCCGCGACGACCGCCGCGGAGGTCGACACGGCGGTACGCCGGGCCGCGGCGGCCCGACGCGGCTGGGCGGCGACCGCCCCCGCCGACCGCGCGCGGCTGCTGCGCCGCTTCGCCGTCGTCGTCGACGAACACAACGAGGAACTGGCCCGGCTGGAGGTCCGCGAGGCGGGCCACACCCTCGGCAACGCCCGCTGGGAGGCGGGCAACGTCCGCGATCTCCTGGACTACTGCGCCGGGGGAGTGGAGCGGCTGACCGGCCGGCAGATCCCGGTCGCCGGCGGACTCGACATCACCCTCCTGGAACCCCTCGGCGTCGTCGGCGTGATCGCCCCGTGGAACTTCCCCATGCCGATCGCCGCCTGGGGCACCGCCCCCGCACTCGCGGCCGGTAACGCGGTGCTGCTCAAGCCCGCCGAGACCACCCCGCTCACCGCGCTGCGGCTGGCCGAACTCGCCCTGGAAGCAGGGCTTCCCGAGCATCTCTTCCAGGTACTGCCCGGAGCGGGCGACATCGCGGGCAACGCGCTGGTCGAACATCCTGGCGTCGCCAAGATCGTCTTCACCGGATCCACCCGCGTCGGCAAGCAGATCATGGCGAAGGGCAGCGCGCTGCTGAAGCGTGTGACCCTCGAACTCGGCGGCAAGAGCCCCAATATCGTCTTCGCCGACTCCGATCTGGACCGGGCCGCCGCGACCGCCCCGATGGCCTTCCTGGACAACTCCGGACAGGACTGCTGCGCCCGCACCCGCATCCTCGTCCAGCGCGAGGTCCACGACCGGTTCCTGGAACTGCTCGCCCCCGCCATCGAGTCGGTCGTCGTCGGCGACCCGTCCGACGAGAAGACCCAGATGGGCCCGCTGATCTCGGCGGTCCAGCTGGAGCGCGTACGGTCGTATGTCCCCGACGTCGCGAAGGGCATCCGCGGCACCGCGCCCGAGGGACCCGGGTTCTGGTACGCGCCGACCGTCCTCACCGATGCCACCGCCGACTCCCCGGTGGCCACGGAGGAGGTCTTCGGCCCGGTCGCGGTCGTCCTGCCCTTCGAGGACGAGGAGGACGCCGTCCGGCTCGCCAACGCCACCGACTACGGGCTCGCCGGGTCGATCTGGACCCGCGACGTGGGCCGCGCCCTGCGAGTCTCGCGCGCCGTCGCCGCCGGCAATCTCTCCGTCAACTCGCACAGCGCCGTCCGGTACGGGACACCGTTCGGCGGCTACAAACAGTCCGGACTCGGCCGCGAACTGGGCCCCGACGCCCTGGCCGCCTTCACCGAAACCAAGAACGTCTTCATCAGCACGGAGGCCTGAGCCATCATGACCGCCCCCACCCATGACGCCATCTGCCGCCGGCTTGTCGGCCGCACCGCCGTGATCACCGGAGCCGGCAGCGGCATCGGCCTGGCCACCGCCCGCCGACTCGCCGCCGAGGGCGCGCATATCGTCTGCGGCGACATCGACGAGACCGCGGGCAAGGCCGCGGCCGAACAGGTCGACGGCACCTTCGTACGCGTCGATGTGACCAACGCCGACGAGGTCGATGCCCTGTTCCGGATCGCCCACGAGACCTACGGCAGCGTCGACATCGCCTTCAACAACGCGGGCATCTCGCCCCCCGAGGACGACTCGATCCTCACCACCGGCCTGGACGCCTGGCGGAAGGTCCAGGAGGTCAACCTCACCTCCGTATATCTGTGCTGCAAGGCGGCCATCCCCTATATGCGGCGGCAGGGCCGGGGCTCGATCATCAACACCGCCTCCTTTGTGGCGCGCATGGGCGCGGCGACCTCCCAGATCTCGTACACCGCGTCCAAGGGAGGGGTGCTCGCGATGTCCCGTGAGCTGGGCGTGCAGTTCGCCCGCGAGGGGATCCGGGTGAACGCGCTGTGCCCGGGGCCCGTCAACACCCCGCTGCTGCAGGAGCTGTTCGCCAAGGACCCGGAGCGTGCCGCACGCCGGCTCGTGCACATTCCGGTCGGCCGGTTCGCCGAGGCCGACGAGATCGCGGCGGCCGTCGCCTTCCTCGCCAGTGACGACTCCTCGTTCGTGAACGCCACGGACTTCCTCGTCGACGGAGGTATCTCGGGGGCGTACGTCACACCCGTCTGAGGCGTGTCCTCAAAGCAGCGCCGGGCGTCGCCGGGCAGGCGGGACTTTGAAGACACGCCCTGGGACATGTGGCGAAAGTCCCGGCTGCCCCACGACGCCCTTCGGGCGGACGGCGCTCCTTTCGCCGCACGCCCTAAGGTGGACGGATGAGCATGACAACCCCGCCGGGCTGGTATCCCGATCCAGGTGGCCCCACCACCGAACGCTGGTGGGACGGGACTTCCTGGACCGGGCATACCCGACCGCTCGGCGTCGGCGGCCCGGCTGACGGCGGCGGCGTCGGAAGTGCCGGCGTCGGAAGTGCCGGGACCGGAAGTGGCGGAGCCGGAAGCGGCGCCCCGCGTGGTAGTGGCGGGCGGGGCGGCCTCGTGGCCGTCCTCGTCGCGGGGGTCGTCCTCGTGGTGGCCGTCGCCGCCGGAGTCGTCCTGCTCGGCGACGACGAACAGGCGGCCCGGCCGCAGGCCACGGGTGGCGGCACGCCCGAGCCCTCCACGACGCGGGCGAAGAGCAGCGACACCCCCGACCCGACACCCAGTGCGGACCCCAGGGTCCTGGTCGACCAGCTGAACGGCATCACACTGCCGATCCCGGAGGGCTGGGAGCGGCCCGAGTCCACGGTCGACGACGCCGTCACCATGACGACCGTGGACACGTACGACTGCCCGCACGACTCAGGGCCGTTCTGCCACTGGGGCACGGTCACATCCCACACCACCAATGAGAGCGATGGCCTCTCCGCCGAAGCCCTGGCCAAGAGGGACATCTCCAGGGCGGCCGACGCCACCTATGAGGAGACCTCCGTCGGCGAGCGCCACTACGGCGGTATCACCTCCCACAAGGTGCTCGCGTCCGAGTCCGCCGTGGTCGCGGGACGCACCGGATATCTGGTGCGGTGGCAGGTCACCACCGGCGCGGGCCCCGGTGGCTACGTCCAGTCGCTGGCCTTTCCGTCGACCACCGGGACCGAGTCCCTGATCGTGGTGCGCTTCGCCTTCGACAAGGGCGCGCAGGGGCCGCCGCTCGCCCTGATGGACACGATCACCGGGGGGATCCGCCCGATCGGAGATGCCTCGGGCGGCGTGGGCAGCTCCATCGGCCCCTGACGTGTGCCCTGGGGGGCGCACCTTCATGAGGAGCATCCTCAGAGGAACGTGCGGCCCTCACCCCGGTATGTCGGCACGGACGCCACCACCTGGTCGCCCTCCACCAGCCGCAAGGTGTCGAAGCGCTCGCACAGTTCACCCGCCTTGGCATGCCGGAACCACACCTTGTCGCCGAGCAGCAGATCGTCGGCGGCCGGTCCGAGCAGCGGGGTCTGCACCTCGCCGGCCCCTTCCTGCCCGTCGTAGCGCAGCCCTTCGGGCAGATACGGCACGGGCAGCCGGTCCGCACCCGGCGCCCCCGACGCCGGATAGCCGCCGCCGAGCACGGTCACCACTCCGACACCCGGCCTGCGCACCACGGGCTGGGCGAAGAGCGCCGCCGGACGGCCCGTGAACGATGTGTAGTTGTCAAAGAGCCGTGGTACATAGAGCCCCGAGCCCGCGGCGATCTCCGTCACCGCCTCTTCGGCTGCCGTGTGCTGGACGCTGCCCGTGCCGCCGCCGTTGACGAACTCCAGCTCCGGCGCGACGGCCCGCACCGCGCGCACCACCGCGGCGCGCCGCTCCGCCAGCTCCTTGCGGGCCGCGGACTGCATCAGCCGGATCGCTCGCGACCGCAGCGGCCGTCCTGCCAGGGCGTCCCCTACCCCGGCCACATGTCCTTCGTATGCCATGAGCCCGACCAGCCGGAATCCGGGGCGTCGGGCTATCGATCTGGCGAACTCGGCCAGTTGGGCCGGCTCGCGCAGCGGGGAGCGCAGTGCGCCAATCCTGACCCGCCCGCCGAACAGCCGCAAGGCCGTGTCCAGTTCAAGACAGATCCGGAATTCCTCACGTCCGCCGTCCCGCGCCGCGTCGATGAGGTCCAGCTGAGCCGGGTCGTCGATCATCACGGTGACGGCCGCGGCGAGCTTGGGATCGGCGGCCAGCTCCGCGTAGGCGGCGCGGTCCGCCGACGGATAGGCGAGGAGCACGTCCTCGAACCCGGACCGCGCCAGCCACAGCGACTCGGCCAGCGTGAACGACATGATCCCCGCGAAGCCGTCGCGCCCCAGCGCACGTTCCAGCAGCGCCCTGCAGCGCACCGACTTGCTCGCCACGCGGATCGGCTTGCCCGCCGCCCGCCGGACGAGATCGTCCGCGTTGGCGTCGAACGCTTCGAGATCGACGAGGGCGAGCGGGGCGTCGAGATGAGCGGTGGCACGGTCGTACCGTGCCCGGTCAGTGGCGCGCGGAGTCATGGACCGAGCCTGCCAGACGGGATTACCGCACGGTAGGGGGATGATCTGGGCAGATCACCACGGGCCTTCGCGGTCATTCCCGCCGGGCCCGCCGCACCCCGTAGAGTGGCGCACACGCCGCGTCGAACGGGCCCGTCCCGTACGGCGATCGGCATGCGGTGGGACCGGTCTGCACAGCTGGCACAGGGGGACGGATGAGTACTGAAGCGCGACGCGCTCCCGTACCGCCCCGCCCGGCGACACCACCGCCCGCGCCGGAGGCCGAGGCGGCAAAGACCGGGGAGGACGCGTCGGCCGACGCCCCACGCACGCCGAGATCGCGGATCTCCGACGCGCTGCTGCCCCCGCCCGAGCCGGTGCGGATACCACCACCGCCGTCCCGGCCCCCCGCTCCACCCGCGGCCAAGTCCCCTGCCCCGGCGGCGAGTCCGGCCCCGGTCGCGGCCGGCCCCCCGCCGCCGACGGTGGCCCCGGCCCCGCCGCCACAGCCGACGGCGGCCCCGGCTCCGCCCACCGCCACAGCCCCCACTCCCGTGGAGATCACCACCCGCCTCCGGCCGGTGCCCCCGGCCCCCGCCGGAGCGGTGCCGCGCGTGCCGCCCCCGCCCTCCGCGCCGCCGACGCCGCCCGTACCCGCCGGGCCACCCCCGCGCCCGCCCGGCTCCCTGCCCCCGCCGCCGTACCCCCGCCCCTGGGGCGGGCAGCGTCCCGAGACGCCGCAGGAGACCACCACCCGGCTGCGCCCCGTGCCCTCCCGGCAGCATCCCTTCAGGGTCGCCGCAGCCCTGGCCTGCGTCGTGCTCGGGCTCGGGCTGATCGGCGGCGCCGCCACCGGGAGCTGGCTGACCGGGGACTCGGCCGCCGAGCCCGCCGCCCGGGACACCTTCGCCACCGCGCGCGGCCTCTGGCACAACGTGCCCGTCGACACCCTCTTCCCCCGCACCCTCGCGGGGGACGGCGCGGGGCCCGGCGGAGCGGACCGTGACTGGACCAGGATCGGCGTCGCTCCCGACAGCGGCTGTACCGGCACCCTCGACCCGCTGCTGCTCGGAGCGCTGCGTCCGGTCGGCTGCGTGCGCGTGCTGCGTGCCACCTACGTCGACGCCACGTCCAGCAGTGTCACGACCGTCGGTCTGGTCTTCACCCAGGCCGACGCCCTCGCGATGGACACCCTGCGCACCCGGTTCCGTGACGAGCGCCTCGCTGAACGCGCCGATCTGATGCCCCGTACGTTCCCCGTCGAGGGCACCGTCGCGGGCGGGTTCGGTGACGCCCAGCGCGCGAGCTGGACGGTGAATGTGCTCACCGAGGCGCCTGTCGTCGTGTTCGCGGTCTCCGGCTTCACCGACGGACGGCAGGTCACCGCTCCCCAGCCCGTCGACAAGGCCATGGCAAAGGGCGCCACGACCGCACCCGCGCAGGCCGGTCTCGGCCACGAGGCCAAGGGCATCGCGGACCGGACAGAACGAGGGCTGCGCAAGACCGTCAGCGCCCGAACGGCGGTTCCTCAATGACCCCGAGCCCTCCCGGCCCCTCGAAGCCCTCCGGCCGTCCGGCGCGCCGCCACCGCCTCGCCGCCACCCTCGCCGCCGCGTCCGTCCTGCTGATCGTCGCCGCCCCTCCGGCGCACGCCGACGCGATCCGGGCGCAGCAGTGGGGCCTCGACGCCATGCACACCGAGGAGGCGTGGCGCACCTCGCAGGGCAAGGGCATCACCGTCGCCGTCCTGGACACCGGCGTCGACGGCACCCATCCCGACCTGGAAGGCCAGGTGCTGCCCGGCCGGGATCTGATCGGTTTCGGGGCGCGCAGCGGCGACCGCGCCTGGGCCCGTCACGGCACCGCCATGGGCGGCATCATCGCCGGACACGGCCATGGCCCCGACCGCTCGGAGGGGGTCCTCGGGATCGCGCCCGAGGCGAAGATCCTCCCGGTCCGCGTCATCCTCGAAGGCACCGACCCCGCCCGCGCCAAGGCCCGTTCCTCCAAGGGCGGGGCCCTCGCCGAAGGCATCCGCTGGGCCGCCGATCACGGCGCCGACGTCATCAATCTCTCCCTCGGTGACGACAGCGAGTCCGCCCATCCGGAACCGGGGGAGGACGCGGCCGTCCAGTACGCCCTGGCCAAGGGCGCCGTCGTCGTCGCCTCGGCGGGCAACGGAGGCGAGAAGGGCGACCACGTCTCGTACCCCGCGGCCTATCCAGGGGTGATCGCGGTGACGGCCGTGGACGAGTACGGGACGCGCGCCGCGTTCTCCACCCGCAGCTGGTACGCCACCGTCAGCGCGCCCGGCGTCAATGTGGTCATCGCCGATCCGGACCGCCGCTACTACGAGGGCTGGGGCACCAGCGCCGCCGCCGCGTTCGTCTCCGGCGCCGTCGCGCTCGTACGCTCCGCCCACCCCGATCTCACCCCGGCGCAGGTCAAGAAGCTCCTCGCGGACACCGCCCGGGACGCGCCGAAGGACGGCCATGACGACGCCCGTGGGCACGGTCTCGTCGATCCCGCCGCCGCGATCAAGGCCGGGGCGAAGCTGACCCGTACGGATCTGAAGAGCGAGGCCGCGGGCGCCGGCGGGTACGACAAGCAGTACTTCGGCGGCGGCCCCGACGCCCCGCACGCGGACTCGGAACCCGCCGCCTGGCTCGCCCCCCTGGTGGGCGGGGCCGGGGCCCTGCTGCTGGCCTGCGCGGTCCTGCTGTGGCGCGGCGGCCTCAGACGAATCGGTGTACGGCGCTGACGGCAGCCTCCTCGACCCGCGCGATCCCCGCGTCCTTTGTCGTATGCCCGTCGGACAGTACGGCGACCAGACAGTCCCGTACCCGCCCGACCGAGTGGATGACCCAGAGACCGCTGTCGCCTCGCGGCAGCCAGCCGTTCTTCAGCGCCCAGTCGCCGTCCGTCGCCGCCGCGGAGACGCCCCAGTCCTGTCCGGGCACCACCCGCCCCATCAGCCTCGCCAGATAGAGGCGCGATCTGTCGTCCAGCCCAGCGGGCGCCGCCGGGTCCGCGCCGGCGAACACCGCCTTCAGAAGCGTCAGCTGATCGCGCGCGGTGGTGTGGGTGAGCCCCCAGGCGGGCGCCGCCGACGTCCGGGCCATCCCGAGCCGGGCATGCGCCGCGTCCAGTCCCGCCACACCCCCGGCCGCCGCCCGCAGCGCCGTCGCCGCCTCGTTGTCGCTGCGCTCGATCATGGCCTCCGCGAGGCTCTCCTCGCCGGCCGTCAGCCACCGCCCCGAGTCCCGCGCCCGCAGCAGCAGCGCCGCCAGGACCGCGACCTTGACCACGCTCGCCGTGACATACGTCCGGTCCTCGCCGGACGTCCACTCGCCTCCGCCCGCGAGGTCGTACACCGCGACCGAGAGATCCACCCGACGACCGTACGTCCCGCCGGGCCCCTTAGGCTCTTCCCGTGGCCCTCAAGAACATCCCCGACTCCGGTTTCTCCGACGACGACGGCACCGCCGCGCCCGAGCTGACGGCCGCCCTCGCAGCCTGGGCCGGGGACCGGTCGGCGGAACCGCGCGTCCTGGCGGCGCTCAAGGCCGCCCGGCTGCTGGTTCCCGTGGTCGCCATGCTCGGAGAGACGGAGGAGGACGAGGAGACCGGCCTGCGCCGCGAGAAGACCAGTGACATGGCCGTCCCGACGCTTCAGGCGGGCGACCGCCGCGCGCTGCCCGCCTTCACCTCCGTCGCGGCGCTGGCCCGCTGGAATCCGGAGGCCCGGCCCGTCGCCGTACCGCTGCACCAGGCGCTCCAGGCAGCCGCGCACGAGCGGGCGGACACGGTGGTGATCGACCTCGCGGGCCCCGTCACGTACCAGCTCACCGGACCCGCGCTGCTCGCTCTCGCCGAGGGCCGCACCAGTACCGACCCGCTCGCCGATCCGGCCGTCGGCGCGGCGGTACGGTCCGTCGTCGCCGCCGAGCCCGCCGTGCTCCGCGCGCATCTCGGCCCCGGCAGCGCGGATGGCACGCTCGCGCTCGTGCTGGACCCGTCCGCGCGTCCGGCCGAGGCCGCCCGCAGGGTCGCCGAGGCGCTCGCGGCCGATGACGTACTGAGGGCCCGCCTGGTACGGGGGCTCGACCTGGCCCTGCTGCCGGCCGAGGCCACACCACCCGGCGAACCCCTCTTCGTGCGCGCGTGAATCTTCGTACGCGCGTGAAGCGGCCGAGCCGCGTGTGAAGCGACGGAGCCGGATCAGCCGTAGACCGGACCCGTGTACTTCTCGCCGGGGCCCTTGCCCGCCTCGTCCGGCACGAAAGACGCCTCGCGGAACGCCAGCTGGAGCGACTTCAGCCCGTCACGCAGCGGAGCCGCGTGGAAGGAGCTGATCTCCGTCGCGCTCGCGTCCATCAGCCCGGCCAGCGCGTGGACCAGCTTGCGCGCCTCGTCCAGGTCCTTGTGCTCGTCGCCCTCCTCGGTCAGACCGAGCTTGACCGCGGCCGCGCTCATCAGATTCACGGCGACCGTGACGATCACCTCGACGGCGGGGACTTCCGCGATGTCGCGGGCCATGGCGTCATAGCCGGGGGTTTCCTGGGAAGAGGTCTCGTCGCTCATGGCCCACACGATAGGCGTACGTCTCAGTGGCCCCGGCCGCGGGAGCGGAGCGGTACACGGGGTTCGCACCACACCCGAGGAGCTGCTAACCTTGTGTAACGACCGGTCGGACACGTGTGTGCCCGGCCCACAAGTGGAGGCTCCGATCTCCCACCTGGCTGCTCCTCAGGAGCGGCGGGTCACCGGTCAGGTGGTGCCCATCGTTCCGTACGGACGATGGAACCGCCCGATGCGCCCCGTGGCATACGCGCGGCGGTGCTCCGGTATTCGAGGAGCTCCTGCCTGTGTGCCGTCCGGGGCATTTTTGATGTTCCGCCGCGGTTGGTCCGCATACACAGACGTAACGCGTCTGTCTGCCAGACAGTCGTGTGGTGCTACCGAGGAGGATCCATCAGCGCCGAGCCCCGCATCAACGACCGGATTCGCGTTCCCGAAGTGCGACTTGTCGGTCCCAGTGGCGAGCAGGTGGGAATCGTCCCGCTCGCCAAGGCCCTAGAGCTTGCGCAGGAGTACGACCTGGACCTGGTCGAGGTCGCGGCGAACGCCCGTCCGCCCGTGTGCAAGCTCATGGACTACGGGAAGTTCAAGTACGAGTCGGCCATGAAGGCCCGTGAGGCGCGCAAGAACCAGGCGCACACGGTCATCAAGGAGATGAAGCTCCGGCCGAAGATCGACCCGCACGACTATGACACCAAGAAGGGTCACGTCGTCCGGTTTCTCAAGCAGGGTGACAAGGTCAAGATCACGATCATGTTCCGTGGTCGTGAGCAGTCCCGCCCCGAGCTGGGCTTCAGGCTGCTCCAGCGTCTCGCTTCGGATGTCGAGGAGCTCGGCTTCATCGAGTCGAACCCGAAGCAGGACGGCCGGAACATGATCATGGTTCTTGGCCCGCACAAGAAGAAGACCGAGGCCATGGCCGAGGCCCGTGAGGCGCAGGCCGCCCGCAAGGCGGAGCGCCAGGGGTACGCGAACGAGGATTCCGCGGACACCGCGGCCGAGGCTCCGGCCGAGGCACCTTCCGAAGCGTGATCCGGGGGGCGCCGACAGGCGGCGCCTCGGATCCGGTCCGGAACCACACACCAGAGATATGACGCTCCCGAGCGCCGGCCGACCGGCCGGCTGGGAGCGCCACTGACGAGGAGAGAGCGGCGCCATGCCGAAGAACAAGACGCACAGCGGTGCAAAGAAGCGCTTCCGCGTGACCGGCTCGGGCAAGGTGCTTCGGCAGCGCGCCGGCCGTCGCCACTACCTGGAGCACAAGCCCTCGACGCTGACGCGCCGCCTCGCCGGCACCGTCGAGCTCGCGCCGGGCGACGCCGCCAAGGCGAAGAAGCTTCTCGGCCTGTAGTCCGCGCGTCCTGCCGCAGCGCGGGGCCGGGACACCTACAGGAACCATGCCGTTCTTGGGTCACGCCACCACCCGTGACCCAGCTACAAGGAGTTAACACGTGGCACGCGTCAAGCGGGCAGTCAACGCCCACAAGAAGCGCCGGGCAATCCTCGAGGCGGCCAGCGGTTACCGCGGCCAGCGCTCGCGTCTGTACCGGAAGGCGAAGGAGCAGGTCACTCACTCCCTCGTTTACAACTACAACGACCGCAAGAAGCGCAAGGGCGACTTCCGTCAGCTGTGGATCCAGCGGATCAACGCCGCTGCCCGCGCCAACGGCATCACCTACAACCGCTTCATCCAGGGTCTGAAGGCCGCCAACGTCGAGGTGGACCGCAAGATCCTCGCCGAGCTGGCCGTCAACGACTCCCGCGCGTTCGCGGCGCTTGTCGAGGTCGCCCAGAAGGCCCTCCCGAGCGACGTCAACGCCCCGAAGGCCGCCGCCTGATCCCGTCAGGCCGCCGTACTTCCCGCCGGACCCGTAGGCATCGCGCCTGCGGGTCCGGCGCGTTCCGCGGCCACCCCGTGCCCGCACGTACCGCCGTGTCCGCACGTACGTACCCCCGTGTCCGCACGTCCCCATACGAGAAGTGAGAACCGCCGTCCATGGGCACCCCCGAGCTGATCTCCCCGCGTTCCCCGCGCGTCACGGCCGCCAGGAGACTCGCCAAGCGCGCCTTCCGCGGCAAGGAACGCCGGTTCATCGCCGAGGGGCCGCAGGCCGTACGGGAAGCGGTGGCCCATCGCGGTGACGGCGGGGAGCCCACGCTCATCGAGCTGTTCACCACCGTCGAGGCCGCCGAGCGGTACGCCGATATCGTCGGCGACGCCCGCGCCACCGGGGCCCGGGTGCACTTCGCGCCGGACGCGGTGCTCGCCGAGGTGTCCCAGACCGTCACCCCGCAGGGACTGCTCGGGGTGTGCCGGTTCCTCGACTCGCCCTTCGAGGCGATCCTGGACGCCAGGCCCCGGCTCGTCGCCGTACTGGCGCATGTCCGCGACCCCGGGAACGCGGGTACGGTGCTGCGCTGCGCCGACGCGGCAGGCGCCGACGCCGTGGTCCTCACCGACGCCTCCGTCGACCTCTACAACCCCAAATCGGTCCGGGCGTCCGTCGGCTCGCTCTTCCACCTGCCCGTCGCCGTCGGCGTCCCCGTCGAGCAGGCCGTCCAGGGGCTGCGGGACGCGGGCGTACGGATCCTCGCCGCCGACGGCGCGGGCGAGAACGACCTGGACGACGAGTTGGACGCGGGCACTATGGGCGGGCCCACCGCCTGGATCTTCGGCAACGAGGCCTGGGGGCTGCCGGCCGAGACCCGCGCCCTCGCGGACGCGGTGGTACGGGTGCCGATCCATGGAAAGGCCGAGAGTCTGAACCTCGCGACGGCCGCGGCCGTATGTCTCTATGCCTCGGCGCGCGCCCAGCGCGCGCGCGGTACGTGCTGAGGGGGTCCCGCTCCGTCACGTTCAGCTAGTACTGTTGCGCTTTCTGGGGCCCACTGAACTACGCGGAAGAGGTGGGATGCGGAGATGAGTGTCGGGGCGAGCGGACCCGCCGCGGTCCAGGGAGCCTTACCGCCCCCGTACGGGACCGGCGCGGGTGAGCCACCCGGCGCGGACGGGCGGACCGGTGGGGATGAGCAGCCGGGCCGGGATGAGCGGATCGGCACGGGCGACGGGGGGATCCACCCCGACGAGCTGCCGGACGGGCTGGTCGTCGCCGACGAGACCGGACGGGTGATCTGCTTCAATGCCGCCGCCGCCCGGATCACCGCCGTCCCGTGTGCCGACGCTCTCGGCCGCCCGCTGGAACGGGCGCTGCCGCTGGAGGATCTGAAGGGCCGCCGCTGGTGGGCGCTGACCGATCCGTACGGCGGGCTCGCGACCCGAGTCGGCCAGCCCGAGCGGAATCTGCTGCTGCCGGGCGGCCGGGAGGTCCTGGTCGCCGCCCGCTACGTACGCGCGTACCCGACCGGACCCGTACGCCGGCTGGTCATCTCGATCCGGGGCACGGAGGCGCGGCGCCGTACCGAACTGAGCCACGCCGAACTGATCGCGACCGTCGCCCATGAACTGCGCTCCCCGCTCACCTCCGTGAAGGGGTTCACGGCGACGCTGCTCGCCAAGTGGGAGCGGTTCACCGACGACCAGAAGCGGCTGATGCTGGAGACCGTCGACGCCGACGCCAACCGGGTCACCCGGCTGATCGCGGAGCTGCTGGACATC
Organism: Streptomyces sp. NPDC102274; assembly: GCF_044766385.1. Taxonomy (NCBI): domain Bacteria; kingdom Bacillati; phylum Actinomycetota; class Actinomycetes; order Kitasatosporales; family Streptomycetaceae; genus Streptomyces; species Streptomyces sp. NPDC102274. The sequence goes on along the minus strand of NZ_JBIWLW010000037.1, from coordinate 11,367 downwards.
TCCAGGATCGATTCGGGCCGGCTGGAGGTGCGCCGCCAGCCGGTGGACATCGGCGCGGCCGTGGGGCGCCATGTCCAGTCGCACACCGCCGCGGGCCAGTCTCCGGACCGGTTCCTCGTACGGATACAGCAGCCGCTGCCCGACCTGTGGGCGGACCCCGACAAGATCGATCAGGTGCTCGGCAATCTGCTGGAAAACGCGGTGCGCCACGGGGAGGGAACCGTCACCATCGAGGTGGCCGCCGCGACGCTCAGCCACGCGGCGCGACCGGAAACCGCGACGGACGCGGAGAAGGGAACGGCCGTCACCGTGTGCGACGAGGGCCCCGGTATCCCCGAGGAGTCGATGGGCCGTGTCTTCACCCGCTTCTGGCGGGGGAGCAAGCGCGGCGGGACCGGCCTGGGCCTGTATATCGTCAAGGGCATCGTCGAGGCGCACGGCGGGACGATCACCGTCGGCCGCGGACCCGGCGGCGGTGCCAAGTTCCGATTTATCCTGCCCGTCGGCGCTCCGGCCTACCTGTCCTGAGCGGCCACGGGCTTCTTCACCTTCGTACGACCTTTAGACTCGACTTTTGGCACCTTCGCGCCTTCGCGCTCCCCAGTGATCGAGCAGGGTCGTTTCGCCAGCCAAACGGAAGTACGGAAGAGATGTCGGCACCCAACAAGTCGTACGACCCAGTCGAGGTCGAGGCACTGAAACCGGAAGAGATCGAGCGGATGCGGGACGAGGCGCTCGCCGCCTTCGCCGCCGCCGGTGATCTCGACGCGCTCGCCCACGCGAAGACCGCGCACACCGGAGGTACCTCACCGCTTTCCCTCGCCAACCGGGAGATCGGCGCCCTGCCCCCACAGGCCAAGGCCGAGGCGGGCAAGCGCGTGGGCCAGGCCCGCAGCGCCGTCAACAAAGCCCTGGCCGCCCGCCAGAGCGAGCTGGAGGCGGAGCGGGACGCCAGGGTGCTGGTCGAGGAGGCGGTGGATGTCACGCTGCCGTACGACCGCACCCCGCCCGGCGCCCGCCACCCGCTGACCGGCTTCATGGAACGGGTCGCGGATGTCTTCGTGGCCATGGGCTACGAGGTCGCCGAGGGCCCCGAGGCCGAGGCGGAGTGGTTCAACTTCGACGCGCTCAACTTCGTGCCCGACCACCCGGCGCGCCAGATGCAGGACACCTTCTTCGTCCAGGGCCCCGAAGCTGTCTCCGACAGCGGCTCCGCCGCGGGCTCGGGCGATGAATCGGGTGTGGTGCTCCGCACCCACACCTCCCCGGTCCAGGCGCGTGCTCTGCTCGACCGCGAGCCGCCCGTGTACGTCGTCTGCCCGGGGCGGGTCTACCGCACCGACGAGCTGGACGCCACGCACACCCCGGTCTTCCACCAGATCGAGCTGCTCGCCGTCGACGAGGGCCTGACCATGGCCGACCTCAAGGGCACCCTGGACCACATGGTCCAGGCGCTCTTCGGCGCGGACATGAAGACCCGGCTGCGCCCGAACTACTTCCCCTTCACCGAGCCGTCCGCCGAGATGGACATGGTCTGTTACGTGTGCCGGGGCGCCTCGGTCGGCAACCCCGACCGGCCCTGCCGCACGTGTGGCAGCGAGGGCTGGATCGAGCTGGGCGGCTGCGGCATGGTCAACCCCAAGGTGCTCATCGCCTGCGGCGTCGACCCCGAGAAGTACAGCGGATTCGCCTTCGGGTTCGGGATCGAACGGATGCTGATGTTCCGCCACAACGTCGAAGACATGCGAGACATGGTCGAGGGTGACGTCCGGTTCACCCGGCCGTTCGGGATGGAGATCTGATGCGCGTCCCGCTTTCCTGGCTGCGGGAGTACGTCGACCTGCCGGCGACGGAGACCGGCCGTGACGTTCAGGCCAAGCTCGTCTCCGCGGGTCTGGAGGTCGAGACCGTCGATCAGCTCGGCGCGGGCCTCAAGGGCCCCCTCGTCGTCGGCAAGGTGCTCACGATCGAGGAGCTGGAGGGCTTCAAGAAGCCCATCCGCTTCTGCACGGTGGATGTCGGCACGGCCAACGGCACCGGCGAGCCGCAGGAGATCGTCTGCGGCGCGCGGAACTTCTCCGTCGGCGACAAGGTCGTCGTGGTCCTCCCCGGCGCCGTCCTCCCCGGTGACTTCGCGATCTCCGCGCGCACGACATACGGCAGGAACTCGCACGGAATGATCTGTTCCGCCGACGAGCTGGGCATGGGCGGCAATTCTGGCTGGGGCGAGGACGGCATCGTGGTGCTCCCGCCCGAGTACGAGGTCGGCACCGACGCCATCGCGCTCCTGGAGCTGGTCGACGAGGTCCTCGACATCGCCGTCACCCCCGACCGCGGCTACTGCCTCTCGCTGCGCGGAGTCGCCCGCGAGACCGCCATCGCGTACGGACTGACCCTGCGCGACCCCGCGCTGCTCGACGTGCCCGCGCCGAACTCGTACGGCCACTCCGTGAAGATCGCCGACCCGAGGGGCTGCGACCGCTTCACGGCCCGTACGGTCACCGGCCTCGACCCGGAGGCGCACAGCCCCATCTGGCTGCGCCGTCGGCTCCAGAAGGCCGGGATGCGGCCGATCTCGCTCGCGGTCGACATCACCAACTACGTGATGCTGGAGCTCGGCCAGCCGCTGCACGCGTACGACCGCTCCCGGCTGGAGGGCGCGATCGGCGTCCGCCGTGCCCACGCCGGGGAGAAGATCACCACGCTCGACGGCGTCCAGCGGGTGCTGGACGCCCAGGACCTGGTCATCATCGACGACCGCGGGCCCATCGGCCTCGCGGGCGTGATGGGCGGCGCGCACACCGAGATCGCCGACACCACGCCCGCTGTGTCCGATTCCCTCGGGTCGACGGGCGAGGCCCAGGGCACCACCGACGTGGTGATCGAGGCCGCGCACTTCGACGCGATCTCCATCGCCCGTACCGCGCGCCGCCACAAGCTGGCCTCCGAGGCGTCCAAGCGCTTCGAGCGCGGGGTCGATCCGGAGGCCGCGTCCGCCGCCGCGCAGCGGTCCGTGGACCTGCTGGTGCTCCTCGCCGGCGGCTCCGCCGGGGCCGGCGTCACGGAGATCATCGCGCCCTCGGCGCCGCACACCATCGCCATGCCCGCCGACCACCCCGACCGGGTCGCCGGTGTCGAGTACGGCAGGGAGACGGTCGTACGGCGGCTCCAGCAGATCGGCTGCGACGTCTACGGCCAGGACGAGCTGGTCGTCACCGTCCCGTCCTGGCGCCCCGACCTCGGCGAGCCCAATGACCTCGCCGAGGAGGTCATCCGGCTGGAGGGGTACGAGAACCTCCCGTCGACGCTGCCCACCCCGCCGTCCGGCCGCGGTCTCACCGAGCGCCAGCGGCTGCACCGCCGTGTCGGGCGCGCCCTGGCCGGCGCCGGTTATGTCGAGGCGCTGAACTACCCGTTCGTCGGCGACGCGGTGCTCGACGCCCTCGGGCTGTCGGCCGACGACGACCGGCGCCGTACGGTCACACTCGTCAACCCGCTGTCCGACGAGGAGCCCGCGCTGCGCACCACGCTGCTGGCGGGCCTGCTCACGGCGCTGCGGCGCAACGACGGCCGGGGCTCGCACGATCTGGCGCTCTTCGAGACCGGACTGGTCTTCCTGCCCACCGGCCACGAGAGCGTGCCGGTACGGCTGCCCGTCGACCGGCGGCCGACCGACGAGGAAGTGGCCACGCTCGACGCCGCGCTGCCGCGCCAGCCGCGGCACGCCGCCGTCGTGCTGGCCGGGGCGCGCGAGCAGGCCGGCTGGTGGGGTGAGGGACGTCCCGCGGAGTGGGCGGACGCCGTCGAGGCGGCCCGTACCGTCGCCCGCGAGGCCGGGGCCGAACTGACCGTACGGGCCGAGCAGTACGAGCCGTGGCACCCCGGCCGCTGCGCGGCGCTGTTCGCCGCCGTGGACGGTGAGGAGACGCTCCTCGGGCACGCCGGAGAGCTGCATCCGCGCGTCGTGAAGGCGCTCGGGCTGCCGGAGCGGACCTGCGCCATGGAGATCGATCTCGATCTGCTGGAGCGCGCGGGCACCGGCGTGATCGAGGCGCCGCGGATTTCCACCTATCCGGTGGCCACGCAGGATGTTGCGCTTGTCGTACCGAGCGAGGTCCCGGCCGCGGAGGTGGAGCGGGCGCTGCGCGAGGGCGCCGGGGAACTCCTGGAGTCGCTGCGGCTGTTCGATGTCTTCGCCGGCGAGCAGATCGGCGAGGGACACAAGTCCCTTGCCTACGCCCTGCGTTTCCGCGCCGCCGACCGCACACTGACGGTCGACGAGGCCACGGCGGCCCGTGACGCGGCCGTCGCGCTCGCCGCCGAACGGACCGGGGCGGTCCTGCGCGGCGCGTGACCACCCTGCCGCGCGCCGTCGTTGTACTGGCTCTCGGCCTGTGAGGGGCGCATCCGGATCACCGGATGCGCCCCTCACTCATTCGGGTGAGAAGTCCTGGCGTGTCACGTCATGGGGCTTCCGTGATCGACACAATCGATCCGGCCGAGACGGTCGATGTACGCCCCACGGCTTAGCGGCCGGGCGGCCGAGGGAGGCCGACGGATGAATCGGACCAAGGCAACAGAGGACGCGCAGGCGGAAGCGTCGGCCTCCTGGGGCCTTGTCGAATGCGCGATCCCGGGCGGTCTGCTCACAGCGGTGATCACCTGGGAGCTGACCCGCCCGGCGGCGGACCGCGACGACCTGCTCTCGCGCATCGTGACCTGTGTCGTCTTCCTGCTGGTGGTGGCGTATCTGCTGATCCGCGTACGGCGGCGGGCGGCGCGGGAGCTGCGGGAGGTCAAGGCCGTGGCGCGGGCCGCCCAGGAGGTGCTGATCAGGACCCTGCCGCCCCGGCTGGACGGTCTCGCGCTCTCCGCACGCCAGCTCTCCGCCTCGCGCGGCGCCGATGTCGGCGGCGATCTGTACGAGGCGGTGGCCACGGCCTACGGGGTGCGGGTCGTCATCGGGGATGTGCGCGGCCACGGACTGCCCGCCATCGGGGCGGTGGCCGCGGTCCTCGGCAGCTTCCGGGAAGCGGCCCACGACGAGGCCGAGCTCGACGGCGTCCTGCGCCGGCTCGACCGGGCCCACCAGCGCCATCTGCGGGACCTGGCGCGTCAGGAGCCGCCCACCGCCGCGGGCCAGGAGCCGGACTCCCTGTCGGCGGAGGAGTTCGTCACCGTACTGCTGCTGGAGATCGGGGCGGACGCGGAGGTACGGGCCCTCAACTGCGGCCATCCCTGGCCCTATCGGCTCGGCCGGGGCGCCGCCCGGCTGGCCTCCGGCGAGCCGCTGCCGCCGCTGGGCGCCTTTCCGCTGCCCGTCGATCTGCTGCCGTATCACTGCGGTCCGCTGCTGCCCGGTGAGGCGCTGTTCCTGCACACCGACGGGGCGGAGGACGCCAGGGACTCCGCGGGGCGGTTCTTCGCACTGGAGGAAGCGCTGGCGGAGACCGCCGCGGGCCCGCCCCTGGCGCCCGCCGTCGTGGTGCGCCAGGTCCACGCGGCGCTGCTGCGGCACACCGGCGGGCGGATCGCCGACGACATGGCGCTGCTCGTGCTGCGCAACGACCGCCCACCGGTGGGCGATTCCTCACGCGTTCCGGCGCAGCCCGGCGGACCGGGCCTGTGCCGTACGTGGGTCCCCGCGAGGGAACCCACCACCCACGCACCCGGCCCGAGATGACCGGCGACCACCCCCCGTCGAACGACCCCTGCCGGAGGGCCCCGACGGATGCCCGGCTTCCCCGCCTCGTACACGTGCCGTCCGCCCTGCCGCGGAGTGTCGGGCAGGTCGACAGGGCGGACGGCGCGGTTGCGGGCCACCGCACTGTACGAGGGGGAGCCGGCGGCCCGGCGCCTCTTTTGCGAGGCGATTCAGTCAACCGGTCACGCGATCCCGGTGGGAGGGTGCACGGGGCCCGTTTCCGGGCATTACGTTCACACCCCGTGCGTTTCCCGTTCCATTACGCTGGTTCGGCCGAGCCACCGGAGGGGCACTCATGCACCCCAATTCTCTGCTCGATTCTCTGCTCGACGAGGCGGGTATCTCCCATGCCGGTCTCGCCGCCCGGGTCAACCAGGCGGGCCGGGCCAGAGGTCTCGCCCTGCGCTACGAACACACCGCCGTCTCACGGTGGCTGAAAGGACAGCGGCCACGCGGCCAAGTGCCCGACCTGATCTGCGCGGTGCTGGGCGAGCGGCTGCACCGCTCGCTCACGCTGGACGACATCGGGCTCGGGGTGACGGGGGAGTCGCTCGTACCGCACGGCACGCCGCTCTCCGGTTTCGTGGAGCGGGCCACCGCGCTGTGGCGCTGCGACGAACAGCAACGTCCGCACATAGTGGGCGCCCCCACCGTCACCGGCACGCCCGCCGTGATGCCCGTCTGGGAGTGGGAGAATCCTCCCGAGGACGCCGATGTCTCCCGCAGTGGCCGCAACAAGGTCGGCCCGGCCGACATCAAGCTGCTGCGGTCGGCCAGGGCGCACTACGAGCTGATGTACCGGCGGGCGGGCGGAGTCGCCACCCGCGCCAGGATCGTCCGCTTCCTCAACGCCGAGACCGCTCCGCTGCTGCGCGGCGGGTACAGCGACGAGCTGGGACGCCAACTGCACCGCGCCACCGGCGGTCTGGTCGCGGTGGCCGGTATCTGCGCCTACGACTCGGACGCCCATGGGCTCGCCCAGCGCTACTTCCATCAGGCGCTGCGGCTGGCCAAGGCGAGTGGCGACCGGGGCCTCGGCGCGTATGTGATCGCGCTGTTGGTCAACCAGTCGCTGCACATGGGGGAGTACCGCCAGGCCGTGGCGTTCGCCGAGGCGGCGCTGCGGACGGCCGGGCGCCAGATCACCCCGGCGCTCGCCGCCGATCTGCACGCGATGCAGGCCAAGTCGTATGCGCATCTCGGTGACAGCAGCGGGGCGCTCGGCTGTATCCGGCGCGCCGAGACGGAGGCGGAGCGCATCCGGCCGGGCCACGAGCCGGACGAGACGGGCTACGTACAGCCGGGCCTGGTGAATGTACAGGTGGCGGAGGCGCTGCTCAGCCTCGGGGATCTGGCGGCCGCGCGGGCGCACGCGGCGGCGGCCGTGGACACCCCGGCGCACGATCGCGGCCGGGTCCACCGGCTCGCGATGCTCAGCCATATCGAGTTACGGCAGGGCGAGGCCGACCGCGCCGCCAGAACAGCGGCCGAAATGGCCGAGCGCGCACGGGGGATGGAGTCCCAGCGCCTGCGAGACCGGTTGCGCGCCGTACGGGAACAGTTGGTGGCCAGCGGATCCACGGACGCGGAGGAGACGGCGGAACTCATCGAAGGCGCGCTGCGCGTTCCTCTGTGAGCCCCTTTATGAGCCCCCAGCACGTTCCCGTTCGCCGAGACTGCTGCTGCGATATTGCCATCAACTTGTCGGAAGGTGGCAGAAACGTGCAGTGGACGAAACTTAGCGAACAGACCGTCTACGAGAACCGCTGGTTCCGCGTCAATCTCGCGGACGTCGAACTCCCTGACGGCCGGCATCTGGACCACTTCCTCATCCGGCTCCGCCCGGTCGCCGTGGCGACCGCGGTCAACTCCGCCAACGAGGTGCTGATGCTCTGGCGGCACCGCTTCATCACCGACAGCTGGGGCTGGGAGCTGGCCGCGGGGGTCGTCGAGGACGGCGAGGACATCGAGACCGCGGCCGCCAGGGAGATGGAGGAGGAGACCGGGTGGCGCCCGGGACCGCTCCGGCATCTGCTCACGGTCGAGCCGTCCAACGGTCTGTCCGACGCCAGGCACCATCTCTACTGGGCGGAGGACGCCACGTACATCGGGCATCCCGAGGACGACTTCGAGTCCTCGCGCCGGGAGTGGATCCCGCTCAAGCTGGTGCCCGACATGATCGCCCGGGGTGAGATCCCGGCCGCCAATATGACGGCCGGGCTGCTGATGCTCCATCACTTGAGGCTGGGGTAGGTGTTCTGTGCCTGCCTTCACGCCCTAGGGTCCTAGCGGCCCAGGAGCTGCCAGACCGCCACCGCCAGCGCTCCGAGCGAGCAGAGCGCCGCCACGGCGGGCAGCGGCCACCTGGCGTGCTCCAGGGCCGCGACGCGCGCGGCCAGATCGGTCACATCCTTGTCGGTCTGGTCGTTGCGCTGGGCCAGTAACGCCAGCCTGCCGTCGGTTCTGGCGAGACCGACGTCGAGGCTGCGCCGTAACTCGGCGCACTCTTCGCCGACCACGGAGTGGTCAGAGGAGGTGGTCACGAATCCGCTCCTGTTCGGGAAAGTCGTGCAACGGTTCTTCGCCCGGTCCCGGCGATGCCGGGACCAAGCGGAACCGAGTCAACTCCCCTTGTGCGCGGGGCAGCAGGGTGTGTGAATCGCATATGCGAGCACCCTTCGCACACGCCGTGCGAATTTCGCCACCCTCCGTAACCGTCACCCGTAGGAGTAGAAGCCCGCGCCCGTCTTGCGGCCCAGCCTGCCCGCGTCCACCATGCGCTGGAGCAGCGGGGACGCCGCGTACAGCGGCTCCTTGAACTCCGCGTACATCGAATCGGCGACCGACGCGACGGTGTCCAGACCGATCAGATCCGAGAGTTTGAGCGGGCCCATCGGATGGGCACAGCCCAGCTCCATCCCGTTGTCGATGTCCTCGCGGCTCGCGATCCCCGATTCGAACATCCGGATCGCGGCGAGGAGATACGGAATCAGCAGCGCGTTCACCACGAACCCCGAGCGGTCCTGGGCGCGGATCGCGTGCTTCCCCAGCACCCCCTGGACCACACTCTCGGCGCGCTTGATCGTCTCGTCGGAGGTCGTGAGCGCGGGGATCAGCTCCACCAGCTTCTGCACCGGCGCCGGGTTGAAGAAGTGGATGCCGATGACCTGGTCGGGACGTGAGGTCGCGACGGCCAGCTTGACCAGCGGAATGGAGGAGGTGTTGGAGGCCAGGATCGCGTCGGGACGCGTCACGACCTGATCGAGCACCTGGAAGATCTCCGTCTTGACCTGCTCGTTCTCGACGACGGCCTCGATGACGAGATCGCGGTCGGCGAACTCCCCGAGGTCCGTGGTGAAGCTGAGCCTGCCGAGCGCCTCGTCCCGCTCCGCCTCGGTGATCTTGCCGCGTTCCGCGGCCTTCGAGAGGGAGTTCTGCAGCCGGGTACGGCCGATCTCCAGGGCCTCGCCGGTGGTCTCGGCGACCTTGACCTCCAGGCCGCTGCGCGCGGCGACCTCCGCGATGCCTGCGCCCATCTGGCCGCAGCCCACCACTCCGACGCGGGCGATATCGGTCAGGGTGTCGGTCACATCGTGCCTTTCGCTGGTCTCCGTGTCCCGGCAGGTCCCCCGTGCGATTCCGGCGCCCGCCTCGGGACAGGACGTTACTCCGCCGGAGTGTGTGGACGGGGTGCCGGGGCGGGCATGCTGAGCCCGTACGGCGGGCCGGGTTCGGGTGCCCCGGCCGCGCGGACCGGACGCAGGGGACGGCGCATGGGGCAGATCGGCAGAAGAGAGTTCGTGGCGGCGGCCACGGGGGTGGTGACCTCCCTGGTCGCGGCCGGGGACGTGGCGGCCGTCGCCGCGTCCGTACCGCGGCGGCACGCTCCGCGCCGGGAGCTGCGCGGGATGTGGATCGCGACCGTCGTCAACCGCGACTGGCCCTCCGTGCCGGGGCTCACCGCCGACCGGCAGAAGGCCGAGCTGCTCCGGCATCTGGACACGGCGGTCGCCCGCGGACTGAACGCCGTGGTCTTTCAGGTACGGCCCACGGCGGACGCGCTGTGGCCCTCGCCGTACGAGCCCTGGGCGCAGTACCTCACCGGCACCCAGGGCAAGGATCCCGGCTGGGACCCGCTGGGCACGGCGGTACGGGAGGCACACGCGCGCGGACTGGAGCTGCACGCCTGGTTCAACCCGTACCGGGTCGCCAACCACACCGACCCCTCGCGGCTCATCGCGACACATCCGGCCCGGGTCCACCCGGACTGGGTGCTGCCGTACGGCGGGAAGCTCTACTACAACCCCGGGCTGCCCGAGGTCAGGACGTTCGTCCAGGACGCGATGCTCGACGCGGTCAGCCGGTACGACATCGACGCCGTGCACTGGGACGACTACTTCTATCCGTATCCCGTCGCCGGACAGGTCTTCGAGGACGACGCGGAGTACGAGCGGTACGGCGCCGGCTTCCCGGACAAGGCGGCCTGGCGGCGGGACAACACCGACCGACTGGTGCGGGAGACGGCCGGGCGGATCAAGAAGATCAAGAAGCGGGTGCGGTTCGGGATCAGCCCGTTCGGGGTGTGGCGCAACGCCGCCACGGACCCGCTCGGCTCCGACACCCGGGCCGGGGTGCAGACGTACGACGATCTGCACGCCGACACCCGAGGTTGGGTCAAGAAGGGCTGGATCGACTACATCGTCCCGCAGCTCTACTGGTTGGCGCAACCGCTTGACCTGCAGGTTCCTGCGAACTACACGGTCTTGGTCGACTGGTGGGCGGACGTTGTGAGGGGTACGGGCGTCGACCTCTACGTGGGCGAAGCGCTCTACAAGGTGGGCGATCCAGCGCAGCCAAAGGGCTGGCAGAACCCTACCGAACTATCCCGACACCTCGACATCTGCATGAAGTACCCAGAGGTGAAGGGAAATATCTACTTCTCGGCGACGGAGATCGCTAACGATCCTCTGGGGGCAGTGGCCATAATTGCTGAGCGCTACCGGCGAGAGGGATAACGGGGTGACGACGGCTCAGATCCAATGAGATCCGATGGTGGCTGATGACAGGGTTTGCTGACAGCTAGGGTCGAATGCGACCACCGACACGGGGAGCGGCATGGCCAACCTGGTCTACAAGGGGGTGTCGACCGACCAGCAGTCGACCGACCGTCAGAACCTCGTCCTGGACGAGGCCGGGATCGAGGACCCGGTCGTCTTCGAGGAGGAGCCCGGCACCTCCAGCCGCCTCCACCCGCTCCAGCGCCCGAAGTTCGCCGAGCTGCTGACGTACGCGCGGCCGGGCGACGCCGTGGACATCTCCGAGATGTTCCGCCTCGTACGCGGCACCCAGCACATCCTTGACGTGCTCGACGTCCTGCACCGCGACCGTCTCGCCCTGCGCATCCACGACGGCGCGTTCTCCGCGATCCCAAGTCCGTGGTTGCACCAGGGAGACATGATCACCCCGGCAGATTCCACGTAACTTTTAAGAAGATCATGAGGCAGCTCTACGGCCGAGCAGGATTCGAACTTCTACCTGTTGACTGAACTACTTGGGGTATTTCCGCAGTCAGTGACCTGATGGCGGATTCGTCGTTGGGCTGGCCGTGGAAGCGTCTAGAGACCTGGCGTCGCTGTCTGTGCCCCTGGCCGGCGAGCTTGTGG